>NZ_JAPSKQ010000046.1 GCF_031181555.1 Streptomyces sp. | reverse complement strand
GGAGCCGCCTTCGGGATTCGAACCCGAGACCTACGCATTACGAGTGCGTTGCTCTGGCCATCTGAGCTAAGGCGGCGCGCTGCCCGCACCATGGTGCGATCGGCAACGTCGGTAAGTCTACACAGTTTCCGAGGGTGCTTCGTACCGGCCCCGGAGGCGGGCCGGAGCGCCCGCCTCCGGGGATGGCGGCACCGGTTATGAGCAGCGCTTTCCGTCCGCGGGCGGGGTACCGCGGAGCAGATAGGCGTTGATCGTGGAGTCGATGCAGTCGCTGCCCCGGCCGTAGGCGGTGTGGCCGTCGCCCTCGTAGGTGAGCAGGCGGGCCGAGGACAGCTGGCCGGCCAGGGCCTCGGCCCAGCGGTACGGGGTCGCCGGGTCGCGGGTGGTGCCGACGACGACGATCGGGGCCGCGCCCTTCGCCTCGATGCGCTGCGGCTCGCCCGTGGCCCGCACCGGCCAGTACGCGCAGTTCAGCGCCATCCACGCGAAGCCCTCGCCGAAGACCGGGGACGCCTCCTCGAAGTCGGGGAGCGCCGCCCGCACCTCGTCCGGGGAGCCGAAGGCGGGCGGGAGGTCCAGGCAGTTCACGGCCGCGTTGGCGAACATCAGGTTGGTGTAGCCGCCGTCGGCGTCGCGTTCGTAGTAGCTGTCGGCCAGGAGGAGGAGTCCGGCGCCGTCGTTCTCCTTCATCGCCGCCGTCAGCGCCTCGCGCAGCTGCTGCCAGGCGCCCTCGTCGTACATCGCCGCGATCACGCCGATGGTCGCCAGCGACTCGGTGAGCCTGCGGCCGTCGGCGTCACCGGTGGGGATCGGCCGGGCGTCGAGGTCGGTGAAGAACGCCTTGAGGTTCTTGCCGACCTGCCCGGGAGGGGTGTTCCGGCCGCCGAGCGGGCAGTCGCCGTGCCGGACGCAGTCCTTCGCGAAGGCGGTGAACGCCGTGTCGAAGCCGGCCGTCTGCTCGAGGTTGAGCCGCCGCGCGGGCAGCGAGGGGTCCATCGCGCCGTCCAGCACCAGCCGGCCCGCCCGGGTCGGGAAGAGCCCGGCGTACGTGGCCCCGAGGAAGGTGCCGTACGAGGCGCCGACGTAGTTCAGCTTCTCGTCGCCCAGCGCGGCCCGCACGATGTCCATGTCGCGGGCCGTCTCGACGGTCGACACATGGCGCAGCAGCTTCGGCGCGTCCGCTCCGCAGCCCTCGGCGAACTCCTTGTACGCCGCGACCAGCGCGTCCGTCTCCTTCGCGTCGTCCGGTGTGACGTCGGTCTGCGTGTACGCGTCCATCTCGGGCCCGTCCAGGCACTCGACGGGTTCGCTGCGGGCCACGCCCCTCGGGTCGACGGCCACCATGTCGTAGCGGGCGCGCACCCCGGCCGGGTAGCCGATCCCGGCGTACGACTGGAGGTAGCCGATCGCCGAGCCGCCGGGGCCGCCGGGGTTCACCAGCAGCGAGCCCAGCCGCTTCCCCGGGCCGGTGGCCTTCTTGCGGGCCACGGCGAGACGGACGTCGCCGGCGGACGGATCGGCGTAGTCGAGCGGGGCCTTCACCGTGGCGCACTGGAAGCCGGGGACTCCGCAGTCGCGCCAGGACGGCTTCTGCTCGTAGTACGGCGTGAGCGCCGCCGGCGTGGAGCGGGGCAGCGCGGCCAGCGCCGTCGTCCTCTCCTCCGCCGCCGAGCTGGCGGTACTCGGCGTGCTCCCGGAGGAGCAGCCGGATACCAGCAGCGCGGCGGCGAGCAGGCAGCCTGCGGTGCGGGTCCTACGGAGGGTGCGCCTTGTGTGCATGGTGCGAGCGTAACTCTGCGCGACGGAATGGGTGCCCTACGCGCACGCCGTGCCTCGTACGAGTTACGGCGTCAACCGTCGGACGGCCGTGGGGCGGGCGTCGGCCGGGGGTTCGTCAGCCCGCTCTGAGGGCCATCGTCATCGCCTCCACCGCGAGGAGCGGGGCCACGTTGCGGTCGAGGGCCCTGCGGCAGGCGGCGATCGCCTCGATGCGACGGAGCGTGGACTCCGGCGAGCTGCCGCGGGCCAGGCGCTCGAGCGCGTCCTCGGAGTCCGCGTTGGCGAGGGCGATGCGGGAGCCGAGCTGGAGCGCGAGGACGTCGCGGTAGAAGCTGGTCAGGTCGGTCAGGGCGACGTCGAGGCTGTCGCGCTGGGTCCGCGTTCTGCGGCGCTTCTGCATGTCCTCCAGGTCCTTGACCACGCCGGCCGTGCCGCGCGGCAGCCGGCCGCCCTGGGACGCGCCGAGCGCCGCCTTCAGTTCCTCGGTCTCCTTGGCGTCCATCTCCTCGGCGAGCTGCTTGGCGTCCTCGGCGGCGGCGTCGACGAGTTCCTGGGCGGCCTTGAGCGCCCCGCCGATGTCCTCGACCCGCAGCGGCAGCTTCAGCACGGCGGCGCGGCGCTCCCGGGCCGCCGGGTCCGTGGCCAGACGGCGGGCGCGGTCGACGTGGCCCTGGGTGGCACGGGCCACCGCCGCGGCGACGTCCGGCTCGATGCCCTCGCGCCGTACGAGCATGTCGGCTACGGCGTCCACGGAGGGCGTCGTCAGGTTGAGGTGGCGGCAGCGGGAGCGGATGGTCGGCAGGACGTCCTCGATGGAGGGGGCGCACAGCAGCCAGACCGTGCGGGGGGCGGGCTCCTCGACGGCCTTGAGGACGGCGTTGGCGGATTTCTCGTTCAGCCGCTCGGCGTCCTCGACGAGGATGACCTGCCAGCGGCCGTTCGCCGGCGCGGTGAACGACTTGCGCACGGTGTCGCGCATGTCGTCGACGAGGATCTGGGCGCCGACGGCGGCGACCGTGGTGACGTCGGCGTGGGTGCCGATCAGCGCGGTGTGGCAGCCGTCGCAGAACCCGCAGCCGGGGGCTCCGCCGAGCGCACGGTCGGGACTGACGCACTGCAACGCGGCGGCGAAGGCCCGCGCCGCCTGGCTGCGCCCCGCGCCGGGCGGGCCCGTGAACAGCCAGGCGTGCGTCATCTTGGACGTCTCGGGCGGGGGCGCGTCGGCCGCCGCCGCGGTGACGAGCGCGTCGGCGTCCCGGGCGGCCGCGGTGAGCTGCTCGCTCACCCGTTCCTGCCCGACGAGGTCGTCCCACACGGTCATGGGTCACGCCGCCCTTCGTTCACAGACCACAGCTCACAGCTCGCCTTCGGCTCGCGGGATCCATTGTGCGGGTGGGCACTGACACCACCGGACCGACGGGCACCACCGGACCGACGGAGGCGGGCCGGCGGGGCGGGTCGGCGGGGCGGGTCGGCAAGACGGGCCGGGCCCGCGAGGCCGTCCCACGGCCACCGGTCGCCGGTCACCGGCCCCTCATCCGTCGGGGACGGAATCGGTCCGACGCGCGGCCGCGGGATCGGCGGGGCAGGACGCGGGTCGTCCCGTGCCTGTCCCCGTACCCGGCCCGCGGCCGGAACCGCGGCCGGACCGGACCGCCCCGCGACCGGCCGTCCGATCCCGCCTCGGCCCGCAGGCCGTGTCAGCGTCCCCGGCGCCGGCCCCGGCCGCCCTCGTCGCCGTGCTCGTCCTCGTGCGGGCCGAGCAGTTCGTCCGCCAGCGTGGGCAGGTCGTCCAGCGGGGTCTCCTCGGCCCAGTCGGAGCGCTGCCGGCGCCGGCGGGGCGTGCCCTCGGGGTCGATCTGCGGCAGCTCGCGCGTGCGGTCCTCGAGGCCGTGACCGTCGGATCCGCTCGCCGGACGCTCGTCCCGGAAGTAACCGGGCGGAACCCGGTCCGCGTGCCCCCGGCTCTCCTCCCGCACCGGAGGCAGCACCGCCGTCTCGTCGGCCGCGCCCGGCGAAACCGGCGGCACCGGCAGCTCGGCCGTCACCTCGGAGTCGGAGACCCGGGACCGGCCGGACCGCTGCCCGTCGCCCGCGTCCTCGCCCGGCACCCGGGGCAGTACCGCCGTCTCGTCCACCGGCCCGCCCGACGCGTTCGTCGGCGTCACGACCGGTGTCGGCACGGTCACCGCGTCCTCGGCCGCCGACCGGGAGGCCCGGGGCGCGGAGGGACGCGCAGGACCGGGAGCACCGGGCGCGGAGGGACCCGGGGCCTCGGGGACGCCCGTCGCCCTCGGTCCCGCCTCCGCCGCGGCCGCCGCCTGTTCCGCGATCCGCCGGGCCTCCTCCGCCCGCAGCAGGGCCTCCTCGGCCTTGCGCTGCTTCTCCAGGCGCAGCGCCTCGGCCTCGGCGCGCAGCCGCGCCTCCTCCTCGGCCTGCTTGCGGCGGCGCTCCTCCTCGGCCCTGCGGCGGGCCTCCTCCTCGGCGCGTGCCCGCTCCTCGGCGAGGAGCCGCTGACGTTCCTCCTCGGCGCGCCGGCGTGCCTCCTCGGCGCGCTGCCGGGCCTCCTCCGCCTGCCGTTCCGCCTCGCGCCGCTGCGCCTCCTCCAGCTCGCGCCGCTTGCGCTCCTCCTCCTCGGCACGCAGCCGCGCCAGCTGTTCCTGGCGCTCGCGCTCCAGGCGCTCCTCCTCCGCCTTGCGGGCCGCTTCCTCCTCCGCCTTGCGGCGGGCCTCCTCCTCGGCCTTGCGGCGCGCTTCCTCGCAGGCCCGGATCTCGGCCTCGGACAGCGGCAGCACCTGGTCCAGCCGGTGCCGGATCACCGTGGTGACGGCCTCCGGTTCCTGGCCGGCGTCGACCACCAGGTACCGGCCCGGGTCGGCGGCGGCCAGGGTGAGGAAACCGGCCCGCACGCGCGCGTGGAACTCGGCGGGCTCCGACTCCAGCCGGTCCGGCGCCTCGGTGAACCGTTCCCGCGCGGTCTCCGGCGCCACGTCCAGCAGCACCGTCAGGTGCGGGACCAGTCCGTCGGTCGCCCAGCGGTTGATGCGGGCGATCTCGGTCGGCGACAGATCGCGTCCGGCGCCCTGGTAGGCCACGGAGGAGTCGATGTACCGGTCGGAGATGACGACCGCGCCGCGCTCCAGGGCGGGCCGTACGACGGTGTCGATGTGCTCGGCCCGGTCCGCCGCGTACAGCAGCGCCTCCGCGCGGTGCGACAGACCGGCGCTCGACACGTCCAGCAGGATGGAGCGCAGCCGCTTGCCGACCGGCGTCGCCCCGGGCTCCCGGGTGAGCACGACCTCGTGGCCCTTGGCCCGGATCCACTCGGCGAGCGCCTCGGCCTGGGTGGACTTCCCGGCCCCGTCGCCGCCCTCCAGGGCGATGAAGAAGCCGGAGGCGGCGGGCGTCTGCTCGGGGTCGTCGCCGCCGAGCAGCGCGTCGCGCAGGTCCTGCCGCAGCGGCACTCCGGAGCGGTCGTCGACCTTGGCCAGCACCAGCGCGGCCACCGGCAGCAGCAGCGCGCCCACCAGCATCAGCGTGAACGCGGCGCCGCCGTGCGCGAAGACGAACCGGCCGTTCTCCAGCCGGTGCGGCCCGATGGCCGCGGCCACCAGGGGGGCGATCAGCGCACCGAGCGCCACGAAGACCCGGACGACCGCGTGCAGGTGGTCCGTCGTACGGGCCCGGCGCTGGTCCTCGGTCTCCTGGTCGAGCAGCGCGTGCCCGGTGTTGGCGGCGATGCCCGCGCCGGTGCCGGCCAGCGCCATGATCAGCAGCACGCTGGTGACGTCCGGCACCAGTCCCGCGGCCAGCAGCGCGACACCGGTGAAGGCGAGCCCCAGCGCGAGCAGCCGGCGCCGGGACAGCGACGGCAGCAGGGCGGGTGCCGTACGGATGCCGACGACGACGCCGCCGGTCAGCGCGCCCACCAGCAGGCCGTAGAGCACGGGGCCGCCGCCGAGGTCCTTGGCGTGCAGCACCGACACGGCGACCGCGGCCGACACCGCGGCGGCGACGGACGCGGACGCGAGCACCAGCAGCGGCAGCGCACCGGTGCGGCCCTTGTCGGCGCCGGCGGCGGTCCTCGGGCGGCGCAGCCCCTCCAGCGGCGACCGCGCGCGGGGGGTGCGCGTCTCGGGCAGCTCCAGAAAGGCCAGCACGGACAGCGACGCGGCGAACAGCCCGGCCGCGACGTACGACGCGAGGGCCGCCTGGTGCTCGGCGAACCAGTCGATCCCCGTGCCCAGCAGGTTGTTGAACAGGGCCGCGACGACGAGCGCGACGGCCGCGAGCGGTATCGCCACGAAACCCGTGCGCAGCGACAGGCGGCGCAGCGCGTCCATGTGGTCGGGCAACGGCCGTACCGTCGCGCCCTCCGGGGGCGGTGCGGGCAGCAGCGCGGGCGCCGCGCTCTCCCGGCACACGGTCCAGAAGCGCTCGGCGACCGACGCCACGAAGGCGGTGACGAGGAGGACGGCCAGGGCGTTGTCGGGCGTCCAGTCGATCCACAGCGGCGCCACGATGAGCAGTGCGGCCCGCAGTCCGTCCGCGCCGACCATGGTCCAGCGGCGGTTCAGCGGGCCGTCCTGCGAGGTGAGCGCGGTGAGCGGGCCGAGGAGGACGGCACCGAACAGCAGGGTCGCCAGGACGCGCACTCCGAAAACGGTCGCCACTGCGAACGCCACGCCCCGGTAGCCACCGCCGAAGGAACCCTCGGCGATCGCCGCCTGAAGGGCGAGGAGCACCAGCACGAGGAGGGCGAGGACGTCGCCGACCCCGCCCACGAGCTGCGCGCTCCACAGCCGTTTCAGCCGCGGTCGGCGCAGCAGGGCGCGGACGGCGCGCTCGCGGGAGTCCGCGACCAGGGCGTCGTCGGGGGCCGGTTGGGGGGCCGTTGGCTGCTCGGCTCGCGTCATGCGTTCAGCCTATCGGCCCGTGCCGACAGCACGGGGCGACGCGCCTGACATGCACACGCCCCGGCACCGAAGTGGTGCCGGGGCGTTCGCATTCCGAACCCTGGGTGAAGATCCCGGGCGGAGGTCCCGGGGCGGAGGTCCCGGGGGGGTCCTCAGTCCTCCGTCGCGTTCGAGGCGGTCGCCTTCTTGGCGGTGGCCTTCTTCGCCGTCGCCGTCTTCTTCGCGGTCGTGGTCTTCTTCGCCGCGGTCTTCTTGGCGGCCGCCGTCTTCTTCGCCGGAGCCTTCTTGGCCGTCGTCTTCTTGGCGGTGGCCTTCTTCGCGGTCTTCTTGGCGGGGGCCTTGGCCCGCTTCTCGGCGAGCAGTTCGAAACCGCGTTCCGGCGTGATCGTCTCGACGCTGTCACCGGAGCGCAGGGTCGCGTTGGTCTCGCCGTCGGTGACGTACGGGCCGAAGCGGCCGTCCTTCACCACGACCGGCTTGCCGCTGACCGGGTCCTCGCCCAGTTCCTTCAGCGGCGGCTTGGCGGCCGCCCGACCCCGCTGCTTGGGCTGGGCGTAGATCGCCTGCGCCTCCTCCAGCGTGATCGTGAAGATCTGGTCCTCGGACTGCAGCGACCGCGAGTCCGTGCCCTTCTTCAGGTACGGGCCGTAGCGGCCGTTCTGCGCGGTGATCTCCTGGCCGTCGGCGTCGGTGCCGACGACGCGCGGCAGCGACATCAGCTTCAGGGCGTCCTGGAGGGTCACCGTGTCCAGGGACATCGACTTGAAGAGCGAGGCCGTGCGCGGCTTGACCGCGTTCTTGCCGGTCTTCGGGGTGCCCTCGGGGAGGATCTCCGTGACGTACGGGCCGTAGCGGCCGTCCTTGGCGACGATCGTGTGGCCGGTCGCCGGGTCGGTGCCCAGCTCGAAGTCGCCGCTCGGCTTGGCGAGCAGTTCCTCGGCGAGCTCGACGGTCAGCTCGTCGGGTGCCAGGTCGGCCGGGATGTCGGCGCGCTGGTGCTGCTCGGTGTCCTTCTCGCCGCGCTCGATGTACGGGCCGTAGCGCCCCACCCGCAGCACGATGCCGTTGCCCACCGGGAACGACGACACCTCGCGCGCGTCGATCGCGCCCAGGTCGGTCACCAGCTCCTTGAGGCCACCGAGGTGGTCCCCGTCGCCGTTGCCCGCCTCGGCCGCGCCGCCGTTGTGCGTGCCCTCGCCGAAGTAGAACCGCTTCAGCCACGGCACGGCCTGCGCCTCACCGCGCGCGATGCGGTCGAGGTCGTCCTCCATCCTGGCGGTGAAGTCGTAGTCGACGAGCCGCCCGAAGTGCTTCTCCAGGAGGTTGACCACGGCGAAGGAGAGGAAGGACGGCACCAGGGCCGTGCCCTTCTTGAACACGTAGCCGCGGTCGAGGATCGTGCCGATGATCGACGCGTACGTCGACGGGCGGCCGATCTCCCGCTCCTCCAGCTCCTTGACCAGACTGGCCTCGGTGTAGCGGGCCGGGGGCTTGGTCGCGTGGCCGTCGACCGTGATCTCCTCGGCCGTCAGCGCGTCGCCCTCGGCGACCTGCGGCAGCCGGCGCTCGCGGTCGTCGAGCTCGGCGTTCGGGTCGTCGGCGCCCTCGACGTAGGCCTTCAGGAAGCCGTGGAAGGTGATCGTCTTGCCGGACGCGCTGAACTCGACGTCCCGGCCGTCGGCCGCCGTGCCGCCGATCTTCACGGTGACGGAGTTGCCGGTGGCGTCCTTCATCTGGGAGGCGACGGTCCGCTTCCAGATCAGCTCGTACAGCTTGAACTGGTCGCCGGTCAGACCGGTCTCGGCGGGCGTGCGGAAACGGTCGCCCGAGGGACGGATCGCCTCGTGCGCCTCCTGCGCGTTCTTGACCTTCCCGGCGTAGGTGCGCGGCTGCGGGGGCAGGTAGTCGGAACCGTACAGCTGCGTGACCTGGGCGCGGGCGGCGGAGATCGCCGTCTCGCTCAGCGTCGTCGAGTCCGTACGCATGTAGGTGATGTAGCCGTTCTCGTACAGCTTCTGCGCGATCTGCATGGTGGCCTTCGCGCCGAAGCCGAGCTTGCGGCTGGCCTCCTGCTGCAGCGTCGTCGTACGGAACGGGGCGTACGGCGAGCGGCGGTACGGCTTGGACTCGACGGAGCGCACGGCGAACCGCGTGTTCTCCAGGGCGGCGGCCAGGGCGCGGGCGTTCGCCTCGTCGAGGTGGAGGGTGTTCGCGCTCTTGATCTGCCCCAGGGAGTCGAAGTCGCGGCCCTGCGCGACCCGCCTGCCGTCGACGGTCTGGAGACGGGCGACCAGGGACGACGGGTCCGAGGCGTCACCGGCGCGGCCGGTCGCGAAGGTGCCGGTCAGGTCCCAGTACTCGGCGGAGCGGAACGCCATGCGCTCGCGTTCCCGCTCGACCACGAGCCGGGTCGCGACGGACTGGACGCGGCCGGCGGACAGCCGGGGCATGACCTTCTTCCACAGGACCGGCGAGACCTCGTAGCCGTAGAGGCGGTCGAGGATGCGGCGGGTCTCCTGGGCGTCGACCAGCTTCTGGTTGAGCTGGCGCGGGTTGGCCACGGCCTCGCGGATCGCTTCCTTGGTGATCTCGTGGAAGACCATCCGCTTGACCGGGATCTTCGGCTTGAGGACCTCCTGGAGGTGCCAGGCGATGGCCTCGCCCTCGCGGTCCTCATCGGTGGCGAGGAAGAGCTCGTCGGACTCCTTCAGCAGGTCCTTGAGCTTCTTGACCTGGGCGCGCTTGTCCGCGTTGACCACATAGATCGGCTGGAAGTCGTGGTCGACGTCCACACCGAGGCGGCGGACCTCACCGGTGTACTTCTCCGGCACCTCCGCGGCACCGTTGGGAAGATCGCGAATGTGCCCGACGCTCGCCTCGACGGTGTAGCCAGGGCCGAGATAGCCCTTGATCGTCTTCGCCTTGGCAGGCGACTCGACGATGACGAGTCGGCGGCCGCCCTTCGCGGTCTCGCTGGTCGGGGACAACTTCGCTCTTCTCTCCGGTCGACGCTGGGGCCTCCCCAGGCGGTCTCCCCGGGGTCGGGTCATGGTGACGCTGCGGAGTGTGACGGTACATCCCGCCCCCGTGTCAAACGGGAAAAGCCCGCAACGGCCACTCGAACGGTAACCCGACTACCGCCGTTCCTGCCGCCCGGAGTGTCCAGTCCCTGCCCGCGCTTATGCGGAGCGCTATCTACCGGTTACCCGGGACCGAGGCGTCCATCCGCTCTTCAGAGGCGGGTGAGGCACCATGCGCCGAGGGCCAGGAAGATCACTGCGGCGAGTCCGGCGACGGTGGCCGATGCGACAGGGCTCACACCGTGGGCGACGGGGCGATGCTGCCGTACGCGGGTCGCGGTCCAGGCCAGCAGACCGCCTCCGAACAGGCAGAACACCAACCCCGCGAAGATCGCCGGTCCGCTCTCCATGGTCCCGCGAGCCCCTCTCCCCCGTCCGCCGGTACCGGTCCGGGGGTGACGCTGCCACGCCCGGGCGGCGCACGGGCGAACCGGAGGTGAACGCGGAGGCGACGGGTCGGTGCGAGCCGGGGCCGGCCCTGTGCGGGGCCCGTCGGGGAGATTCCGGATCGACGCGAAATGACACGGTCGCGGGACGGGACCGGCGGCCCCGCGACCCACGCGCGTCACTTCTCCACCACCGCGAACTCGCACCCCACGCCCCACGCGCACATCCGGTGCCCCGCGCCCCGATCAGTCGGCCGGCTCCAGGAATCCCTGTTCCACCAGCAGCCGGATCTGTGCGGGCGTGCGGTCGCGGAGCAGCACGGGGTCCTCGCCGAGGAGCTGGGCGATGGCGTCGAGGATGCGGCCCGCGCTCATCGTGCCGTCGCACACCCCCGCGAAACCCGCGCCGATCGTGTCCACCTTGGTGGCCCGGCGCATCCCGCGGTTCTGACGCAGCACGACGTGCTCGGGGTCCTCGGCGCCGGGCAGCCCGACCTGCTCCTGCACGACCTCGGCGGCCAGCCGGAAGCGCGCTGCGAGCAGCGCCGCGTCATCGTGCGCCCGCAGGTAGTCGAGCCGGTCGAAGTGTGCCCGGACCGTCTCGCCGAGCGGCTGCTCGACCGGGTGCGGCCACTCCTCGACCGTGACCGACGGCACGGCGGAGCCCGACCTGCGCAGGGTGATCCAGCCGAAGCCGACCGCCCTCACCTTGCGCGCCTCGAACTCGTCCAGCCACGCGTCGTACCGCGCCAGGTACTCGGCCGTGTCCCCGCGGTGGTCGCCCGCGTCCCGCAGCCACAGCTCGGCGTACTGGGTGACGTCCTGCACCTCGCGCTGCACGATCCAGGCATCGCACCCGCGAGGCACCCATGACCTGAGTCTGTCCTGCCAGTCCTCCCCCTCGACGTGCTGCCAGTTGGCGAGGAACTGCGCGAACCCGCCCTCGTTCAAGCGGTCCCCCGCCTGCTGAACGAGCGTCCGGCACAGATCGTCCCCGCCCATCCCGCCGTCGCGGTAGGTGAGCCGCGCGCCCGGCGAGATCACGAAGGGCGGGTTGGACACGATCAGGTCGTACGTCTCGTCGTCCCGGACGGGCGCGAACAGCGACCCCTCGCGCAGATCGGCGGCCGGGGCCCCGGAGAGGGCCAGGGTGAGCGCGGTGATGTGCAGCGCGCGCGGGTTGACGTCGGTGGCCGTCACGCGCGTGGCGTGCCGGGCGGCGTGCAGCGCCTGGATGCCGGAGCCGGTGCCGAGGTCGAGCGCGGAGGAGACGGGCGCACGGACCGTGATCCCGGCCAGGGTCGTGGACGCCCCGCCGACGCCGAGGACGACCCCCTCGTCGCGGCTGCCGATGCCCCCGGCTCCGCCGACCGCGCACCCCAGGTCGGAGACGATGAACCAGTCCTCACCGGCCGGCCCGCCGTACGGCCGCACGTCCACGGTCGCGGTGAGGTCGTCCGCGCCGGCACGCG
Organism: Streptomyces sp.; assembly: GCF_031181555.1. GTDB lineage: Bacteria > Actinomycetota > Actinomycetes > Streptomycetales > Streptomycetaceae > Streptomyces > Streptomyces fimbriatus. The sequence continues at coordinate 29,072 of NZ_JAPSKQ010000046.1, read as the reverse complement.
CCAGCCACCCGCTCTCCAGGCAGGTGTCCACGGGCAGCACGTCCGCCACGCGCGCGTGCGGCACGGGCTGCTGCAGCAGGAACAGACGTACGAGCGCCTCCAGCGCCGTGTCCCCGCGGGTCGCCCGGAGGGCGGGAACGATCTCGCTGCGGGCCAACGCCGCGTACGCGGGGGCGCCGAGCAGTTCGAGCAGTCCGTCGGCGGTGAAGGAGGCTTCGAGCAGCGCGTCCCGCAGCCGGGCGACGGCGTCGGGACGGTCGGACGAGGGCAGGGGCGGCAGGCCGGTGTTACTCACGCCCCCATTGTGGCCGCCGCCCTCGCCCCGCGCGTGCCGCGGTCACTCCCGCCGCGCCCGCCCCGCGTCCGCGGCGGCTGCCGCTGCGTCAGCCCTTCGCGGCCGACGCCGACGCGGTGGCCGTCTTGCAGCTGGCCTGCCGGGCCATCGCCTCGCCGACCTCGCCCTCCTCCAGATCGTTGAGGGCGTCGTTGCCGCTCTTGCTGAGCTTGTCCAGCTCGGTGGCGATGTCCTTCAGACCGTCGGCGAACTTCGCCTGGTCGTCGGTGTCGAGTCCGTCGACCTGCTTCTTCAGGGAGGCGTACGACGCGGAGATGCCGTTGAGCTCCTTCACCGCGTTCGACAGCTTCTTCTCGCCGTCCTCGACGTCCGGCGCCCCGGCCCCGCTCACAGCGGCACCGATCGCCTTGTAGGCCTCGGACATGTCCTGGAAGGCCTTCGAGTCGGCCTTCTGGACCTCCTCCGGAGTGCTGTTGTCCGAGGTCTCCTTCTGGATCGCGGCGTTGGCCGACTCGATCTTCCTGGCCTGCGGCTGCACCGCGTCGCAGACCTCCTTCGCCCAGGCGTCCAGCTTCTCGTTGCCGTCGTCGCTGCCGCATCCCGTCAGCGCCAGTACCAGTACCGCACCGCCGGACAGTGCGGCCGCGAGCTTCTTGTTCACCGGATTGGTCCCTTCCATGGCTCTCGGCCCCGGAACATACACGCCAGATGGGCGACACCCACCTGCCGGACGTCCGCCAAGACACTTTTGAAGCCATTTGCACCAAGCGAGAGAAGGCTCACGCGGAGGGCCTCACAGGGAACGGGCGGACACCGCGCCAAGACGCGCCGTCCGCCCGCGTGTTGTTCCGGTTCTCGCCTCCGGTCCCTAGGAAACCACCGCCGGATCGGCCGACTTGGGTTCCGGTTCGGAGTTGCCCTCGTCCCCCATGGCGATGCCGCGCCGCTTGGACACGTACACCGCGCCGACGATCACCACCAGCGTGAGGACCGCGATCAGCACCCGCACCCCGACGCTCTTGTCGGCGCCGTAGGAGAACTTGATGACCGCGGGCGCGATGAGCAGCGCCACCAGGTTCATCACCTTCAGCAGGGGGTTGATCGCGGGACCGGCGGTGTCCTTGAAGGGGTCGCCGACGGTGTCGCCGATCACGGTGGCCGCGTGGGCCTCGCTGCCCTTGCCGCCGTGATGCCCGTCCTCGACGAGTTTCTTCGCGTTGTCCCAGGCGCCACCGGAGTTGGCGAGGAAGACCGCCATCAGCGTGCCCGCGCCGATCGCGCCCGCGAGGAACGCGCCGAGGGCTCCGACGCCGAGCGTGAACCCGATGAAGACGGGGGCCAGCACGGCGAGCAGACCGGGTGTGGCGAGCTCGCGCAGGGCGTCCTTGGTGCAGATGTCGACGACCTTGCCGTACTCCGGTTTCTCCGTGTAGTCCATGATCCCGGGCTTCTCACGGAACTGCCGCCGCACCTCGTAGACCACCGAACCCGCCGACCGCGACACCGCGTTGATCGCCAGCCCCGAGAAGAGGAAGACGACCGCCGCGCCCGCGATGAGCCCGACGAGGTTGTTCGGCTGCGAGATGTCCATCATCAGACTCAGCGGCGCGCCCTCGCCGCTGAGCGTCTCGCCCACCTCCCGCGCGCCGGTGGTGATGGCGTCCCGGTACGAGCCGAACAGCGCCGCCGCCGCGAGCACCGCCGTGGCGATGGCGATGCCCTTGGTGATGGCCTTGGTGGTGTTGCCGACCGCGTCCAGGTTGGTGAGCACCTGGGCGCCCGCGCCCTCGACGTCCCCGGACATCTCGGCGATGCCCTGCGCGTTGTCGGAGACCGGTCCGAAGGTGTCCATCGCGACGATCACACCGACCGTGGTGAGCAGGCCGGTGCCGGCCAGCGCCACCGCGAACAGCGCCAGCATGATCGACGTACCGCCGAGCAGGAACGCCCCGTAGACACCGAGGCCGATCAACAGGGCGGTGTAGACGGCGGATTCGAGACCGACGGAGATACCGGCGAGGACGACGGTGGCCGGGCCGGTGAGCGAGGACTTGCCGATGTCCTTCACCGGACGCCGGGTCGTCTCGGTGAAGTAGCCGGTGAGTTGCTGGATCAGTGCGGCGAGCACGATGCCGATGGCCACCGCGGCGAGCGCGAGGATCCGCGGATCGCCGTCCTTGCCCTGGATCGCCGCGTCGGTGACGCCGTCGAGGTCGGCGTAGGACGACGGCAGGTAGGTGAACACCGCGATCGCGACCAGCACCAGCGAGATCACCGCGGAGATGAAGAACCCCCGGTTGATCGCGCTCATGCCGCTGCGGTCGGCGCGCCTCGGGGCCACCACGAAGATGCCGATCATCGCGGTGAGGACGCCGATCGCCGGCACCAGCAGCGGGAAGGCGAGCCCCGCGTCGCCGAACGCCGCCGAGCCCAGGATCAGCGCGGCCACCAGGGTCACGGCGTACGACTCGAAGAGGTCGGCCGCCATGCCCGCGCAGTCGCCGACGTTGTCGCCCACATTGTCGGCGATGGTCGCGGCATTGCGCGGATCGTCCTCCGGAATGCCCTGCTCGACCTTGCCGACCAGGTCGGCGCCGACGTCGGCGGCCTTGGTGAAGATGCCGCCGCCGACCCGCATGAACATCGCGATCAACGCGGCCCCGAGACCGAACCCCTCGAGCACCTTCGGCGCGTCGGCCGCGTACACCAGCACCACGCAGGAGGCGCCCAGCAGGCCGAGACCGACGGTGAACATGCCGACGACGCCGCCCGTACGAAAAGCGATCTTCATCGCTTTGTGCGAGACCGCGGTGAGATCCTTTTCCGGCTCGCCCTTTGCCGGAGTGGCTTCGCGCGCCGCCGCCGCGACCCGCACATTGCTGCGCACGGCGAGCCACATACCGATATAGCCGGTGGCCGCCGAGAACGCCGCTCCGATCAAGAAGAACACCGACCGTCCGGCACGCTGATTCCAGTCGTCCGCGGGCAGCAGCATGAGCAGGAAGAACACGACCACGGCGAATACGCCGAGCGTGCGCAACTGACGGGCCAGATAGGCGTTCGCGCCCTCCTGGACCGCTGCGGCGATCTTCTTCATGCCGTCGGTTCCCTCGCCGGCCGCGAGCACCTGGCGCACCAGGAATCCGGCGACCACCAGCGCCGCCAGCGCCACGACGCCGATGACCACCACGAGCAGGCGGTTGTCGTCGGTCAGCACGGCGGCTGCGAGGGATGTGGGTTGCCCCGACTCATATGAGATGGAAAGCCCCGCCATTCGTCCTCCTTGACGCTTGGGCTGAGCTCAAGATGTGGACGGGATTGTAGGTACCGGAACCTGATCAAAACAGAGCGCGTGAAATACAAATGGCCTGCACTCGCTCTTCACCCAATGATCGCCGGGCGGCCAGGAACCCGAAAGCGGTAATGCCTTTGACGCATTCACGTGATCGCACTTCCGTGACGCAATTGATCGTGAATGAATTCACGCGATCAACCGCACGAGACCACTGTAAGCGCGGGCGCCGGCAGCCGCACATGACGAAGGGCCCCACGAGTGGGGCCCTTCGTCCGAAAGGGTCACTGTCCGGGTGAGCCGGCTCAGACCGGGAAGGTGGCCGGCGGCGTGGTGGGCCACCTCATGCGGATCGACCCGCCGTGCTCCCCGGCACTCACCTCGACGTCGTCGACGAGGCCGCTGATGACCGCGAGGCCCATCTCGTCCTCCTCGGTCCCGACGTCGGCGTCGCCGGGCCCGTCACCGGGCGCGCGCCCGCCGGGAACCGCGTGGGGCGCCTCGTCACCGACCTCGATGGAGAACTGCTTCTCCTCCTCGATCAGCAGCACCTTCACGGGTGCCGAGATTCCGCCGTTCTGGTGCAGCCCCACGGCTCGTGTGCACGCCTCGCCGACGGCGAGCCTGACCTCGTCGAGGACGGCCTCGTCCACTCCGGCCCTGCGCGCCACCGCCGCCGCCACGAGCCGGGCGGTCCTCACATGCTCGGGCAGCGCGCTGAAGCGGAGCTCAACGGTGGCCATGCATCCCCCTCGCAACTACGGGCGTGCTGTGGAGGGGCCGGGCCGCCGAAGAGCCCGGTCCCCCTCGTGCTTCACTTCTGCCGCCCGGGCGCGCCGGCCCGGGGCCGCTGGTCAGTCGGTGGCCGCCACCGCTTCCTCGACCGAGGTGTGGATCGGGAACACCTTGGTGAGGCCGGTGATACGGAAGATCTTGAGAATGCGCTCCTGGTTGCAGACCAGGCGCAGCGAGCCCTCATGGGCACGGACGCGCTTCAGGCCGCCGACCAGCACGCCGAGTCCGGTGGAGTCGAGGAAGTCCACACCTTCCATGTCGACGACAAGGTGGAAACTGCCGTCGTTCACCAGCTCGACCAGCTGCTCGCGCAGCTTGGGCGCGGTATATACGTCGATTTCGCCACCGACCCTGACGATCGTGCGATCGCCCATGGTCTCGGTCGACAGGGACAGGTCCACGGATCCTCCAGCACCTAGCTATCGAGCGGTCGCCCTTGGGGCATCTCGGCTCAGCCCCCGGGACGGTTCGCCAGCCGCGATGGCATTCAATCACTTACCGGCAGGCGTGCACGACGCCTTGGCCCCATTGTCCGTCACGCCAGTGACACACTCGGTGCCGATGGCCAAGAATCACCGATCCGATCGACCCCCGACGGACACCGCGTCCAGGCCCGCACCGGGCACGGTCCTGGACCGGCTCGCGTCCGGACCGAGCCGGGCTTCGCGCATTACTCATACGGAGCACTTGCCCCCGCGCGCGGGTCGCCATGCCGTCTGGCCGGACCGGATCCGCGCGGAGGTCGTCGCCGCCGTGCAGGCCGCGGGCATCGACCACCCCTGGGCCCACCAGGCACGCGCCGCCGAGCACGCCCTGGACGGCGAGTCGGTCGTGATCGCCACCGGCACGGCCTCCGGCAAGTCCCTGGCGTATCTCGCACCGGTTCTGTCGGCGCTCCTGGACGGTGCCGAGGCCTCGAACGGCCGCGGCACGACCGCCCTCTACCTCGCGCCCACCAAGGCCCTCGCGGCGGACCAGTGCCGGTCCGTGAAGGAACTTTCACACCCTCTGGGCCATTCGGTGCGTGCGGCGGTCTACGACGGCGACACGCCGTTCGAGGAACGCGAGTGGATCCGCCAGTACGCCAATTACGTGCTGACCAACCCGGACATGCTGCACCGGGGCATCCTGCCGTCCCACCCCCGCTGGTCCTCCTTCCTCAAGTCGCTGAAGTACGTCGTCATCGACGAGTGCCACACCTACCGGGGCGTCTTCGGCTCGCACGTCGCCCAGGTGCTGCGCCGGCTGCGGCGCCTGTGCGCCCGTTACGGGGCCTCGCCGGTGTTCCTGCTGGCCTCCGCGACCGCCGCCGAGCCCGCGGTCGCCGCCCGCCGCCTCACCGGCCTGCCGGTGGCCGAGGTCGCCGACGACGCCTCACCGCGCGGTGAACTGGTGTTCGCCCTCTGGGAGCCGCCGCTGACCGAGCTGCACGGCGAGAAGGGCGCACCCGTCCGCCGTACCGCCACCGCCGAGGCCGCCGACCTGCTGACCGACCTCACCGTGCAGGGCATCCGCTCGGTCACCTTCGTACGCTCCCGGCGCGGCGCCGAGCTGATCTCCGTGATCGCCCAGGAACGCCTCGCCGAGGTCGACCGTTCCCTCGTCCGGCGTGTCGCGGCGTACCGGGGCGGCTATCTCCCCGAGGAGCGCCGCGCCCTGGAACGGGCCCTGCACTCCGGCGAGCTCCTCGGCCTGGCCGCGACCAACGCGCTGGAGCTCGGCGTGGACATCTCCGGCCTGGACGCCGTGGTGATCGCCGGATACCCGGGCACCCGGGCTTCCCTGTGGCAGCAGGCCGGCCGCGCGGGACGGTCCGGGCAGGGCGCCCTCGCCGTCCTGGTCGCCCGCGACGACCCGCTGGACACCTTCCTCGTCCACCACCCCGAGGCCCTGTTCGACCAACCGGTGGAGTCCACCGTCCTCGACCCCGACAACCCCTACGTGCTCGCCCCGCACCTGTGCGCGGCGGCCGAGGAACTGCCCCTGACGGACGAGGACCTCGACCTGTTCGGCCCCGCCACCGGGGAACTCCTCCCGCAACTGGAGGCCGCGAAGCTGCTCCGCCGCCGGACCAGGGCCTGGCACTGGACCCGCCGGGAGCGGGCCGCCGACCTCACCGACATCCGCGGGGAGGGCGGCCGGCCGGTCCAGGTCGTCGAGGCCGGTACCGGCAGGCTGCTCGGCACGGTCGACGCGGGCGCCGCCCACACGAGCGTCCACGAAGGCGCGGTCCACCTGCACCAGGGCCGCACGTATCTCGTCCGGTCCCTCGACCTGGAGGACTCCGTCGCCCTGGTCGAGCGGGCGAACCCGACGTACACGACGGTCGCCCGTGACACGACGTCGATCTCCGTGCTGGAGACGGACACCGAGATCCCGTGGGGCGACGGCCGCCTGTGCTACGGCTCCGTCGAGGTCACCAACCAGGTGGTCTCCTTCCTGCGTCGGCGTGTCATGACCGGTGAGGTGCTGGGCGAGACGAAGCTCGACCTCCCTCCTCGTACGCTGCGCACCCGCGCGGTGTGGTGGACGGTCACCGAGGACCAGCTGGACCGGGCCCGGATCAATCCGGAGATCCTCGGCGGTGCCCTGCACGCCGCCGAGCACGCGTCGATCGGCATGCTGCCGCTCTTCGCGACCTGCGACCGCTGGGACATCGGCGGCGTCTCGGTCCCCCTCCACCCCGACACCCTGCTGCCCACCGTCTTCGTCTACGACGGCCACCCGGGCGGCGCGGGCTTCGCGGAACGCGCCTTCCACACCGCCCGCGCCTGGCTCACCGCCACCCGCCAGGCCATCGCCTCCTGCGAGTGCGAGGCCGGCTGTCCGTCCTGCATCCAGTCCCCCAAGTGCGGCAACGGCAACGACCCCCTGCACAAACGGGGCGCGGTACGGCTGCTCACGGTGCTGCTGGAGGGGGCGCCGCCGGGGATTCCGCCGGGCCCGCAGGCCCCGCCCGCGCCCTGACCTCCGCCGTGAACGGGCCCCGGCCCGACGCCACCGACACGTCCGAGACCTCGCCGACGACCACGCACCGCACGAGCCGCGTTCCCTGTGCCCGGGCCACCCGGTCCGCCCGGGCACAGGCGGCCGTACCGCCCCGCGTCCAGTGGTCCGCCGCCGCGAGCGCCGCGAGGTCCGCGCCCCCGGCCGCGCGGTGCCGGACCACCACCGCGTGCCCGAGAGCCAGGACGGCACCGAAGACGACACACAGCACGGCGATCGCCCCGACACTCCAGACGGTCGCGGATCCCCGGTCGGCGGAGCCCCGGTCGGGGGTCCGGCCGGACCGGTGATCGGGGTCCGGGCCGGGCCCTCGCCCGGACCGGCCGCACCGGGGCCCTCGCCCGGGACACCGGCCGGCCCCGGGCCCTCGCACCCGGTGTCCGGGTCTCATGGCTCCTCCCCCGCCGTCTCCTCCACCGCCGCCACGGCCTCCTCCCGTACGTCGAAGGGCAGCCCGTTCAGCAGCGGGGGCCTGGCCACGACGACCACCCGGACGCGCCCGGCCTCCCTGCTCACCGTGACCCTCGCGCCGGGCGGTGCCGCCTCGCGGGTCACCTCGACGACCGCGCCGGGCGGGTCCTGCCGGGCCGCCGCGCGAGCGCCCGTGCGCGCCGCGTCCACGCACTGGATCTGTGCCGCCACCACCAGCAGCCCGTAGACCAGCGCCGTCGCGAACATCACCAGCACGGGCAGCACCATGGCCGACTCCGCCGTCACGAACCCCCGGTCGCGGCCCCGCTCACATCCGGCCATCGAGTGCCTGCTGCACGATGTTGCGCAGTGCCGTGCTGACCGGCCCGCTCGTGACCACCTTGTAGAGCACCACGGCGAACGCCACCGCCGCCACGATGCCCATCGCGTACTCGGAGGTCACCATTCCCGCGTCCCTCCGTACCGCACGCACCTTGCACACCAGGGCACGCAGCCGTGCCCGTACCGCCTGATACATCTCAACCCCCATGAGGAAAGGTCCTGTCGGAACATCACGTGAAGCACCACGTGAAACACCACTCGTCTGCGCGGCCCGCTCACCGGCCGCCCGTCCGGTCACCGCCCGTCAGCCGGCACCACCCCCTCCCAGCACCCCGCCCGCGAGCCCGATCACCACGGGCAGCACGCCGACCGCGACGAACGCGGGCAGGAAGCACAGGCCCACCGGCGCGCTGACCATGACGGCCGCCCGCCGGGCCCGCGCCGTCGCCGCGCGGGCCCACTCCGCGCGGGCCTCGGCGGCGAGCCGGGCCACGGGGGTGGACAGGGGGAGCCCGGACACGTCGGCCCGTTCCAGCAGCCGGGCCAGGGCCACGGCGCCCGGCACCGAAGCCAGCCGCTGCCATGCCGCACCCGGCTCACCACCGAGCCGTACCTCCGCCGCGCCCCGCGCCAGCGCCTCCCCGACCGGTCCGCCCAGGGCGTCTCCGACGGCTTGGGCGGCCGTCACCGGGCCGGCGCCCGCCGCGATGCAGGCGGACAACAGGTCGGCAGCGAGGGGAAGCCGACGCGCCGCCTCGGCCGCGAGGCGCTCCCGTTCGCGTGTGCGCGGGCCGTCCGCCGTCCGCCGCCGGCGCCACCGCCACAGTCCGGCCGCGGCGATCAGCCCCACAGCGACTCCGGTAGGGCCGCCCACCAGTGCCCATCCGGCACACGCCACACACGCGTGCGGCAGCCAGTTCCGCGCGGTGCCCGGCACCGTGAGGCGCGGGGCGGCCACCGCCGGCTCCAGGGCCAGCATCCCGGCCAGCCGCCGCCGTGCCCTCCGCCCGCGTCGCGTCCGGTCCCACCACCGCACCAGCCACGCCAGCGCCGACACCGTCCCCGCCACTGCCCCCAGCCCGTGGACGACGTCCCCGTTCATCCCGCCACCTCCTCGGCGCCCCGCATGATCCGCAGCGCCCACCACAGCCCCAGTCCCTCCAGCACCCCGCCGACCGCCAGACAGCCCAGCCCGGACGGTGTGTGCAGCAGGATGCGCAGCGGGTCGGCGCCGAGGGCGGTGCCGAGCGCGAGCCCCACCGCCGGGAGTCCGGCGAGCATCACCGCCGTGGCACGGGCACCGGCCAACTGGGCGCGCAGGTCGGCACGCTGGTCGCGTTCGGCCCGCAGTGCCGCTTCCAGCCGGTCCAGTCCGTCCGCGAGCCCGGCACCCTGGTCCACCGCCACCCGCCAGCACGCGGCGAGTCCTCGCAGCCCCCCGGCGCCCGGCTGTCCCGCCGCCGCCGCGAGCGCCTCCGGAACGTCCCCGCCGAAGCGCGCCGCCGCCAGCACGGCGGCCTGTGCGTCCCCGAGCCCGCCGGAGTCCCGCGCGGCCGACAGCAGTGCCGCTCCCGGCTGCCGGCCCGCACGCACCTCCCCGGCGAGCGCGCCGCACAGCGCGATCACCGCGTCCCCCCGGCCCTCGCGCACCCGGCGCTCCCGGGCGGCCAGCCGCACACGCCGCAGCAGCGGCACCCCGGCCGCCCCCGCGACGACGGGCAGCACCGACGAACCCAGCACCGCCAGCACCACCCCGGCGGCAGGCGACCACCACTCCGCGTGCAACCGCTCACGGACCCGCTGCCACTCGCGGGCCACGCGGGGCCGTCCCGGTGGCCCGCTCCCGGCCGCTGCCCCGTCGGCCAGCAGCAACCGCGCCCGCCGGGCCCCGGACCGCCCACCGGCCAGCAGCCAGGCCGCGGCCCCCAGGCACGCCGCGGCCACGCCCGTCGACATCCCGGTGCTCATCCCGGCCGTCATCCCGATCGCCCCGTTCATCCCCCGGCCCCCTCTCGTGGTCCGCGGCCGCGGTCCGTGGTCCGGAGCAGCCCCCGCAGCCGCTCCCACCCCCGCTCGTACGCGAAGGCCTCCGGGCCCCACCGCAGCGCCGGCACCGTCCGCACCAGTCCCGACGGGTCCCGTTCCAGCACGTGCACCTCCGCGATCCGCCGCCGCCCGGCCCGGTCGCGTACGAGGTGCAGCACCACCGAGAGGGCCGCCGCCAGCTGGCTGTGCAGCGCGAGCCGGTCGAGTCCGGCGGCCGTACCGAGCGCCTCCAGCCGGGCCGGTACGTCGGCGGCGGCGTTGGCGTGGACAGTGCCGGAACCGCCTTCGTGCCCCGTATTGAGGGCGGCCAGCAGATGGACCACCTCCGAGCCGCGCACCTCGCCCACGACCAGCCGGTCCGGCCGCATCCGCAGCGCCTGCCGCACCAGGTCCTCGAGGGTGACGAGCCCGGCGCCCTCCTGGTTGGCGGGTCTGGTCTCCAGGCGCACGACGTGCGGGTGATCGGGCCGCAGTTCCGCCGAGTCCTCGGCCAGCACGATCCGCTCGTCCGGCCCGACCAGCCCCAGCAGGGCACTCAGAAGGGTCGTCTTGCCGCTGCCGGTGCCCCCGCTGACGAGGAACGACAACCGGGCGTCCAGCAGTGCCCGCAGCACGCGGTCCCCGCCCGGCGGCACCGTCCCGGCCGCCACCAGCTCATCGAGCGTGAAGGCGCGGGGCCGCACCACCCGCAGCGAGAGGCAGGCACAGCCGACGGCCACCGGGGGCAGCACCGCGTGCAGCCGTGTCCCGTCGGGGAGGCGCGCGTCGACCCAGGGCCGGGCGTCGTCCAGGCGCCGGCCGGCGACGGCGGCCAGCCGCTGTGCGAGCCGCCGGACGGCCACCGCGTCGGGGAAGGAGACGTCGGTGAGCTCCAGCCCTCCGCCCCGGTCCACCCAGACCCGGTCCGGCGCGGACACCAGCACGTCCGTCACCGACGCGTCGGCGAGGAGCCGTTCCAGCGGCCCGCTGCCGACCAGTTCGGAGCGCAACTGCTCCGCCGCTCCCAGCACTTCGGCGTCCCCGAGCACCCGCCCCTGGTCCCGCAGCGCCTGCGCCACCCGTGCGGGCGTCGGCTCGGCCCCGCTCTCGGCCAGCCACCTCCGCACTCCGTCGAGCAGACCGGGCGGCATCCCCGCTCCGGTCACCGCCGGCCTCCTCATGCCGCCCTCGCCTCCACCAGCGCCCGCTCCCAGAACTCCTTGCAGAAGCGGGCCAGGGGACCCCGGCCCGACGCCCCGGGCGGTTGCCCCGTCCCGTGCGGGCGCTGCAGGGCGGGTTCGACGGGCACGTCTCCTGCCAGGGGCAGTCCGAGCAGCCGGGCCACCTCACGGTCGTCCAGGCCGGGCGCGTACGGCCCGCGGACCGCCACCCGCAGGTCGCGCAGGACCATGCCCACGGCGGAGGCGACGCGCCCCGCCGCCGCGACGGCGCGCAGTTCCGCGGGGACCACGAGGAGCCCGAGGTCGAGCTGGGCGAGGACCTCGGCGACCCCGTCGTCGACGCGGCGCGGCAGGTCGACCACGACCGTGCCGCCCCCGCGCCGCGCCGCGGCGAGCACCGCGCGTACGGCCTGGGGCGGTACGGCGACGCAGTCGCCGCGGTCCCAGCTGAGCACCCGCAGGGAGTGCAGTTCGGGCAGCGACTCCTCCAGGGCACCGCCGCCGACCCGCCCGCGCGAGGCGGCGAACGCGGGCCAGCGCAGTCCCTCGGCCGTCTCGCCGCCGAGGACCACGTCGAGTCCGCCGCCCAGCGGATCCGCGTCCACGAGGAGTGTGCGCAGTCCCTCCCGCGCGGAGGTGACGGCGAGCGCGCACGCGAGCGTGGACGCTCCCGCCCCGCCCCGGCCGCCGATGACGCCGACCGTCAGGGCGGGCCGTCCGACGCCCTCCGCCACGTCGGCGATGCGGTCCACCAGCCACTGCTCGCCGTCGGGCAGCATCAGCACGTGGTCGGCGCCGATCTCGACGGCCCGCCGCCAGACCCCGGGATCGTCCTGGTCGCGGCCGATCAGCACCACTCCTCGTCGCCGCGGGGCCCCGCGCACGCGCCGTGCGGCGTCGTCACCGACGAGGACGAGCGGCGCGGCCTCCCAGCCGCTTTTCGGCTCCGGCACCCCGTGATGGACCTCCGGTGTGGCGCCGGCCGCCGCGCACAGGCGCAGCAGGTCGTCGAGGAGTCCGGCGTCCTCGGTGACGATCAGCGGTGCGCCCTGGCGGCCTCCTCCGGCGGCGGGCAGCGGATCGCGCGTGACGGTTCCGGCCATGTTCGTCCCCTTTGCTGCATCTCTCGCGCAGCCCCTGCGGCCCCGCGATTCCCGACGTGTGATGAGCCGGCGAGCGATCTGTCCGGGGAAGGCAGACGGAAACCGGCCATACGCGACCCGACAAACGACAAACCGGGCGTGAACTCGCGGCGAGCGGGTCGCGTTGGAATCACGGTGCAGCGATCGGGAAAATCGCGTGGATCTTGGTCGAAAACCGTGGATACCTCGACCGTTGTGAATATCGCCGTCACCCATACCGGTGAACCCCGCACATCTCCCGCGGGAATCCCGCAGAGCAATCCTACGGCTACCCACAGTTACATCTCATGCCCATGACAATCACTTCCCGCCCGCGGCACCGGAACGGCACCCGGCCGCGGGGAAGAGTGTGGAAAACCCACCCGGACATGCGACGACCCCCGCCGGGGGGGAGAGCGGGGGTCGTCTCCACGGCCGACTCGGGGGGGGAGGAGTCGGACCGGGTTAGCACGGTCGCGAACGATCCGTGACTTCCATGGTGTACCCGAGAGGCCTCTCAGGCAAACCCACACACCCACCTTACGCCGAATGGGCTGCCCCTATGCTCAAGGGCGTGGAAAACCACTCGTCGCCCCGCACAGCCGCCTTCTTTGACCTGGACAAGACGGTCATTGCGAAGTCGAGCACGCTCACGTTCAGCAAGTCGTTCTACCAAGGCGGCCTGATCAACCGCAGAGCGGTCCTGCGTACCGCATACGCCCAGTTCGTCTTCCTGGCCGGCGGCGCCGACCACGACCAGATGGAGCGGATGCGCAAGTACCTGTCCGCGCTGTGCCGCGGCTGGAACGTCCAGCAGGTCAGGGAGATCGTCGCCGAGACGCTGCACGACCTGATCGACCCGATCATCTACGACGAGGCCGCCACCCTGATCGAGGAGCACCACACCGCGGGCCGCGACGTCGTGATCGTGTCCACCTCCGGCGCCGAGGTCGTCGAGCCGATCGGCGAACTGCTCGGCGCCGACCGGGTCGTGGCCACCCGCATGGTCGTGGGCGACGACGGGTGTTTCACCGGCGAGGTGGAGTACTACGCGTACGGCCCGACGAAGGCCGAGGCGATCAGGGAACTGGCCGAGTCCGAGGGCTACGACCTGGCCCGTTGCTACGCCTACAGCGATTCGGTGACCGATGTGCCGATGCTGGAGTCCGTGGGCCACCCGCACGCCGTGAACCCCGACCGCGCGCTGCGCCGGGAGGCCCTCGCGCGCGCGTGGCCGATCCTGGACTTCCACCGGCCCGTCCGGCTCAAGCAGCGCTTCCCGGCGTTCTCCGTGCCGCCGCGCCCCGCCCTGGTCGCGGCAGCCGCCATAGGGGCCGCGGCGGCCACCGCGGGCCTCGTCTGGTACACCAGCCGGCGCCGCGCGTCAGCGGCCTGACCGCGTCACGGCAGACGCTCCGCGCGTGGCCGGCCGCCGCCGCACGTATCGGCGCCCGTTTCGTACGTCTTTGAAGCCAAAAGTAAAGAAGCAGGGCCAGGACTTCCGCTCGCTTCACTCCTGGAGTACAAAGGACTCAACGGCCCGCGAGACCAAGGACATCCGAGAGGATCACCTTCAGAACGCATTCTGGCCCCACGGACCGAGCATGGACACCGGGCACCCACGCGACGTCGACCCGTCGATTACGGGCCAGCCGCACCAGGTGACGGGCAAAGTCCCGACCTGATGGGCACATATCGAGGACGCTTGGTACCCCGGTGGACATGCCAGCGGCGGTACGAGTCCTCGTACCGCCGCATCTCTGCACGGCCCCTTCGCGTGACCCTTCCCCTTCTCCCGCCCTCACACCACGCGCGCGCGTCACGCCGCCCCGCGCTGGAGCGCCTCGCACACCGCCGTCGACTCGCGCGCCCCGAGCTCGATCGCGCGCCCGCAGTGGACGATCCAGGCGGCCACACCCTCCGGCGTGCCGGACACATAGCCCTCCAGCGCCGCCAGATAGGCGTCGCGCCCCAGTTCGGCGTGTCCGACCTCGGCCGGGCAGACCGCCTTCGGGTCGAGGCCACTGCCGATCAGGACGATCCGTTCGGCGGTCCGTGCGACCAGGCCGTTGTGGGAGACGAAGGGGCGCAGAGCGAGGAGCTCGCCGTGGACGACGGCGGCCGTCACCAGCGCCGGGGCGGAACCGCCCGCGATGATCAGCTCGGACAGCCCTTCCAGCCGGCCGTGCGCCTCCGCCGCGCTCGGCAGCCCGAGCCCGATCAGGGGCTCGTCGACCGCCTCGCCCTCCTTCCGGGGCCGCCCGACCTCCTCGGCCTTGTCGGCCGCCGCCACCAGGTGCAGCCTGGCCAGCACCCTCAGGGGCGACTGCCGCCAGATGGACAGCAGCTGGCCCGCCTCGGCGGTCAGACGCAGGGCCGCGCCCATCGTGCGCGCTTCGGCGTCGCCACCGAAGTCGCTGCGCCGGCGCACCTCCTCCAGGGCCCAGTCCGCGCCCGAGAGCGCCGCCGAGCCGCGGGCGCCGCGCAACGCCGCCTCGGAGGTGATCTCGTTGCTCCGCCGCCGCATGACCCGGTGTCCGTAGACCCGGTCCACGGCCTTGCGCACGGACTCCACGGAGTCGGCCACTCCAGGCAGGGAGCCCAGGGCCGCGAGGGGGTCACCCTTGCTCGCGTTCTCCCGGGAGCTCGGGGGAGGATCGGCGGTCGCGCCAGTCGTACTCATGAGTACGACACTACGCACCCCCGGCGCCGGCTCCACGATGGAGTGGTCTTCTTCACGCCCGGCTGCCACACACCGTCACAACTCAACTACCTTTAGTGAACATGAAAGTTGCTTTCGTGGGGAAGGGCGGCAGCGGAAAGACGACCCTGTCCTCCTTGTTCGTCCGTCACCTCGCGGCCGAGGGTGCCCCGGTCGTCGCGGTCGACGCCGACATCAACCAGCACCTGGGAGCCGCGCTGGGCCTCGACGAGGCGGAGGCGGCCGCGCTGCCCGCGATGGGCGAGCACCTGCCGCTGATCAAGGACTACCTGCGCGGCACCAACCCGCGCATCGCGTCCGCCGAGACGATGATCAAGACGACGCCGCCCGGTGCGGGCTCCCGGCTGCTGCGGGTGTGCGAGGACAACCCGGTCTACGACGCCTGCGCACGGCCGGTGGAACTCGACGAGGGGACCGTCCGTTTGATGGTCACCGGCCCCTTCACGGACGCCGACCTGGGGGTCGCCTGCTACCACTCCAAGACCGGAGCGGTGGAGCTGTGCCTGAACCACCTGGTGGACGGCCCCGGTGAGTACGTCGTGGTGGACATGACGGCCGGCTCGGACTCCTTCGCCTCCGGCATGTTCACCCGCTTCGACATCACGTTCCTCGTGGCCGAGCCGACCCGGAAGGGGGTCTCCGTCTACCGCCAGTACAAGGAGTACGCCCGCGACTTCGGCGTCACCCTGAAGGTCGTCGGCAACAAGGTGCAGGGGCCGGACGACCTCGGCTTCCTCCGCGCGGAGGTCGGGGACGACCTGCTGGTGACGGTGGGGCACTCGGACTGGGTCCGGGCCATGGAGAAGGGCCGGCCGCCCCGCTTCGCACTCCTGGAGGAGCCGAACCGCCACGCCCTGCGCCTGCTGCACACGGCCGCCGACGCGACGTACCGGCTGCGCGACCGGGAGCGCTACACCCGCCAGATGGTGCACTTCCACCTGAAGAACGCCCGGTCGTGGGGCAACGAGCGCACCGGGACCGACCTCGCGGCGCAGGTCGACCCCGGCTTCGTGCTCGACGAGAGCGTCACGGCGACCGCCTGAGACTCACCGCTTCGCCGCCGGTGCCCCGGGCACGCCCTTGGGGGCCGGGGCGGGGGCGGCGGACAGGAAGGACTTCCAGCCCTGCTCCGGGGCCTCGCCGACGCCCAGGGTGCGCAGCTTCGCCAGCGTCTTCGGATCCTGGGCGTCCAGCCAGTCCACCAGCTGCCGGAAGGAGACGCAGCGCACCTCGGACCTGGTGCACACCGCCTCGACGACCTCCTCGACGGCGCGCATGTAGGTGCCGCCGTTCCAGGACTCGAAGTGGTTGCCGATGATCAGGGGCGCGCGGTTGCCGCGGTAGGCCCGCTCGAAGCCCTGGAGCAGGCCGTCCCGCATCTGGTCGCCCCACAGCTCGTGCTTGGCCGGGTCGCCCTGGGTGGTGGTGCCGGACTGGTTGACCATGAAGTTGTAGTCCATGGTGAGCTGCTCGAAGGAGTGCCCGGGAAAGGGCACGAGCTGCATCGACAGGTCCCACAGGCCGTGCTTCTTCTTCGGCCACACCTGGTTGTTGACGCCGCTGGTGTCATAGCGGAAGCCCAGGTCGCGGGCGGCCTTCATGAAGTTCTTCCGCCCCTCCAGGCACGGGGTGCGGGCGCCGATGAGCTCCTTGTCGTAGTCGAAGGGCAGCGGGGCCGCGTTCTTCATGCCGGTGTTGGTCTTCCAGGTCTTCACGAAACGCTTGGCCTGGGCGATCTCGTCCTTCCACTCCGCCACCGACCACTCGCCGACCCCGCCGCCGCTGCCGCAGAAGTGCCCGTTGAAGTGGGTGCCGATCTCGTTGCCCTCCAGCCAGGCCAGGCGCAGCTGCTTCACGGTGTCGGCGATGCCCTGCCGGTCGTTGAAGCCGATGTCGGAGCGGCCCGGGGAGTGCTGCGGCGGGCGGTACAGGTCGCGTTTCTCCTCCGGGAGCAGGTACACGCCGCTCAGGAAGTACGTCATGGTCGCGTTGTTCTCCTTGGCGACCTTGCGGAAGTGGGAGAAGAGCTTCTGGCTGTCCTCGCCCGCCCCGTCCCAGGAGAAGACGACGAACTGCGGGGGCTTCTCGCCCGGCTTCAACCGCTCGGGCCGGGGCAGGTGCGGCTGCGCCCCGGTGTACGCGGTGGAGCCGTCGCCGATCAGCCGGACGACGTTCTTCGGCGCGGGAGCCGGCTTGGCCTTCTCCTGACCCCTCTCCTGCTCGTCGGTGCCGTCGGCGCCGGCCCCGCAGCCGGCGAGCGAGACGACGCACACCGCGGCGACCACGGCGCCCGCGGCGATCCTGTGGGTGGCGGCCATCCGCCCACCTTCTTCCTTCTCTCGGGCCGACCTCGATGGGGCGATGTCTGGTGCTGTGCCGGTCCGGGCCGACAGCGCCGCCAACGTCGCACGGAACTGAGAAGGAATAAGTACGACAAGCCGATGAAATGCCCGCTTCCCTCGCGAGAATGATTGATTAGCCCATTTGCCCGGAAAGTCTATGCCCGCCCTTTACTCTGAATTACGATCCGTTTACTGATTGTTGATGAATCCCACTGCTTCACGCCGTGCCCCGCGGCCGCGACCCCCCGCCGCCGCGCGGGACCCACCCCTTCCGCACCGCGCAGACCCGGAGGAGACGGGAGACCATGTCAGCCTGCGTTCCCGCCCGTGCCGCCGACTCGGATCGGACCGAGCGCGCCCATCCGCCCCACAGCCCACCGCCGACCGGGCCACGGCGCTTCCGCATCGCGGGCGCCGATCTTTCGGCCTCGATCGCGGTCTTCCTGATCGCCCTTCCCCTGTCCCTCGGCATCGCCCTCGCCACCGGCGCGCCACTCCAGGCCGGACTGGTCGCCGCCGCAGTGGGCGGACTCGTCGCCGGGCGCCTCGGCGGCTCGCCGCTCCAGGTCAGCGGCCCGGCCGCCGGGCTCACCGTCGTCACCGCCGACCTCATCCAGCGCTACGGCTGGCGGACGACCTGCGCCATCACCGTCCTGGCCGGGCTCGCCCAGCTCGGCCTGGGCTGTCTGCGGGTGGCGCGCGGCGCGCTCGCCGTCAGCCCCGCGATCGTGCACGGCATGCTCGCCGGCATCGGCGTCACCATCGCCGTCGCCCAGCTGCACATCGTCCTCGGCGGCACCCCGCAGAGTTCCGTCCCCGACAATCTCCGCGCGCTCCCCGCCCAGTTGGCGAACCTGCACCCCGCGGCCCTGTCGGTGAGCGTGCTGACGCTGGCGCTGCTGCTGCTCTGGCCCCGGCTGCCCGGCCGGGCCGGACGGGTTGCCCGCACGGTCCCGGCCGCGCTCGTCGCCGTCGCCGGAGCCACCGCGGTGGCCGCCGCGGCCGGCCTCCTCCTGCCCAAGGTGGACCTGCCGTCCTGGCGCAACCACGCCCTGGCCGGGCTGCCCGACGGTCCGGTGCTCGGCCTCGCCGCCGCCGTGCTCACGACGACGCTGGTGTGCAGCGTGCAGTCGCTGCTCGGCGCGGTCGCCGTGGACAAGCTGGTGTCCGGCCGCCCCGGTCCCGCCCGCGTCGGGCGGTCCGACCTGGACCGCGAACTGCTCGGACAGGGCGCGGCCAACATCGTCTCCGGCTCCCTCGGCGGACTGCCCGTGGCCGGAGTGGCCGTCCGCAGTTCCGCGAATGTGCGCGCGGGTGCCGTGAGCCGGAACTCCACGATGCTGCACGGCGTTTTCGTAGTGATCGCCGCGCTGCTGATGGTCCCGCTCCTGGAGCTCATCCCGCTCGCCTCGCTCGCCGCCCTGGTGATGGCCGTCGGCATCCAGATGGTGTCCCTGCACCACATCCGCACGGTGACCCGTCACCGGGAAGTCCTGGTCTACGCCGTGACCACCCTCGGCGTGGTGTCCCTCGGCGTCCTGGAGGGCGTGGCGCTGGGCATCGCCGTGGCCGTCGGCGTGGCCCTGCACCGCCTCACCCGCACCCGTATCACGCACGAGGAGAAGGAGGGAGTCCACCACGTCCACGTCCGAGGCCAGTTGACGTTCCTCGCGGTGCCGCGACTCAGCCGCGCCCTGCATCTCGTCCCCCACGGGGCCGATGCCGTGGTGGCGCTGGACGGGTCGTTCATGGACCACGCGGCGTACGAGACGCTGCAGGACTGGCAGAGCACGCACATCGCGCGGGGCGGCACCGTGGAGATCACCGGCCGCCGTGCCGGGGTCCGGATCGCCGAGCCCGAGGCCCTCACCGGCCACCGCCCGGCGGACGGGACCGAGAAGGCCCGCGCGTCCGGCGCCGGCTGCCGCTGCCGCCCCTGGACGGCCTGGCGCAACCACCAGTGCGAACGCCCGCAGCCCGTGGCGGGCGGCGACGGACGGCCGAGCGCGCCCGGCGAAGGCGAGCCGGAGCCGTCCGGCACCGGCGGGCGCGAACTGGTGCGGGGCATCAGCGCGTTCCAGCGCGACACCGCTCCCCTGGTGCGCGGCGAACTGGCCCGGCTGGCGCGCGAGGGACAGCGGCCCACGCAGCTGTTCCTGACCTGTGCCGACTCCCGGCTGGTCACCTCGATGATCACGTCCAGCGGTCCGGGGGACCTGTTCGTGGTGCGCAACGTCGGCAACCTCGTGCCGCCCCCCGGCGAGGAGAGCGGCGACGACTCGGTGGCGGCCGCCATCGAGTACGCCGTGGAGGTGCTGGCAGTGCGGTCGATCACCGTGTGCGGCCACTCGGGGTGCGGTGCGATGCAGGCACTGCTCGACTCGGCGCCGGGCGGCGTCGACACACCGCTGAGACGGTGGCTGCGGCACGGACTGCCGAGCCTGGACCGCATGGGCGACGCGAGCAGGTCCTGGGCGCGACTGACCGGACGGGCGCCCACCGACGCGGTCGAGCAGCTGTGCCTGACGAACGTGGTCCAGCAGCTGGAGCATCTGCGCGCCCACCCATCGGTGGCCCGGGCCCTGAGGAACGGGACCCTGGAGCTGCACGGGCTCTACTTCCACGTGGGCGAGGCGCAGGCGTATCTCCTCACGGAGCGGGACGGGGAGGGGGTGTTCGACCGGGTGCGAGCGGTGGACCTGGCGGTGTGAGGGGCCCGTCCGGTGTGAGAGGCGTTACACCCCTTGAACCGGCTTGCTCCGGGGGCCGTGGGAACGGGTGACCAGGACGACGGCGATCCCAACACCCCTTCGCTCAACAGGTCTAAACCATTTTGCCGTCGACCCTTGTCAGCGCACCCCCAGGTCTGATGAGCTGTGGCCTGGGACACAACGGACACCCCGGGAAAGGCAGATGCCGTGAGCAATGAAAGCCTGGCCAACCTTCTGAAGGAGGAGCGTCGCTTCACTCCCCCCGCCGACCTGGCCGCGAACGCCAACGTCACGGCAGAGGCGTATGAACAGGCCAAGGCTGACAGGCTCGGCTTCTGGGCCGAGCAGGCCCGTCGGCTGACCTGGGCCAAGGAGCCCACGGAGACCCTCGACTGGTCGAACCCGCCGTTCGCCAAGTGGTTCAAGGACGGCGAGCTCAACGTCGCCTACAACTGCGTCGACCGGCACGTGGAGGCCGGTCACGGCGACCGGGTCGCCATCCACTTCGAGGGCGAGCCGGGCGACAGCCGCTCCCTCACCTACGCCCAGCTCAAGGACGAGGTCTCCAAGGCCGCCAACGCCCTGCTCGAGCTGGGGGTCCAGAAGGGCGACCGGGTCGCCGTCTACATGCCGATGATCCCGGAGACGGCGATCGCGATGCTGGCCTGCGCCCGCATCGGTGCCGCGCACTCCGTCGTCTTCGGCGGCTTCTCCGCGGACGCGCTCGCGACCCGCATCCAGGACGCCGACGCCAAGGTCGTCATCACCGCCGACGGCGGCTACCGGCGCGGCAAGCCCTCCGCGCTGAAGCCGGCCGTGGACGAGGCCGTCGGACGCGTGGAGAACGTCGAGCACGTCCTCGTCGTCCGCCGCACCGGCCAGGACGTCGCCTGGACCGAGGGCCGCGACGTGTGGTGGCACGACCTGGTCGAGCGGCAGAGCGCCGAGCACACCCCGGAGGCGTTCGAGGCCGAACACCCGCTGTTCATCCTCTACACCTCGGGCACGACGGGTAAGCCGAAGGGCATCCTGCACACCTCCGGCGGCTACCTCACCCAGACGGCGTACACGCACTGGGCCGTCTTCGACCTCAAGCCGGAGACCGACGTGTACTGGTGCACGGCCGACGTCGGCTGGGTCACCGGGCACTCGTACATCGTCTACGGCCCGCTCGCCAACGGCGCCACCCAGGTCATGTACGAGGGCACGCCGGACACCCCGCACCAGGGCCGCTTCTGGGAGATCGTGCAGAAGTACGGCGTGACGATCCTCTACACGGCGCCCACCGCGATCCGGACGTTCATGAAGTGGGGCGACGACATCCCCGCGAAGTTCGACCTGTCCTCGCTGCGGGTGCTGGGCTCCGTCGGTGAGCCGATCAACCCCGAGGCGTGGATCTGGTACCGCAAGAACATCGGCGCGGACCGCACCCCGGTGGTGGACACCTGGTGGCAGACCGAGACCGGCGGCATCATGATCTCGCCGCTGCCCGGTGTGACCGCCGCCAAGCCGGGCTCCGCCCAGACCCCGCTGCCCGGCATCTCCGCGACCGTCGTCGACGACGAGGCGAACGAGGTGCCCGACGGCGGCGGTGGCTACCTGGTGCTCACCGAGCCGTGGCCGTCGATGCTGCGCACCATCTGGGGCGACGACCAGCGGTTCATCGACACCTACTGGTCGCGGTTCGAGGGCAAGTACTTCGCGGGTGACGGCGCCAAGAAGGACGACGACGGCGACATCTGGCTGCTCGGCCGGGTCGACGACGTGATGCTCGTGTCCGGGCACAACATCTCCACCACCGAGGTCGAGTCCGCGCTGGTCTCCCACCCCTCGGTCGCCGAGGCGGCCGTGGTCGGCGCCGCGGACGAGACGACCGGCCAGGCGATCGTCGCCTTCGTGATCCTGCGCGGTACGGCGGCGGAGACCGAGGACCTCGTCGGCGAGCTGCGGAGCCACGTGGGCGCCACGCTCGGCCCGATCGCCAAGCCCAAGCGGATCCTGCCGGTGGCCGAGCTGCCGAAGACCCGCTCCGGCAAGATCATGCGCCGCCTGCTGCGGGACGTGGCGGAGAACCGCCAGCTCGGTGACGTCACCACGCTCACCGACTCCACGGTGATGGACCTGATCCAGGCCAAGCTGCCCCAGGCGCCCAGCGAGGACTGAGCGGGCACGGGACGGTCACCGAACCGATCACGCGTCTGACCACCGTCCGACGGGGCACTCGGCACACGCCGGGTGCCCCGTGTGGTGTGCCGGTGGGACGCGACCGGGAGTGCTCCTGGTGCGCCCCAGGAGCACGTTAGATAGGCTAAAGATAAAATCTGCCTCATGGAGCGCCGGGAAGTCTGGTCGGCACGCGTTTCGTGCTGCCCCGACAACCAGAGGATCCACCTGTGACCGCGCCCCGCACCCCCTCCCCCGACCCCCGCAAGGTTTTCGGACGCCTCTCCCTGCCCGAGCGGACGTTCGTCACGGACGCGCTGCGCACCGAGACCGTCGGCGGCGTCCTGCTCCTCCTCGCCGCCGTCACCGCGCTGGTCTGGGCGAACGTGCCCGCGCTGCACGACAGCTACGAGAGCGTCAGCCACTTCCACTTCGGCATCGGGGCCCTCGGCCTGGATCTGTCCGTGGCGCACTGGGCGGCCGACGGACTGCTCGCGATCTTCTTCTTCGTCGCCGGGATCGAGCTCAAACGCGAACTCGTCGCCGGTGATCTCAGGGACCCCAAGGCGGCCGCGCTGCCGGTGGTCGCGGCCCTGTGCGGCATGGCCGTCCCGGCGCTCGTCTACACCTTCACCAACGTCGCCGGCGGCGGCTCGCTGGCCGGCTGGGCCGTGCCCACCGCCACCGACATCGCCTTCGCCCTCGCCGTGCTCGCCGTCATCGGCACCTCCCTGCCGAGCGCGCTGCGCGCCTTCCTGCTCACCCTCGCCGTCGTCGACGACCTGTTCGCGATCCTGATCATCGCGGTCTTCTTCACCGACGACCTGAACTTCGCCGCGCTCGGCGGCGCGGTCGCGGGCCTGGCCGTCTTCTGGCTGCTGCTGCGCAAGGGCGTCCGCGGCTGGTACGTGTACATCCCGCTCGCGCTCGTCGTGTGGGGGCTGATGTACAACAGCGGCATCCACGCCACCATCGCCGGTGTGGCCATGGGCCTGATGCTGCGCTGCCACCGTCGCGAGGGCGAGGAGCACTCCCCCGGCGAGCACATCGAGCACCTCGTCCGGCCGCTCTCGGCGGGCCTCGCGGTCCCGTTGTTCGCCCTGTTCAGCGCGGGTGTGACCGTCTCCGGCGGCGCGCTCGCGGACGTGTTCACCCAGCCCGAGACGCTCGGTGTCGTGCTCGGGCTCGTCGTCGGCAAGACGCTCGGCATCTTCGGCGGTACCTGGCTGACGGCCCGTTTCACCCGGGCCTCGCTCAGTGACGACCTCGCCTGGGCGGACGTGTTCGCCGTGGCGACCCTCGCCGGGATCGGCTTCACCGTCTCGCTGCTCATCGGCGAACTCGCCTTCGAGGGCAACGCGGCCATGACCGACAGCGTCAAGGCCGCCGTGCTGGTCGGCTCGCTGATCGCCACCGCCCTCGCGGCGGTGCTGCTGAAGATACGGAACGCGAAGTACCGCAGGCTGACCGAGGAGGAGGAGCGCGACGAGGACCTCAACCAGGTCCCGGACATCTACGAACAGGACGACCCGGCGTACCACCTGCGCATGGCGGAGATCCACGAGCGCAAGGCCGCCGAGCACCGGCGACTCGCCCGGGAGAAGGCCGCCGAGCGGGACGGGCTTGCCGAAGTGCCGGGCAGGACGGGCGAGGACCACGACGGTCCGGCATGATCTGACGAGACGGTACAAAAGACAGGACCGCGCCGGCCGGACGGAGGCAGGCGGAGGCAAGCGGTCCTGCACGGACCGTCGGACGGCAGACTGAACCGTACGCGCAGGCACGCAGAAGTACGCAGAAGAGGGAGACCGCGATGAGCGCACCCGACGGCAGCCCGGTCGGCGCCGAACGCAGCATCGGCCAGCTGTTCGCCTCGGCGACGGCGGACATGTCGGCGCTGGTGCACGACGAGATCGCGCTGGCGAAGGCGCAGCTCAAGCAGGACGTCAAGCGGGGGGCGACCAGCGGCGGCGCGTTCATGGCGGCCGGCGTGCTGCTCCTGTTCTCCCTGCCGATGCTGAACTTCGCGCTGGCCTACGGCATCCGCACCTGGAGCGACTGGAACCTCGCGCTCTGCTTCCTGCTCTCCTTCGCGGCGAACGTCCTGATCGCGCTGGTCCTCGCGCTGATCGGCGTCGCCTTCGCGAAGAAGGCCAAGAAGGGCCGGGGACCGCAGAAGGTCGCCGCCTCGGTGAAGGAGACGGCGGGCGTACTGCAGAAGGCCAAGCCGCATCCGCGTCCCGAACTGCCGGAAGACCGGGTCCCCCCGGCCCTCGAGGCTGTGGCACGCTCGTCCTCATGACGGGCTCCTCCATTCCTCCGGGACCATCCCCTTCGGCGCAGCCCGGCTCGGCCGTACGCCTCGGCATCCCCGGCGGCGCCGAGGTGACCCACCGGGACGTCGCCGCCAACGGCGCCCGCTTCCACATCGCGGAACTGGGCGAGGGACCGCTGGTCCTGCTGCTGCACGGCTTCCCGCAGTTCTGGTGGACCTGGCGGCACCAGTTGACGGCGCTCGCCGACGCCGGGTTCCGGGCCGTCGCCATGGACCTGCGGGGCGTCGGCGGCAGCGACCGCACACCGCGCGGTTACGACCCGGCCAACCTCGCGCTGGACATCACCGGGGTGGTCCGCTCCCTCGGCGAGCCGGACGCCGCGCTCGTCGGCCACGACCTGGGCGGATACCTGGCGTGGACGGCGGCGGCGATGCGCCCCAAGCTCGTACGGCGGCTGGCGGTCGCTTCCATGCCGCATCCCCGGCGCTGGCGGTCGGCGATGCTCTCCGACGCCCGGCAGACGGCCGCCATGTCGCACATCTGGGGATTCCAGCGGCCCTGGATCCCGGAGCGCCGGCTCACCGCGGACGACGGGGCACTGGTGGCCGAGCTCATCCGGGACTGGTCCGGGCCGCGGCCGCCGGACGAGGAGGCGCTGGCCGCCTACCGGCGGGCCATGTGCATCCCGTCCACGGCGCACTGCTCGATCGAGCCGTACCGCTGGATGGTGCGCTCCCTGGCCCGCCCGGACGGCATCCAGTTCAACCGCCGGATGAAGCGGCCGGTGCGGGTGCCGACGCTGCATCTGCACGGCTCGCTGGACCCCGTGGTGCGCACGCGCAGCGCCGCCGGGTCCGGGGAGTACGTCGAAGCGCCGTACCGCTGGCGGCTGTTCGACGGGCTCGGGCACTTCCCGCACGAGGAGGACCCGGTCGCCTTCTCGACCGAACTGATCAACTGGCTGAAGGATCCCGAACCGGATCGGTGAGCGAACGGACGCTCCCGGTACCGCCCGTGCCCTCGCCCTGTGTGGCCGCCGGTGCCGTCCCGGCGCGCACGCCCGAACACCCGTCCCGCACACGGCCACTTGCCCGGCGCATAGGCCAATTGGGGTCCCGTGAGGCGGTTATCGACCATGGGGCGGGGGCAGACGTCGGGGTATGGGCTGGACGCACGACTACAGTGACGCAAGCCGTACTCGCCGCTCGGCGGGCGGTATGGGTTCCCACCAGCGAGGCGGTGCACCGCAGATGGCAGGTACGGACCTCAGGGTGGGAATTCCGCGCATCCTCCGCCGCCGGGCCCGGTGGGTCTCGGTACGTCTGCGTCATCCGCGCGGCTGACCGGGCGTCCGCTCGAGCGGCCGGCGTCCGCCGACCGTCCGGCCACGGGCGTTCCCGGCGTTCCTAGAGCGCACAGCTGTCGCTGTCCACCTGCCGGTTGGCGGTGCGGCCCTTGGCGATGTCCTCCTGGATCTCGTCCACGGTGAGGGCGTACCCGGTCTCCGCGTCGTCCAGGGACTTCGCGAAGATCACGCCGTAGACCCTGCCCTCGGGAGTCAGCAGCGGGCCGCCGGAGTTGCCCTGACGGACAGTCGCGTACAGGGAGTACACGTCACGGCGGACCGTGTCCCGGTGGTAGATGTCCGGGCCGTTGGCCGTGATGCGCCCCCGCACGCGCGCGGGACGGACGTCGTACGCCCCGTTCTCCGGGAAACCGGCGACGATCGCGCCGTCGCCGCTGCTCGCGTCCTCGGTGGTGAAGCGCAGCGCGGGCGCCTTCAGGTCGGGTACGTCGAGGACGGCGATGTCGCGCCTCCAGTCGTAGAGGACGACCGTCGCGTCGTACTTCCTGCCCTCACCGCCCACCTGCACGACCGGCTCGTCGACACCGCCCACGACGTGCGCGTTGGTCATCACGCGGCGGTCGTCGAAGACGAAGCCGGTGCCCTCCAGGACCTTGCCGCAGCCGGTGGCGGTGCCCGTGACCTTGACGATGGAGCGCTGGGCGCGGGCGGCCACGGCGCTGTTCGCGAGGGCCGGGTCCGGGGGCCGGACGTCGGTGATCGGCTCGTTGGCGAACGGGCTGAAGACCTGCGGGAAGCCGTTCTGCGCGAGGACGGAGGAGAAGTCGGCGAACCAGGTGTCGGCCCGGGCGGGCAGCGCCCGGGAGACCCCGAGCAGCACCTTGGAGCCGCGGACCTCCCTGCCGAGCGTCGGCAGCGTCGTGCCGGCGAGGGCCGAGCCGATCAGCCAGGCGACCAGGAGCATGGCGACGACGTTGACCAGGGCGCCGCCGGTGGCGTCCAGCGCGCGGGCCGGGGACCAGGTGATGTAGCGGCGCAGTTTGTTGCCGAGGTGGGTGGTCAGGGCCTGGCCGACGGAGGCGCAGACGATGACCACGACGACCGCGACGACGGCGGCGGCCGTGCCGACCTCGGAGTTGTCCGTCAGGACGTCCCAGATGACGGGCAGCGCGTACACGGCGGCGAGACCGCCGCCCAGGAACCCGATCACCGACAGGATGCCGACGACGAACCCCTGCCGGTAACCGACGACCGCGAACCAGACGGCGGCGACCAGCAACAGGATGTCCAGCACGTTCACCGCTTCACGCCTCGCCTCGTCATTCCGGTCGCTCCCGCTCGGCCGGAGTCCGGGGGCGTACGGCGCAAACCGCCGCCGTCACCGGCCCCCGGAGCGCACGGCACGGCGCCCACCCTGTCACGCCTGCCAGTCCAGCGGGACCTGCCGGTCGCGGTCCCAGGGCCGCTCCCACCCGGCGAAATGCAGCAGCCGGTCGATGACCCCGGCCGTGAAGCCCCACACCAGGGCCGATTCGACCAGGAACGCCGGGCCTCGATGGCCCCGGGGATGGACCGCGGTCGCACGGTTGTCCGGATGGGCGAGATCCGCCACGGGGACCGTGAAGACCCGGGCGGTCTCCTTCGGGTCCACGACACCGACCGGGCTGGGCACGCGCCACCAGCCCAGCACGGGGGTGACGACGAAGCCGCTGACCGGGATGTAGAGCTTCGGCAGGACACCGAAGAGCTGGACACCGGACGGGTCGAGCCCGGTCTCCTCCTCCGCCTCGCGCAGGGCGGCCCGCAGCGGCCCCTCGCCCTGCGGGTCGCCGTCCTCGGGGTCGAGGGCGCCGCCGGGGAAGGACGGCTGGCCGGCGTGCGAGCGCAGCGAGCTCGCCCGCTCCATGAGCAGCAGCTCGGGGCCGCGCTCGCCCTCGCCGAACAGGACGAGGACGGCGGACTGGCGCCCCGCGCCGTCCTCCGGGGGCAGGAAGCGGCTCAGCTGCCTCGGCGCGACCGTCTCCGCCGCGTGGACCACCGGGTCCAGCCAGACGGGCAGACCCTCCTTGTCGAGCGTCACCCGGCCGCCCTGGGTATTGCTCGCACGCGTCATCGCCACCCCTGCCGTCCTGTCCCGTCCCACGTCCCGTCGCACACCACGTCCCACGGGCCCAACGCCCGGCGTCCCCGAGATCGTTCCGCGGACCGCCACGGCCGCGTGCGCCGCCCCGTCATCCGGCCCTCAGCGGCGGGGCCGGCCGGCCGCCCGCGTCCAGGTAGGCCTGCGGCGGCTTCAGGCGCTGGCCCGGGAGGCCCCCCTTCTCGTACTTCAGCAGTTTCCCCGCCTTCTCCGGGTCCGTCTCGCCCTCGCCGTACGCCGGGCAGAGCGAGGCGATGGGGCAGGCGCCGCAGGCGGGCTTGCGGGCGTGGCAGATGCGGCGGCCGTGCCAGATCACGTGGTGCGAGAGGTCGGTCCAGTCGCTCTTGGGGAACAGCGCGCCGACCGCGGCCTCGATCTTGTCGGGGTCGGTCTCCTCGGTCCAGCGCCAGCGGCGGACCAGGCGCTGGAAGTGCGTGTCCACGGTGATGCCGGGCCGGCCGAAGGCGTTGCCGAGCACGACGAAGGCGGTCTTGCGGCCGACGCCGGGCAGCTTCACGAGATCCTCGAGCCGGCCCGGCACCTCGCCGCCGTAGTCCTCCGTGAGCGCCTTGGAGAGCCCCATCACCGAGCGGGTCTTGGCGCGGAAGAAGCCGCACGGGCGCAGGATCTCCTCCACCTCCTCGGGGTTGGCGGCGGCCAGGTCCTCGGGGGTGGGGTACTTCGCGAAGAGTGCGGGGGTCGTCTGGTTGACGCGCAGGTCGGTGGTCTGGGCCGAGAGCACCGTGGCGACGAGGAGCTGGAAGGGGTTCTCGAAGTCCAGCTCGGGGTGCGCGTACGGGTACACCTCGGCGAGCTCACGGTTGATGCGGCGCGCGCGGCGGACGAGCGCGGTGCGCGACTCGCCCTTGGCCTGCTTGACGACGGTCTTCACCGGGGCGTCCTTCACGGCGACGGCGGCCTTCTCGGCTGCGACGGGGGGCTTC
>NZ_JAPSKQ010000207.1 GCF_031181555.1 Streptomyces sp. | reverse complement strand
GGCCGCGCGCTCAGCGGAAGCGTCAGCGCGAGACCTTGCCGGCCTTGATGCACGAGGTGCAGGCGTTCACGCGCTTCGGCGTCCCGCCGACCACGGTACGCACACG
Source organism: Streptomyces sp. (assembly GCF_031181555.1). Taxonomy (GTDB): domain Bacteria; phylum Actinomycetota; class Actinomycetes; order Streptomycetales; family Streptomycetaceae; genus Streptomyces; species Streptomyces fimbriatus. The sequence goes on along the minus strand of NZ_JAPSKQ010000207.1, from coordinate 9,557 downwards.
CTGGATGTTCGGGTTCCAGCGGCGGGACGTACGGCGGTGCGAGTGCGAGATGTTGTTGCCGAAGCCCGGCCCCTTGCCGCAGACGTCGCAGTTGGCAGCCACGGGTCACTCCAAAGACTTCAGATGCACTTACGGTTGATCCCGGCATGCCGGGATCAAGATCCCGGGCTCGAGGAGCCTTGGGGACTTGAGTGGCGTTGCCAGGGGAGAGGCCCGATCGGATCGGGCAACCGGAGCAGCATACAACGGCTGCACCCGTAGAACGAAACTACCATGGCGGCTCAGGGGCCCGCCCCCGGCCCTCTTCCGGTGGGCGACGTCCCAAGGTCTACGCTGCGTGCCACGTCCAGCAGCTCAGGGAGGCGCAGGTGGCGCAGGTGCCGCAGACATTCCTCGATGCTCTCGCGGTGCGTGCCTGGTGCGGTCTCGCGCTGGAGGCGCTGGGGCGGTCGCGTGAGGAGATCGACGCGATCAATGTCTACCCCGTGGCGGACGGGGACACCGGTACCAATCTCTATCTGACCGTCGAGTCGGCGGCCGCGGCGGTCGAGGCGGTGTTCGCCGGACACGAGGCGGGGGGCGCCGTGGGTCCCCCCGGGATCCCGGGCGGCGCGGCCGGGGGGCCGACGCTGGCCGACGCGGTACGGGCGATGGCGCACGGGGCGCTGATCGGCGCCCGCGGGAACTCCGGGACCATCCTGGCCCAGCTGCTGCGCGGAATGGCTCAGGTGCTGGCCGGGGAGGAGACCGCGGCCCGCGCCGACGGGCAGGGGCTGCGGCTCGCCCTGCGGCACGCGGCCGACTCCGCGCGTCAGGCCGTCGCCCACCCCGTCGAGGGCACGGTCCTCACCGTCGCCGAGGCGGCCGCCTCGGCGGCCGGCGGTGCGGAGGGCGACTGCGGGACGGTGGCACGGGCGGCCTACGAGGGCGCCCGCGCGGCCCTCGCCGCGACGCCGGGCCAGCTGGCCGTCCTGCGGCGCGCGGGGGTGGTGGACGCGGGCGGCAGGGGGCTGGTGGCGGTGCTCGCGGCACTGGTGGAGACGTTCACGGGGGAGGCGCCGCGAGCGATGCCCGCGGCGGGGGGCCCGCGGAGCGGCTCCGTGCGCGCCACCGGGCCCGGGCCGCACGCGCGCGTGCGGCAGGTGGACGGGGTACCCGCCGGGGACGCGGTGGACGCAGGTGAAGGGGAGGAGCGCCACGCGTGCGTGGCGGCTCGTGGAGACCTCGCCCGGGGCGCCGCCGAGCCCGGTGAGTGCGCCGACGGCGGGGCCGTCCCGGGGCCCGGCGGGCCCGCCTTCGAGGTGATCTACCTCCTGGAGGCCGACGACGCGGCCGTGGCGCGGTTGCGGGAGCGGCTCGACGGACTGGGCGACTCGCTCGTCGTGGTCGGCGGTGACGGGCTGTGGAACGTCCATGTGCACGTCGACGACGCGGGCGCGGCGGTCGAGGCCGGGGTCGAGGCCGGGCGGCCGTACCGGATCCGTATCACCCACTTCGGTGCCGGGGACGTCCACACCACGGGGGCCGAGCGGTCGCCCCGGGAGCGTGCTCAGCGGGCCGTCGTGGCCGTGGTGCCCGGCGAGGGCCTGGCCGGGCTGTACACCGAGGCCGGTGCGACCACCGTGCTCGCCCGCCCCGGGGAGCCGCCCGCCAGTGGCGAGCTCGTCCAGGCCGTGCGGCGGGCGCACGCGCGCGAGGTGGTGCTGCTGCCCAACGACGCGGACCTGCGCCACACCGCCGCCGCGGCGGCCGAGCAGGCCCGGACCGAGGGCATCCGGGTGGCCCTCATCCCGACCCGCTCCGCGGTCCAGGGCATCGCGGCGCTCGCGGTGCACGAACCGGAGCGCCGCTTCGACGAGGACGTGGTGGCGATGACCTCGGCGGCGGGCGCGACCCGGTACGGCGAGGTCACCGTCGCCGAGCACCAGTCCTGGACCATGGCCGGCATCTGTCAGGCCGGTGACGTCCTCGGCCTCATCGACGGAGACGTGGCCGTGATCGGGCAGGACCTCACGGCCACCGCCGAGGCCGTCCTCGACCGCATGCTCGCGGCCGGCGGCGAGATGGTCACCCTGGTCCTCGGCGAGGGGACCCCCGAGGACGTCGCCGGCCACCTGGAGACCCGGGTCCGCGAGGGCTACCTCGCCGTCGACACGGTGGTGTACCACGGCGGCAGGCAGGGCGCCCTGCTGCTCATCGGGGTGGAGTGACCCCGGCCGCCCCGTTCCGGGCGGCGCCGGCGGACGGGGAGCCGGCAGGGCCGGCCGTTCCCCCGGAGGTTCAGACGTCCGTCCGCCCGTGCTCCGCCAGGATCCCCAGCAGGTGTTCCGCCTCCGTCCGCCGGGCGTGGGCGGTCCCGTCCTCCCCGGAGGCGTCCTGGTACGCCGCCCGTACGGCACGCGCGCGTGCCGCCGCGGCGGCGGGCAGGCCCAGGTCCGCCTCCAGCCGGGCCGCGGCGAGTTCCGCGCGGGTGCGTTCGTGCAGGGCGTCCGGGCCGAGAAGACCGAACACGGCGATCGCGCGGTCCAGCGCGGACACCGCCTCCTCGGCCAGGGCCCTTCCCTCGCCGTCCGCCGCGTTCCCGCCCGACGACCGGGCCAGCAGATCCGCGAACTGACGGTGCGTGTCGCCGAGCTCGGCGGTGAGCCGCGCCCGTGTGCCGTCGTCCGCCGCCGCGTCCCGCGCCGCCCCGCACTCCTCGACCGCGGCCGTCATCAGCGCGCGTGCCGCGTCCCGGCCCCCGTCCTCGCGCAGCGCGAGCCACGCGCGGGCGCGCAGTGAGCGGACCAGGCCGGACGCGTCGCCGACCGCGCGCCACAGTTCACCCGCGCGCGCGTACGCCTGCTCCGCCTCGTCGGGAAGACCCGCCATCTCGAGGCTGGACGCGGCCAGGTGGGCCAGCGCGGCGTGGTCCTGCTGCTCGGGCCAGTGCCGGGCGATCTCGGCGGCCCGCAACCGCCGCTCGGCGGCCGCGCGGTGCTCCTTGAGCTCGTCGAGGCAGTCCCCGAGCCACCACAGCGCCTGGACGACCGCCCCGTCGCCGTGCGTCTCGGCGGTCACGTCCGGCAGCACCGACTCCAGCACCTCCGCCGCCTCGGCCCACCGCCCCTGCCGCAGCAGGTGTCCGCCGAGCTGATGCCGGGCCCAGGCGCCCAGCGTCGGTCCCTCGCCGGCCTCGTCGGCCCAGTGCGCCGCCTCCAGGGCATGGTCCGCGGCCTCCGCGACGCGTCCGAGCCCGCCGGTGACCTCGGCGAGCTGCAGGTGCAGCTGCGCCCGTCCGGCCGGCTCCAGATACGGCCCGCCGTGCTCCAGGGCGGCCCGCAGCGCCCGTTCCGCCCCGGCGGTGTCGCCGAGGTGGTGGGCGAGCCGGGCGAGCCGGGCCTCGTACTCCACCGCGAACCACGGCAGTCCCGCCCCGACGAACTCCTCGGCGGCCGACCCGAGCAGCTCCGCCGCCCGCTCCACGTCGTCGTACCCCGCCAGCTCACCGAGCATGGCGTGCGCCTCGGCGGCCCGCGCGGCGAGCCGGACGTCCTCGCCGGTGCGGTCCTCGACGAGCGCCAGCACCGCCCGCACGGCGGCCTCGGCCTCGGCCAGGACGGCCTCCCCGGGCGTCTCCCCGGCCGCGTGCACCCGCCGCATCAGGATCCGCGCCCGGGCCATCAGCACCGACGCCGTCTGCCGTACCCCCGTGCCGTCCCCGGCGTACAGCGCGCGGATCTCCTCGTACGGCCCGGCGACCGCCTCGAGCGCCTCGTCCACCTCACCCGCCAGCGCACGGACGTACGCCGCACGCGCGCGTGCCGCCAGGGCCTCCCCGGGATCGCCGGCCTCCGCGTACAGCTCGGCGGCCCGCTCGAAGAGGTCCGTGCCCTCGGGGCCGAGGCCCATCGCCTCGTGGTCGGCGATCTCCGCGCGGTCGCGGGCGGTGAGCTCGAAACCGTCCGTGGCCCCGGCGGCCCGCGCCACCGCCGCCCACGCCTCCACGGCGTGCGGCTGCAGGGTGTCCGACAGGTGCCGTGCCCGTGCGAGCAGGGCCGACGGGTCGGGCTCACCGCCCGCCGTGTCCGCCCGACCCGTCGCATCCGCCGTCTGCGACGGCCCGCCGACCGGGGCCGCGGGCCGCACCGGGACCGCACCCGAGGACCGCACCCCGAGCGGCAGCCGCTCCACCAGGGGGCGTTGCGTCATGCGCGCGCGGGTCCGCTCGCCGATGTGCCGGGTGCCGTTGCGCTCGTCGAAGCGCGCCGCCAGGGCGAGCGCCTCCGCACGCGCGTGCGCGCCGAGTTCCGCCGCGGTCCACGTCCGGCCGGCCGGACCGGGCACCGGCCGGCCGCCCAGCCCCAGTCCGGTCAGCCGGTCCATGAGCAGGGTCACCACGCTCAGGAAGTCCAGCTTGCTGCGCGGATGCCCCTCGTCCGTGAAGTACGCCGGCCGCTCGGCGAGCAGTTCCAGGCCGCGTGCCTCGTTGCCGGTCAGCGCGCAGAACTCCACGTGGTCCGCGTACGCGCCCCGCATGCTCTCCATGGGCCGCACCAGACGGAAGCCGCGCAGGTGGTGGGCGCGGGCCTCGTCCACGCGTCCCAGCCGCAGCAGCGGCAGCAGGGACGCCGCGAGCACCGCGTGCGGCTCGTGGGCGCAGGTGAACTCGCCCTCCAGGACCGGCCGCCACAGCTCGAGCGCCTCCGCGTCCCGGCCCCGCTCCGCCTGCCACCAGCCCTGCCCGTGCAGCTCGCACGCGTGGCAGTCGGCCATGGAGTCCCGGTCGGCGGCCAGCCACGCGGCGTACGCCCGCTCCGCCCGCTCCACGTCGCCGATGTGCTCGGCGACGTGGAACTCCGCGCTGCGCACGGCCCGCTCCGAGTGCCCGGCGAGCCGGTAGCGGTGCTCCATCTCGCCGAGCCACTTCTCGATCGAGGCGAGCGGGACGTGCGGCTGGTGGAGCATGCCGGCCGACATCCACTTGAACGCCCAGTGCAGCGAGTGCGCCTCGTACGCGTCGAAGTCCTCGGGGCGCTCGTCCCACATGCGCAGCAGCCGCGCGAAGGGGACGAACATCTTCGCCTTCTCGGAGCTGTAGTTGTAGACCGTCAGCTGGTGCCCGAGCGCCTCGATCACGGCGAGCGGGATGTTCAGCTTCTCGGCCTCCAGCAGCAGGTGCTCCGCGCGGGCGTTGCGGGCCGGCCCCTCCGGCTGCCCGGAGTTCTCCGCCATCGCCCGGCGCAGGGAGTCGACGTCCGTGATCTCGTCCATCAGCGGCCGCCCCCCGTGGAGTCGTCGTGCGTGGCCCACTCCAGCAGGCCGAGGAAGGCCCGGTTCAGCAGCGCCGAGTCGGCGGGCCGAAGCGGCCGCTGCGCCATGAGCAGCGCCTGCCCGTACAGGGACTCCGTCGCGGTGCCGATCAGCTCCGGGTCGCCCAGCGAGCCGATCCGCCGTACCAGCGGATTGAGGTGGTTCAGCACCAGACGCGCGCGCGGGGCGCCGCCGCGCAGCGAGCCGAGGATGCCCGCCCACAGGTCGTCGGCCTGCTCCTGGGCCTCGGCCCGGGCCTGCTCGTGCCGGGCCTCCCGGTCGTCCAGGTGCAGCGCCGGCACCGACAGCGGGTGGAAGGAGCGCAGGACGACGTCACAGCCCAGCGGGTCGAGCCTGGTCCGCGCGGCCGCCAGGAACCCGGACAGGGCCAGCTCCTCGGCCGGGTCGACCGCGTCCAGGTGGGCGGTCACGGTGTCCGCGTCCAGCTCGGCGACCGTGGTGCCCGGCCGTACCGAGGCAAGCGCCTCGACGAGCTCGCTGTCGTACGTGTAACCGCCGTTGACCACGCCGATGCCCTGCGCGGACGCGATCGGCGCGACCTGCCGGTACTCCTCCACCGTCCGTGTGAAGTGCACCACCGGGTGCCGCTGCGCGAACTCCTCCAGGGACAGCCGTCCGTCGGTGGTCTCGAACGGCAGCCAGGGCAGCATGGTGCGCAGCATCTCCCGGTCGTGCCGCGCCAGCGACTTCACGCCCAGGTGGTGCACGGACAGGAACGCGGCCAGCCGCTCCGGATCACCGGCGGCCAGTGCGGCCAGCCAGGCGCGGATCCGCCCGCCCAGCGCCTCGCGCACCCCGGCCAGCGTCTCGTCCTCGTACAGCGACTCGCGCGAGGCCGTGGGCCGCAGGCTGTCGGTGTCCAGGACACAGCGCACGAAGAACGCCCAGTCCGGCAGCAGCTGCTCGGCCCGCTCGGTCAGCAGCATGCCCTTCAGGTGCACCCGGTGGCCCGCGCGCTGCGCCGGACTGACCGCCGACGGCAGCACGTACGCCACCCCGCGGATCCCGGCCAGCGGCACGTCCAGGTCGATCGTGTCCAGCGGGGTGAAGCCGAACAGCTCGTGACAGTGCCGGGCCAGCGCCACCCTGCGGGCGGCCGGACCCGGGTACGACCGGTCCCAGGGCGCGGGCAGAGCGGTGACCGCCTCCTCGCCCACCCGCACGTCGTACGGCAGCAGCGAGCCGAAGTCCCGGGCCAGCGACAGCACCCGGTCCTCGGCCAGCCACTCGTCCGCCCCCGCCCGCGCCACCAGGTGCACGGTGGTGCCCGGTTCGGGCCGGGCCCCGTCCGGCAGGGTCCGCACGGTGTACGAGCCGTCGTCGCGCGCCGTCCACTCCACGGGCGGCGCGTCGGGCGTACGGGCGCTGCGGCTGACCACCCGGATCCGCTCGGCCACCACGAAGCACGCCAGCAGGCCGATGCCGAACTGCCCGAGGAAGTCCGAGCGGGCCTCCTGCAGCCCCTCGGCGCGCTTGGAGCTGCGCCCGATGGTGGCGAGCAGGTCGTGCACGTCCGCCTCGGTGAGTCCCACGCCGGTGTCCGCCACCCGCAGCGAGCCCGCCTCCACGGACAGCCGCACGCGGGCCGGTGCGTCCGGCTCCGTCACGCGTCGGGCGGTGATGGCGTCGACGGCGTTCTGCAGCAGCTCGCGCAGATAGACCTTGGGACTGGAGTAGAGGTGATGGGAGAGCAGGTCCACCAGGCCGCGCAGATCGACCTGGAACGTATGAGGTGACTGGGACGGCTGAGGTGCCTGGGATGTATGTGAGGTCTGGGAGTCCATCGTCACGGCGCCGGTGGGGGACTCGCGACGGCGCGGGGTCGGGCGGCCCCGGTGAGGCGGTGACCGCGGAAAGGATGGCCGGAGCGCGCCATCCTAGAACCCCGGACAGCTGTCTGACCAGGTATTTCCCGAGACTTCTGCAAAGTGCCGGGCCCCGGCGTCCACGCGCTGTCAGTGCGGTGGTGTGCAATGGATCGCGTGCCCGCACTGGAAGAACCACTGAAACAGCCGCTCAAGTCAGTGCTCGGCCCCGCCACCGCGAAGGTGATGGCCGAGCACCTCGGCCTGCACACCGTCGGCGACCTCCTCCACCACTACCCGCGCCGGTACGAGGAGCGGGGCCAGCTCACCCACCTCGCCGACCTCCCCATGGACGAGCACGTCACGGTGGTCGCCCAGGTCGCCGACGCCCGCCTGCACACCTTCGCCTCCGCCAAGGCCCCCCGCGGCAAGGGCCAGCGTCTGGAGGTGACCATCACGGACGGCAGCGGCCGGCTCCAACTGGTCTTCTTCGGCGCCGGTGTCCACAAGCCCCACAAGGAACTCCTGCCGGGCACCCGCGCGCTGTTCGCGGGCAAGGTCTCCGTCTTCAACCGCCGCCTCCAGCTCGCCCACCCCGCCTACGAGTTGCTGCGCGGAGACGGCGACGGCGCGGAGGAGACGGTCGAGGCCTGGGCCGGCGCCCTCATCCCGATCTACCCCGCCACGGCCAAGCTGGAGTCCTGGAAGATCGGCAAGGCGCTGCAGACGGTCCTGCCCAGCGCCCGGGAGGCCGTCGACCCGCTCCCGGACTCCCTGCGCGACGGCCGCGGGCTGGTCCCCCTCCCCGAGGCCCTGCTGAAGATCCACCGCCCGCACACCAAGGCGGACATCGAGGACGCCCGCGCCCGCCTCAAGTGGGACGAGGCATTCGTCCTCCAGGTCGCCCTGGCCCGCCGCCGGCACGCCGACGCCCAACTCCCCGCCGTCGCCCGCAGACCCCGGCCGGACGGACTCCTCGCCGCCTTCGACGACCGCCTCCCCTTCACGCTCACCGAGGGCCAGCAGAAGGTCTCCGGGGAGATCTTCGACGACCTCGCCACCGAGCACCCCATGCACCGGTTGCTGCAGGGCGAGGTCGGCAGCGGAAAGACGATGGTCGCCCTGCGCGCCATGCTCGCCGTCGTCGACGCCGGGGGACAGGCGGCGATGCTCGCGCCCACCGAAGTGCTCGCCCAGCAGCACCACCGGTCGATCACCGAGATGATGGGCGAGCTCGCCGAGGGAGGCATGCTGGGCGGGGCCGAGAACGCCACCAAGGTGGTGCTGCTCACCGGCTCCATGGGCGCGGCCGCGCGGCGCCAGGCCCTGCTGGACCTGGCCACCGGCGAGGCCGGCATCGTCATCGGCACCCACGCGCTGATCGAGGACAAGGTGCAGTTCCACGACCTGGGCCTGGTCGTGGTCGACGAACAGCACCGGTTCGGCGTGGAGCAGCGCGACGCCCTGCGCGGCAAGGGCAAGCAGCCGCCGCACCTGCTCGTCATGACCGCCACGCCCATTCCGCGCACGGTCGCCATGACCGTCTTCGGCGACCTGGAGACCTCCGTCCTCGACCAGCTCCCGGCCGGGCGTTCGCCGATCGCCAGCCATGTCGTCCCCGCCGCCGACAAGCCCCACTTCCTCGCCCGTGCCTGGGAGCGGGTGCGCGAGGAGGTGGCGAACGGGCACCAGGCGTACGTGGTCTGCCCGCGCATCGGCGACGAGGAGGACGAGCAGAAGAAGGCCGGCCGGAAGAAGCCGCCGTCCGCCGAGGACGAGGCGGAGAAGCGCCCGCCCCTCGCCGTCCTCGACGTCGCCGACCAGCTCGCGAAGGGCCCTCTCCAGGGCCTGCGGGTCGAGGTCCTGCACGGCAGGATGCAGCCCGACGACAAGGACGCCGTCATGCGCCGCTTCGCCGCCGGCGAGACCGACGTCCTGGTCGCCACGACCGTCATCGAGGTCGGCGTCAACGTCCCGAACGCCACCGTGATGGTGATCATGGACGCCGACCGCTTCGGCGTCTCCCAGCTCCACCAGCTGCGCGGCCGCGTCGGCCGCGGTTCGGCCCCCGGCCTGTGTCTGCTGGTCACCGAGATGCCCGAGGCGAGCGCGGCCCGGCAGCGGCTGAACGCGGTGGCCTCCACCCTCGACGGCTTCGAGCTCTCCCGGATCGACCTCGAACAGCGCCGCGAGGGCGACGTGCTGGGCCAGGCCCAGTCCGGCACCCGGTCCAGCCTGCGCATGCTCGCGGTCATCGACGACGAGGAGATCATCGCCGAGGCCCGCAGGGAGGCCGCCGCGGTCGTCGCCGCCGACCCGGAGCTGGAACACCTGCCGGCCCTGCGCACGGCGCTGGACGCCCTCCTGGACGAGGAAAGGGAACAGTACTTGGAGAAGGGGTGAACGGGGTGAACGGACCGGGGGCCGAGGGCGGCGCCG
>NZ_JAPSKQ010000206.1 GCF_031181555.1 Streptomyces sp. | reverse complement strand
TCGAGTTCCTGCTCGGCCGGCACCTCGACGCCAACCCGCGCCAGTACACCCTCACCCCCACCGACCTCGCCGGTCTCATGGCCGACCTGGTCGGCCCCGCCCGCACCGTCCTCGACCCGGCCTGCGGCACCGGCGCCCTGCTGCGCGCCGTCACCCCCCGGCCCGGTCAGCGGCTGTACGCGCAGGACAGCGCCCCCGAGCTCGCCGCGCTCACCGCGCTCCGCCTCGCCCTGCACACCCGCGCCCCCGTGCACGCCGCCGCCGGCGACACCCTGCGCGCCGACGCCCACCCGGGAGTGCGGGCCGACGCCGTCCTGTGCCACCCGCCGTTCAACGAGCGCAACTGGGGGCACGACGAACTCGCCTACGACCCGCGCTGGGAGTACGGCTTCCCGGCCCGCACCGAGTCCGAGCTGGCCTGGGTGCAGCACGCGCTCGCCCGGGTGAAGGACGGCGGCACCGCCGTGCTGCTGATGCCGCCCGCCGCCGCGTCCCGCCGCTCCGGACGCCGTATCCGGGCCGACCTGCTGCGCCGGGGCGCGCTGCGCGCCGTCATCGCGCTGCCGGCCGGCGCGGCGCCCCCGTACAGCCTCCCGCTGCACCTGTGGGTGCTGCGCCGCCCCGAGCAGGCGCCCGCGCACCCGGAGGTGCTGCTCGCCGACGCGGGGCGGTTCGCCGGCGAGGGGCGCGGCGGGCCCGACTGGCAGGGGGTGCGGGACACGGTCCTCGACGCGTGGCGCGCCCACGACCGGGCCGGCCGCCTCGACGAACGTCCGGGACTCGCCCGCTCCGTGCCCGTCATCGAACTCCTCGACGACGACGTCGACCTCGCCCCGGCCCGCCACCTGCCGCCGTCGGCCGCGGCGGACGGCCCCGGCCTCCTCGCCGACGTGCACGAACGGCTCGGCGAGACGCTGCGGCTGACCGCCGGGCTCACCCCGTCGCCCGTGGACCCCGCGCGGCCCGCCGCCCCCGGCCGCCGGCCGCTCACCACCGTCGGCGAACTCGCGCGCGCGGGCGCGCTGGTGATGCGCACGGGAGGAAACGGCGGGCACGTGCGCGTGCCCGTGCTCACCGACCACGACGTCCTCTCCGGCACCGGCCCCTCGGGGACGCTCCCGGAGAGCGACGAGGAGGCGGTGCTCACCGAACCCGGTGACGTCGTCGTCCCCGTGCTCGGCGGGGGCTCGGTCGCGCGGGTGATCGACGAGGCGACCGCCGGAGCCGTGCTCGGCCGCAACCTCGTGCTGCTGCGGCCCGACCCGGCGGCGCTCGACGCGTGGTTCCTCGCCGGGTTCCTGCGCGGCACCGCCAACAACCGCCAGGCCAGCAGCTACGCGTCCACCGCCACACGGCTCGACGTACGGCGCCTCCAGCTGCCCCGGCTCCCCCGGGACGAACAGCGGCGCTACGGCGCGCGCTTCCGGGCCCTCGACGCGTTCGAGCGGGCGCTCAGGGAGGCGGGCCGGCTCGGCGAACAGCTCGTCCGCGGGATGTACGACGGCCTGACCGACGGGACGATCGCACCCGACTGAGCCGGTACGACAACGGTTCGGTACATCCCGGGACCGGTCGTCCCGTCGGCCTATACGCTCGGACTCCCGTCCGAGTTCCCATCGGCCACACCTGTCCAGGAGCAGTCATGTACGGCCACGGCGCGACGCCGCCCGCCCGCAGCGCGGCAACGGTCATCACCCTGCGCGTGCTGTTCGTCGCCGCCGGTTTCCTGTCGTGCGGTCTGCTGGCCTGTGTGCCGCTGTTCCGGATCGCGTTCCTGCGGGGGCGGATCCTCGACTGGACGCTGGCCTGGGCGAGCATCCCGGCGTCGATCACCTGCCTGGCGGTGGTCGGTTCGCTGCCGGAGACGGACCCCCGGACCGACGTCGCCCTGGCCGCGGTCCTGATCCTCGGCGCGGCGGCCGGCGCCTACTTCCTGACCGTGGACATACGCCTCCACCGGCAGCCGCACCCGTACGCGGTCCAGGCGCCGCCGTCGCCCCACGCCACGACGACGCACCCCCCGGGCGTCCACTCCCCGTACGGCTATCCGCAGCCCGCCTCGCCGTACGCGCCCACACCCGCGCCGCAGCCTCCGGCGCCCCACGCCCCGGCGCCTCACATCCCGGCCCCCCACATCCCGGCGCCCCACACCCCCGTACCGCCGCCGCAGTCACAGCCGCCGCAGCGTCCCGCGCCCGCCCGGATCGACCAGGTGCGGGCCGAACTCGACGAACTCAGCGACTACCTGCGCCGCCAGGACGGACAGCACGGGCAGCACGGCGGTCACGAGGGCGGAAGGTGAGCGTGACGGCGGGACGTGTCGTCGCCGGCCGCTACGAACTGTCCACGCTCATCGGACAGGGCGGCATGGGACAGGTCTGGACGGCCTACGACAAGCGGCTGGACCGGCGCGTGGCGGTGAAGCTGCTGCGCCCCGACAAGGTGGCCGGGCAGGAGGCCGACGAACTGCGCCGCCGCTTCGTGCGCGAGTGCCGGGTGACCGCGCAGGTCGACCACCCGGGCCTGGTCACCGTGCACGACGCGGGCAGCGAGGGCGAGGAGCTGTTCCTCGTCATGCAGTACGTCGACGGCGCCGACCTCGGCGACCACCTCGCCGAACACGACCCGTACCCGTGGCAGTGGGCCGTGGCGGTGGCCGCGCAGCTGTGCGCCGTGCTGAGCGCCGTGCACGCCGTGCCGATCGTCCACCGCGACCTCAAGCCGCGCAACGTGATGGTGAGGCAGGACGGCACGGTCACCGTGCTCGACCTCGGTGTCGCCTCCGTCATGGACAGCGACACCACGCGCCTGACGCACACCGGTTCGCCCATCGGCTCGCCCGCCTACATGGCCCCCGAGCAGGCGATGGGCGGCGCGGTCGGCCCGTACACGGACCTGTACGCGCTCGGTGTGCTGCTGCACGAGCTGCTCAGCGGCGACGTGCCGTTCGCGGGCTCGACGGCGCTCGGCGTGCTGCACCGGCACCTGTACGAGCCGCCGCTGCCCGTGCGCCGGATCCGCCCCGAGGTCCCCGAGGCCCTGGAGACGCTGGTGCTGCGCCTGCTCGCCAAGGACCCGCAGCACCGCCCGGACTCCGCGCAGGAGGTCTACGAGCACCTGGCGCAGCTGCTGCCCGCGCGGGGCACGCCCACCGGGGCGCCCCTCGACCCCACCCGCCCCTTCCTGCGCCCGCACGCCCCCTGGCCGGACCGCGCGCGCACGCCCGCGCCCCGGCCCGCCCCCGTCACACCGCCCGCGCCCGTGGCGGGGAAGGCCGACGTCGCCGCCGCCGTCGACGAGGTCAAGCGGCTGCTCGGCGAGGGCCGGATCACCCAGGCCGTCGACATCCTCGGCGCGATCCTGCCCGTCGCCGCCGAACAGCACGGCGAGCACTCCCCGGTCGTCCGCACCCTGCGCAAGCAGTACGCGTCCACCCTCCTGGACGACGGCCAGTACCGGCGCGCGCTGCCCGAACTGCGCCGCCTCGCCGACGAACGCGCCGCCGAGGCCGGCCAGGCCGACCCGCAGTCCCTGCGCTACCGCTACGAGGCCGCCCAGTGCCTGGAGCAGCTCGGCGAACCGGCGGCGGCGCTCGCCGAGTACCGGGCGCTGCTGGCGTACTACGAGAACCAGTACGTGACCGCCGGCGACCCGGAGACCGCCCACGACGTCCGCCGCCGCATCGGCCACCTCCTGCTCGCCCTCGGCGACCGTGCCGCCGCGCACGACACGCTGGCCCGGCTGCTGCACGACGTGGAACGCCTCCGGGGCCCCGGGCACCCGATGGCCGCGGAGATCCGGCGGACGCTGCAGTGGCTGGGGCAGGTGCGCGGGTAGCGGGGTGGCGGAGGGCGGACTGCGCGGTCACCGTGCCGCGGCGTCCGGTCGCCCGGTCGCGCGGCCGTGGAGGCGCGGCGGTGCCGGAAGTCCCCGTGAATCGTTGGTCGAATGGGTTGGCCAGAGCTTGGCCGATGCCTACCATCGATCACCGCAAGACTTTGTGCACCGCCGCACAAACTCTCCTCGGGAGGTTTCCTTGCACCGCCGCCGTCGCACCGCGCTCCTGTTCACCGCCGCGATCGCCGCGGCGGCGCCCCTGCTCACCGCCTGCGGAAACGATGCGCATCCGGGCGCGGCGGCCGTCGTCGGCGACCAGCGGATCACCGTGGCGCAACTGGAGAACCGGGTCAACGAGGTCCGCGAGGCCCAGCGGGCGACCGTACCGGACGAGGCCCAGTACGAGCAGGCCATCGCCCGCACCGGCAGCCTCACCCGCGACACCCTGCACGGCATGGTCCTGGACCGGGTGCTGCAGCACGCCGCGCGGGACGCCGGGGTGACCGTCACCCCCCGGGAGGTCCAGCGGATGCGGTCCGGGCTGGAGGAGCAGGCCGGTGGCGCCGAGGCGCTGGAGGCGGCCTGGCTGCAGCAGTACGGCGTGCCGCCGCAGCGCCTCGACGAGAACCTCCGCCTCCAGCTCGAGGCCCAGAAGCTCGCCGAGCGGCTCGGCACCGACACCGGCCGGCCCGAGTTCTGGAAGGCGCTGTCCGCGGCGGGCAAGGACCTCGGCATCGACCTCAACCCGCGCTACGGCACCTGGGACGTCGAGAAGAGCAGCCGCGTCGACGCCGCGGCCCCGTGGGTGCGGGACGTCACGTCGGCCGGGGCCCGGCAGCCCCTGTGACGCCCGGACCGCCCCGCCGGTCACCCCGTGGATGACTCCCGGCCCCGTCGGCGGCGTGGGTTAGTTTCGGAGCGTGAACGCAACCAGCCGCGCACCCCGCTCCGAAGCCGCCCCCGGCCGCATCGTCCTGCTCACCACCAGCCACCGCGTCGCACCCGGCCTGCTGTCCTGGCCCGCCTGGCAGACCCTGCGCGCGGCCGACCGGGTGCTGTGCGCGGACGGCGCGCACCCGCAGCTGCCGTATCTGCGGGAGGCGGGGATACCGGTCGAGGAGGCGTCCTTGACCGCACAGGAGCTGGTGGACGCCTGCGCCGGCGGGCGGACGGTGGTGGTCGTGGCCACGGGCGAGGGCGAGCCCGCCCTGACCGACGGGCTGGCGCGCCTGGCCGGGACCGGCCGGGTCCGGATGCCCGAGCTGGAGCTGCTGCCCGCCTCCTACGACCTGCCGGGCGCCCGGCTGCTCGACCTGGTGCAGGTCATGGACCGCATCCGCGCCGAGTGCCCCTGGTCCTCCCAGCAGACCCACAAGGGTCTGGCGAAGTACGGCATCGAGGAGGCGTACGAACTCGTCGAGGCCATCGAGGAGGGCGACCGGGACGAACTGCGCGAGGAACTGGGGGACGTCCTCCTCCAGGTCGTCTTCCACGCCCGGATCGCCGAGGAGCACCCCGAGGAGCCCTTCTCCGTCGACGACGTGGCCGGCGGCATCGTCGCCAAGCTCATCCACCGTCACCCCCACGTCTTCGGCGACGCGACGGCGACCACCCCCGAGGAGGTCAAGGAGCACTGGCTGCGCACCAAGGCGGTCGAGAAGCGGCGCGCCTCGGTCACCGAGGGGATTCCCCTCGGCCAGCCCGGACTGGCCCTCGCCGCCAAACTCGCCTCCCGCGTCCGCACGGCGGGCCTGGACGTCCCCCTGCCCCGGGTGGAGGGCGTCGGCTACGACCTGCTCGCCCTCGCGGTGCGGGCCGAGGCGGAGGGCGTCGACCCGGAGGCGGCGTTGCGCGCGGCGGCCCGGGCCTACCGGGACGCGGTGCGGGCCGCCGAGGGCGTGGGGGAGTAGGCCGCAATCGCCCGCCCCCCGCCGGATACGGTCGAAAGGTGACCGACCAGCACCCGCACCAGTCCCCGTCCCACCCCGGGCACGGCGCCCCCGAACTCTTCACCTGGGAGTTCGCGAGCGACCCCTACCCCGCCTACGCCTGGCTGCGCGAGCACGCGCCCGTGCACCGGACGCGGCTGCCCAGCGGGGTCGAGGCCTGGCTGGTCACCCGGTACGCCGACGCCCGGCAGACCCTCGCCGACCCCCGCCTGTCCAAGAACCCGGCGCACCACGACGAGCCCGCGCACGCCAGGGGCAGGACCGGCATCCCCGGCGAGCGCAAGGCGGAGCTGATGACGCATCTGCTCAACATCGATCCGCCGGACCACACCCGGTTGCGCCGGCTGGTCAGCAAGGCGTTCACGCCGCGCCGCGTCGCCGAGTTCGCGCCCCGGGTGCAGCAGCTCACCGACGGGCTCATCGACCGGTTCGCGGACAGCGGCTCCGCCGACCTCATCCACGACTTCGCCTTCCCCCTCCCCATCTACGCCATCTGCGACCTGCTGGGCGTGCCCCGGGAGGACCAGGACGACTTCCGTGACTGGGCGGGCATGATGATCCGTCACCAGGGCGGCCCGAGGGGCGGGGTCGCGCGGTCGGTGAAGAAGATGCGCGGCTACCTCGCCGACCTCATCCACCGCAAGCGCGAGGCCCTGCCCGCCGAACCCGCCCCCGGCGAGGACCTCATCTCCGGCCTCATCCGCGCCTCCGACCACGGTGAGCACCTCACCGAGAACGAGGCCGCCGCGATGGCGTTCATCCTGCTGTTCGCCGGCTTCGAGACCACCGTCAACCTCATCGGCAACGGCACCTACGCCCTGCTCACCCACCCCGGGCAGCGCGACCGCCTGCAGAGGTCGCTGGCCGCCGGGGAACGGGCGCTGCTGGAGACCGGCGTCGAGGAGCTGCTGCGCTACGACGGCCCGGTGGAGCTCGCCACCTGGCGGTTCGCCACCGAGCCGGTCACCATCGGCGGGCGGCGCATCGCGGCCGGCGACCCGGTCCTCGTCGTCCTGGCCGCCGCGGACCGGGACCCCGACCGGTTCGCCGACCCGGACGTGCTCGACCTCGGCCGGCGCGACAACCAGCACCTGGGGTACGGCCACGGCATCCACTACTGCCTGGGCGCGCCGCTGGCCCGCCTGGAGGGCCAGACCGCGCTCGCCACCCTGCTGACCCGCCTGCCGGACCTCCGGCTCGCGGTGGATCCCGCCGAACTGCGCTGGCGCGGCGGGCTCATCATGCGCGGACTGCGCACCCTGCCGGTGGAGTTCACCCCACCGCGGGCCTGACCGAGGGGCCCGCAGGGCTGCCGGCTTCCGTGTCCCTTTCCGGTGGCGCGCGCGGACCAGCGCAAACATGACACGCGCTCACCTCTGTGATCTTCACGTGATCTGCGCGGCATGAACTTGTGACAAGTGATCGTCTGCCGATACGTTCACCCATCAAGTGCGGCGCCTCGACTCCAGCCGCCGCGCCGGTAACTGCTGTCTTGCGAAAGGTCTCCGCATGCTCTCCGGGAACGGTCGGCACCGTCGCCCCCGCCAGGCTCCGGCACTCCTCGTCGCAGCCGGAGTGACCGGCTCCGCCATCGCGATCCCGCTCCTCGGGGCCGGCAGCGCCAGCGCGGCCGACGGCGCGACCTGGGACCGGGTCGCGGAGTGCGAGAGCGGCGGTTCCTGGAGCCAGAACACCGGCAACGGCTACTACGGCGGCCTGCAGTTGACGCAGGACGACTGGGAGAACTACGGCGGACTCGACTACGCGCCGAGCGCCGACCAGGCCAGTCGCGGCCAGCAGATAGCCGTGGCCGAGAGAATCCTCGCCGACCAGGGGGTCGGCGCATGGCGCGCCTGCGGACTGCTGGCGGGCCTGGACCAGGACTCCGCGTCGGCCGACATCGACACGGGCGTGGCGGAGGACTCCGCGCCGAACACGTCCGGCTCCTCGGGCTCCTCGGATTCGTCCGGCTCCTCGGCCCCCTCGGGCTCCTCGGATTCGCCGGACCCGTCCGGATCGCCGGACTCCGGCGAACCGTCCGCCCGCGCTTCCGCCTCCTCCGCGCCGTCGCCGTCGTCCGACCCGTCGGCGAGCGCGGAGGGCACATCCGGCGAATCGACCAAGTCCGACAAGTCCGCCGGGCCGGACGCCGGGCCCGGCACCTCCTCCTCCGCTCCGGCCGTCCCGAAGGGTGACGAACCGGACAAGTCCGGGCGGACCGGGGGTTCTTCGGTGCTCACCGACACCGAGGCCGGCGGAACCGGCCGTCACCGCGGCCCCGGCGCCGAGGAGGGCGGGGGCGGGGACCGCACGGCCGAGGCCTCCGGCCGGCACGCCTCGCGCGGCACCGACGCCTCCCGCGACGCCGCCGACGGCTCCTACACCGTGCGTTCCGGCGACAGTCTCTGGTCCATCGCCGACTCCCTTGAGCTGGACGGCGGATGGCGCGCTCTCTACACGGAGAACGAGCGGACCGTCGGCGCCGACCCGGACCTCATCCTGCCCGGTCAGAAGCTTGAGGTCGGGGTCGAACCGGGAGAAAAGTGACGCCCGAAAAAGCGGGCGGACGGCGGCAGTTGACGTCACGGTTCGGGCTGAATGTCCGGTTTAAAGATGATGAGAGATAGGTCTCAGAGGCCCTGATCGTCTTTGAAATTCCGTCGATCGCGTGCCTACGGTCATGACCGCTCGCCATCGCGGGCCCCGGCTGCCGCCACGCCGAATCCTGCCAGCGGCAGCACGGGAACAGTCGTCGCGTCATGCGCCGCAGGCAGGAGCGGGGGACCCAAGGTAAGTGCCGGTCCGGGCAGTTGACGCCGGATCCGGCTTGGGGTGGAGCCGCGTCCCGTGAGGGGCGTGGCCGGGCAACTCAACCGGCCCGAACCCGACAGCTCACCTCGTAGGCGTCGGTGAGGGGATCCAACCATGCTGTTTTCCGGCAAGGGCAAGCACCGTCGTCCGTCCAAGGCCGCTCGCGCCATCGCCGTCGCCGGTGTCACCGGCGCCGCCGTCGCCGCCCCGCTGATGGCGGCCGGCAACGCCTCCGCCGCCACGGCCTCCGAGTGGGACGCCGTCGCCCAGTGCGAGTCCGGCGGCAACTGGTCCATCAACACCGGCAACGGCTACTACGGCGGTCTGCAGTTCTCCGCCTCCACCTGGGCCGCGTACGGCGGCACGCAGTACGCCGCCACCGCCGACCAGGCCACCAAGGCCCAGCAGATCGAGATCGCCGAGAAGGTCCTCGCGGGCCAGGGCAAGGGCGCCTGGCCGGTCTGCGGTGTGAACCTGTCGAACGCCCCCTACAGCGGCGGCGGCTCCACCCAGACCCAGGGCGGCGGCTCCTCGCAGGGCTCGCAGAGCTCGCAGAACCAGGGTCAGGGCCAGGGCCAGAGCCAGAGCACCGGCTCCGCCGAGACCCGTGAGACCGAGCAGAAGGCCTCCCGCTCCGCCGAGCGCCCGGAGGCGGAGAAGACCGTCACCACCCCGACCGGCGAGAAGGTCGAGAAGGGCGACGGCGAGTACAAGGTCGTCAAGGGCGACACCCTCAGCTCGATCGCCGAGGAGCACGACGTCAAGGGCGGCTGGGCCAAGCTGTTCGAGCTCAACGACGACATCGTCGAGGACGCCGACCTCATCTACCCGGGCCAGCAGCTGCACCTGAAGTAAGGACAGCGGCCTTCGGCCCTCCCCCCGTCCCCACGGGCTCCCCGCCCCGGTGCGTGTTCCCCCGTACGCACCGGGGCGGGGTTTTTCACGGCTCCGCAAGGTCACGGTTTCCGTCACGGTTTCCGGGAACTGCTTTGTTCCGGCCAGAAACAATCTAAGCTCGCTCCTGTCCATGGGATGGGCGACCGGATGCCGATCGCCCGGAGCCGGTTAGGCTCGGTCTCGCAGGGCCTCCGCGGTCCCGCTCACCCGCGTCACATCCAAGAAGGAGATGCTCGTGCCGTCCATCGACGTCGTCGTAGCCCGGGAAATCCTGGACTCCCGAGGCAACCCCACGGTCGAGGTCGAGGTCGGCCTCGACGACGGCAGCACGGGTCGTGCCGCCGTTC
>NZ_JAPSKQ010000205.1 GCF_031181555.1 Streptomyces sp. | reverse complement strand
GGGGAGTTGAAGAGAGGCGCCGCGTCGCCGGGCGGTGGCTGTGCCGCAACCGTCATGGCAGGACGGAGCGGTGCGCTTCCGGTGCCCCGGAGTTCCGCAGCGTGTGCGTCGCGTCACCGACGGTAGACCTATGTTTTTAAGTTTCGCAAGCCGGTCGCGTAGCCTTCCCCTCGAACGAGGTGCGCCTGCGGGCGCGTTGGGAGGAGAGTTCGATGGCCTTGAGGCGTGAGCCAACGGCACGTCAGGTACGCCTGGCGGTGGAACTCCGCAGACTCCGTGACGCGGCAGGCCTTACCGCCCGGGAGGCGGCGGCGCTGCTGGGGGTGAGCTCGGCTCAGATCAGTCAGATCGAGGCCGGCCTCACGGGCGTGAGCGAGAAGCGGCTGCGCCGCCTCGCGGCCAACTACGCCTGTACGGACGAGGCGTTCGTCGACGCCCTGGTCGCTATGGCGACCGATCGGACGCGCGGCTGGTGGGAGGAGTACCGGGGTCTGCTCCCGACACCGTTCCTCGACCTGTCCGAACTGGAACACCACGCCACGTTCCTGAGCGAGGTCCAGTTCCTCTACATCCCCGGACCGCTCCAGACGGAGAACTACGCTCGCGCCATCTTCTCCGACAGAATTCCGCAGCTACCCAGCGAAGACATCGAGTTGCGGGTCCGGCATCGGATGCAACGGAAAGTGATTCTCGAAGGCCCCGCTCCCACACCGTACGAAGCGGTCATCCATGAGGCGGCGCTTCGGCTCAGAGTCAGCGATCGCGCAGCGTCACGAGCTCAGCTCGCCCACCTCCTCGAAGTCTCCGAAGCGGACCACGTCACCGTGCGCGTCCTCCCGTTCGACCTGGACAACTTCGGCGGCTCCTGGACCGCGATGATGCTGGCGGGCGGTGCCGTGCCCAAGCTGGACACAGCTGTTCGCGACGCACCTCACGCCGCGGCGTTCGTCGACTCCGAAGCCCAACTCGGCGTTCTTCGAACGCTTCTCCATAGAGTGAGGGACGTATCGCTCGACCCGAACCGGTCGCGTGACGTCATCCAAAAGCTGGCCAACGAGCTGTGAGGCATCCATGGACTCCCTCGACAATTGGCGGAAGTCGTCCTACTCCGGCGCCGGCGACGGCAATTCCTGCGTAGAGGTCGCCGTCCGCCGCCCCCACATAGCCATCCGCGACTCAAAGGCCCCGGCCCACGGACCCCTCTCCGTCCCGGCCGGGGCCTTCACCGCCCTCGTCGATGCCCTGAAGACCTACTCCACCGTCACCGACTTCGCGAGGTTGCGCGGCTGATCCACCTCGTTGCCCCGGGCGGTGGCCAGCTCGCAGGCGAACACCTGCAACGGCACCGTCGCCACCAGCGGCTGCAGCAGCGTGGGGGTGGCCGGGACGCGGATCAGGTGGTCGGCGTACGGGGCGACCGCCTCGTCGCCCTCCTCCGCGATGACGATCGTCCGGGCACCGCGCGCCCGGATCTCCTGGATGTTGGAGACGATCTTGTCGTGGAGGACGGACCGCCCCCGGGGCGACGGGACGACCACGACGACCGGCACGTCGTCCTCGATCAGGGCGATCGGCCCGTGCTTCAGCTCACCGGCCGCGAAGCCCTCCGCGTGCATGTAGGCGAGCTCCTTCAGCTTGAGCGCGCCCTCCAACGCCACCGGGTAGCCCACGTGCCGTCCCAGGAACAGCACCGTGTCCTTCTCCGCGAGGGAGCGGGCCAGCTCCCGTACCGGCTCCATCGTCTCCAGGACCCGCTCCACCGCACCGGGGACCGAGGACAGGTCCCGCACCACCGCGCGGATCTCGTCGGCCCACTTGGTGCCCCGCACCTGCCCCAGGTACAGCGCGACCAGGTAGCAGGCGATGAGCTGCGTCAGGAACGCCTTGGTCGAGGCGACCGCGACCTCCGGGCCGGCGTGCGTGTACAGCACCGCGTCCGACTCGCGCGGGATCGTCGAGCCGTTGGTGTTGCAGATCGCGAGGACCTTGGCGCCCTGCTCGCGGGCGTGCCGCAGGGCCATCAGCGTGTCCATGGTCTCGCCGGACTGGGAGATGGCGATGACGAGGGTCTGCTGGTCGAGGATCGGGTCCCGGTAGCGGAACTCGCTCGCCAGTTCCACCTCGCACGGGATCCGCGTCCAGTGCTCGATGGCGTACTTGGCGATCAGGCCGGCGTGGAAGGCCGTACCGCAGGCGACGATGACGACCTTGTCGGCCTCGCGCAGGACGTCCGCCGGGATCCGCACCTCGTCCAGCGTCAGCGAACCCGTCTCGTCGATGCGCCCGAGCAGGGTGTCGGCGACCGCCTTCGGCTGCTCGGCGATCTCCTTGAGCATGAAGGAGGCGTAGCCGCCCTTCTCCGCGGCGGAGGCGTCCCAGTCGACGTGGTAGGAGCGGACGTCGGCCGGGCTGCCGTCGAAGCCGGTGACCGTCACCGCGTCCCGGCGCAGCTCGACCACCTGGTCCTGCCCCAGCTCGATCGCGGAGCGCGTGTGCGCGATGAACGCGGCGACGTCCGAGGCGAGGAAGGCCTCGTCCTCCCCCACGCCCACCACGAGCGGTGAGTTGCGCCGCGCCCCGACGACGACGTCCGGCGCGTCGGCGTGCACGGCGACCAGGGTGAACGCGCCCTCCAGCCGCCGGCACACCAGCCGCATCGCCTCGGCGAGGTCGGAGCAGGAGGAGAACTCCTCGGCGAGCAGATGGGCGACGACCTCGGTGTCCGTCTCGGAGACGAGGTCGTGGCCGCGTTCGGCCAACTCGGCGCGCAGGGCGGCGAAGTTCTCGATGATGCCGTTGTGGACGACGGCGACCCGGCCCGCGTTGTCGAGGTGCGGGTGGGCGTTGGCGTCCGTCGGGCCGCCGTGGGTGGCCCAGCGGGTGTGGCCGATGCCGGTCGTACCGGTGGGCAGGGGCCGCTCGGCCAGCTCCTTCTCCAGGTTGACGAGCTTCCCGGCCCGCTTGGCCGTGGCCAGGCCGCCGTCCGCCAGCACGGCGACGCCCGCCGAGTCGTATCCCCGGTACTCCAGCCGCTTGAGGCCTGCCGTCACGACGTCCAGCGCCGACTGCGACCCCACGTATCCCACGATTCCGCACATGACCGGAAGCCTACGGTCCGTCAGCCGCCGGAAAGGGCCTCCGCCTGCCCGAAATCGGAAATTCCCACCGGTGCACGAAGCACCGGTGGGAACACGGGCAAGCCGTCTCAGCCGAGCTTGGCGAGCTGGGCGTCGGAGACCTTCACCGGGAAGTCGAAGTCCTCACCGGTGACGATGGAGGCGAGGTTGACGACGGCGAAGGAGACGACGGTCGCACCCTTGCGGGCCACGACCAGCTTCATGGGCGCCTCGACGCCTTCGTCCGCGGGCGCGATCGCCGTGATCGCGAGCGCCTCGTCCGCGCCGCCGGGCGCCTGGGTCTTCTCGACCTTCAGGATCTTGGCCTTCTGACCGGCGGCGGTGTACGTGTAGCCTCCGGCGCACTTGCCGGCAGCGGCGTCCACGTCCTTGATGACCTGCTCGGCGCCGCCGTCCTCGTAGGAGGCGAGCGTGATGAGCATCTTCTCCGCACCGAGACCGGCGAGCAGGGCGTCCTCGGGGCTGGCCCCCTCGGCGGGCTTCTTCGGCTCGCCCGTCCAGGACCGCTTCACCGTGGCGGCCGGCGAGCCGACGGCCACGCCCGCCTGCACGTGGGCGAGGGGCCGGCAGGCCGCTTCCTCGGACGTGACCTGGTCGGCGGCGACGTCGTCCGTGGCGGGCAGCTTCGTCACCACCTTGCCGTCCTTGACGTCCGCCTGCACCAGCGCGGCCTTCTCCAGTTCGGCGGCGGTCAGCGCCTTGGCCGCCGGCGCGGCGGAGGGGGCGGCGTCGGCCTTGCCCTTGCCCTCGTCGCCCTTGCCCTCGTCGCCGGAGCCGCCGCAGGCGGTGGCGAGCAGGGCGAGCGCGGCGGCGGAGGCGGCGAGCACGGTACGGCGGACGGCGGTGGGCTTCACGGTGGACTCTTTCTTCACTTCTGCGGAGGACTCCGCAACACTGCGCGCACTCTATGCACAGGCCCCTCACAGGTGATCACCAGGTGACCACCCGGTATGCGACCGTGACGTCCACGTGATCTTGTTCCGCGGCGAGGCCCCGCGGCCGCTCCGCACGTCCGGCCGCGTGCGCGCCGGCCGGGCCGGGTCAGTCCTTCCCGCCCGCCCTGGAGATCCGGCGCACCCGGCGGCGGACGGCGGGGCCGATGCGGACCATGACACGCTTCTCGATGCCGCCGATCCGGCGTTCCAGGGCCGCGAGCCGCTTGTGGGCGGCGGCCAGTTCCTTCTGTGCCGCGGCGAGCTGCCGGCCGGTCTCGCTCGCCCGTTCCTCGGCGGCGGCGAGCCGGGTGCGCAGTTCCTTGTTCTCCTTGACCCGCTTGTCGATACGGGTGTTGGCGACCGCGATCCGCTCACGCAGCCGGCTGATCCGGTAGCGCATGTGGCCGTCGTCCGAGCCGTCCCAGACCGGCATCGAGGCGGGCAGCTCCAGCGCGGCGAGACGGGCGTCGAAGGCCGCGCCGCGGTCGCCGTGGGTGTAGGTGTTCCGCAGGTCGTTCCGGTCGAGGAAGGCGACGATCCGCTCGAACCGCTCACCGTGGTGCTTGGTCATCGCCGAGTAGTCGGCGGCCTCGTACAGCTCACGGGGGTCGGTGTCCGCGGACAGCGAGGTGAGCGGGACGTGGGGGATGTCGAAGTAGCGGCACAGTTCGAGGGTCCGCGAGTCGTGGGTGAGCACGACGCTCGGCGTACCGGCCAGCAGTGCGGCGATGTTGCCGTGGATCCGGGTGCCGTAGGCGAAGTCGTGGCTCCGCAGTTCGTCGATCCAGGTCGTCGGGTCCAGCGGCATCCGCACCTTGTTCTCGCGCATCAGCGGGTGGCTGAGCTGGAGCGGGAACGGGTCCTCGACGCCGGTCTCCGGCGTGAGGTCACCCCAGAGCAGGAGTTCCGCGTCGACGAGGTTCTGCGCGTAGTACAGGAGATTGGGGTAGCGCTCCCATGCGTGACGGGCCAGGCCGGCTATGTCCCCCACGGGGATCGCGTCCGGGGAGAGGTTGACGGCGATGCGCGAGGACGCGGTCAGCTCGACGGCGCGGACGGCCGGGAAGGTGTCCCCGTACAGGAACATGGACGGGCAGCCGATGATGTCGACGCTGCCGGCGGGGAAGCCCATCTCGGTGAGGTAGCGGGCGGTGAGCTCGCCGCGCACGCCGATCGACGCCGACCGGTCGAGGACGGCGGAGACGAAACGTCTCACCGACTCCTCGATCGGCTTCAACGGCCCGGTGTCGTAGTCGGCCCCGGTCTGGGCGCCGACGCCGAAGACGACCACGGGGATGGTGAGCTGTTCCACCAGCGTCGACAGCCGGTCCAGGGACGCCTGGAAGCTGGGGCGGAAGGCGTTCGCGAGCGGCACGACGAAGACGTCGTACTGCTCGTTGATCTCGGCCGCCCGCCGGGCGGACGGATCGGTGCGGATGCCGTTCGAGACGACTTCGGTGTCCGGCGCGGACAACATCTTGTGGGCCGAGTCGCTGAAGAGCAGGTTGCCCGTGTTGGTCCCGATCAGGTCCTGGTGGATGAACTCCGTCGGCGTGGCCACGCGAAGCGGGCTCTTCCCGGAACGGATCAGGATGCGCTTCACACGACACTCCCCGGCTGGGCTGATGGGACTCGGCGGCTGCGGGCCTACCTCCGCACGGCACGCGAACGACGTCCGACACCTGTGCGACGTGAGCCCTGCACGATGGTAATTGCCATGTGAACGAAGTCCAGAGCAGGCGTGTCCCTTCGCCCCCGCCCGCCCGGGCGGGGCTCTCCGCGTGACGCACCCCACCCCCCGTCCCGTTCGTCCTCCGTTAACAATGGACTGTGATCTCTCCGGTCTCCTCGATGCCCCGGAGCGCCCACCGGCAGCGGCCGGAGGCGACTCCCTACGTCGATCTCACCCGTTCCGAGTGGAGCGCGCTGCGCGACAAGACGCCGCTGCCGCTCACGGCCGAGGAGGTGGAGCAACTGCGCGGTCTCGGTGACGTCATCGACCTCGACGAGGTGCGGGACATCTACCTCCCGCTGTCCCGGCTGCTCAACCTCTACGTCGGCGCCACCGACGGGCTGAGGGGCGCGCTGAACACCTTCCTCGGTGAGCAGGGCTCCCAGTCCGGCACCCCCTTCGTCATAGGGGTCGCCGGTTCCGTCGCCGTCGGCAAGTCCACGGTCGCCCGGCTGCTCCAGGCCCTGCTGTCGCGCTGGCCGGAGCACCCGCGCGTGGAGCTGGTCACGACGGACGGTTTCCTGCTCCCGACCAGGGAGCTCCAGGAACGCGGCCTGATGTCGCGGAAAGGTTTCCCCGAGTCGTACGACCGTCGTGCGCTCACCCGTTTCGTCGCCGACGTCAAGGCGGGCAAGAGCGAGGTCAGCGCCCCCGTCTACTCCCACCTGATCTACGACATCGTCCCCGGCGAGAAGCTCACCGTGCGCCGCCCGGACGTCCTGATCGTCGAGGGGCTCAACGTCCTCCAGCCCGCCCTGCCCGGCAAGGACGGCCGCACCCGCGTCGGGCTCGCCGACTACTTCGACTTCAGCGTGTACGTCGACGCCCGCACCGAGGACATCGAGCGCTGGTACCTCAACCGCTTCAAGCGGCTGCGCGAGACCGCCTTCCAGAACCCCTCCTCGTACTTCCGCAAGTACACCCAGGTCTCCGAGGAGGAGGCCCTCGACTACGCCCGCACGATGTGGCGCACCATCAACAAGCCCAACCTGGTGGAGAACATCGCCCCCACCCGCGGCCGGGCCACCCTCGTCCTGCGCAAGGGCCCGGACCACAAGGTGCAGCGCCTCAGCCTGCGCAAGCTGTGACGGCTACGCTGCCGCCATGCTGCACCTGCGCCTGATCACGCCGGCCGACAGGACCGACGACGTGGTCCGCCTGATCGAGGGGACGATCGGCACCGCGCACCTGTGCGTGCTGCCGGGCGCCGCCCGCGATCCCCGCGGGGACCTCGTGATGTGCGACGTGGCCCGGGAGGCGGGCGACGACCTGCTCAGCGGGTTGCGGCGGATGGGGCTGGACACGTCCGGTTCCATCGCCGTGGAGGACATCGGCCTGTCGCTGTCCGAACGGGCCGACAAGGCGGAGGCGGAGGCACCGGGCGAGAGCGCGGACGCGGTGCTGTGGGAGCACCTGGCCGACGCCACCCACGAGGAGTCGACGCTGTCGGTCGCCTACCTCGCGTTCCTCACGCTCGCCACGATGATCGCGGCCTGTGGTGTGGTGCTGGACAACGCGATCCTCATCGTGGGCGCGATGGCGGTGGGTCCGGAGTTCGGCCCGCTGGCCGGCATCTCCACCGCGGCCGTACAGCGCCGGCCCCGCCTCGCACTGCGCTCGGTGATCGCCCTGCTCGTCGGCTTCGCGGTGGCGATGGCGGTGACGGTGGGCTTCAGCTTCTTCATGGACGCGGTCGGGCTGTTCAGCCAGGAGCGACTGCACGGCGACCGCCCGCAGACCGGGTTCGTCTACGCGCCCGACTGGTTCTCCTTCGTGGTGGCGGTCCTGGCGGGCGCGGCCGGCACGCTCTCGCTGACGTCCGCCAAGTCCGGGGCCCTGGTCGGCGTCGCCATCTCGGTGACGACGGTCCCGGCCGCCGCGAACGCCGCCGTGGCGCTGAGCTACGGGGACCTCGTCCAGACCCGGGGCTCCACCGAGCAGCTCCTGCTCAACCTGCTCGGCATCGTCCTCGCGGGCACCGTCACGCTGCTGGTCCAGAAACGCCTCTGGGCCAGGCAGCACGAACGTCTGCGCAGACGCACCGAGGCCTGAGCGGCACCGGGACCGGCCCCCGGGCCCCGCCTCCGGAGCGCCCCGAGCACGCCCCTGGAGCGCCGGGCCCGGGCACCGGGCCCGGGCACGAACCCCTGCGGCTCCTAACCCAGCGCCGACTTCACCGCGTCCGCCAGTCGTCCCGCCACCGAGCGGGCCTGGTCGATGTCCGCGGCCTCCACCATCACCCGCACCAGCGGTTCCGTGCCCGAGGGGCGGAGCAGTACGCGCCCGGTCTCCCCCAGTTCCCGCTCGGCCTCGGTGACGGCCGCCGCGAGCTCGGCGGAGGTCTTCACCCGGGACTTGTCCACGTCCGGCACGTTGATGAGCACCTGCGGCAGCCGCTCCATCACCGACGCCAGCTCCCGCAGCGGACGCCCGGTCTCGGCGACCCGCGCCGCGAGCAGCAGGCCGGTCAGCGTGCCGTCGCCCGTCGTCGCGTGGTCGAGGACGATGACGTGGCCGGACTGCTCGCCGCCGAGGGCGTAGCCCTTCTCCTTCATCTCCTCCAGCACGTACCGGTCGCCGACCGCGGTCTGCACCAGCTGGATGCCCTCGCGCTCCATGGCGAGCTTGAAGCCGAGGTTGGACATCACGGTCGCGACGACGGTGTCGGAGCGCAGTGCGGAACGCTCCCGCATCGCCAGCGCGAGCACGGCGAGGATCTGGTCCCCGTCGACCTCCTCGCCGGTGTGGTCCACGGCCAGGCACCGGTCGGCGTCGCCGTCGTGCGCGATGCCGAAGGCGGCCCGGTGCTCGACGACGGCGGCCTTCAGCCGGTCCAGGTGGGTCGAGCCGCAGCCGTCGTTGATGTTGAGCCCGTCCGGTTCGGCGCCGATGGTGACGATCTCGGCACCGGCGCGCGTGAACGCCTCCGGCGAGACCCGGGCCGCGGCGCCGTGCGCCTCGTCGAGGACGATCCTCAGGCCGTCCAACCGGTTCGGGAGGACGCCGACGAGGTGGGCGACGTACCGGTCGGCCCCCTCCTCGTAGTCCCGCACGCGGCCGACGCCGGCGCCGGTCGGCCGGTCCCAGGGGGCACCGGTGCGGTGCTCCTCGTACACGGCCTCGATCCGGTCCTCCAGCTCGTCGGCGAGCTTGTGTCCGCCGCGGGCGAAGAACTTGATGCCGTTGTCCGGCATCGCGTTGTGGCTGGCGGAGAGCATCACGCCGAGGTCGGCGCCGAGCGCGCCGGTGAGGTACGCCACCGCGGGCGTCGGCAGGACGCCGACCCGCAGGACGTCCACGCCCGCGCTCGCCAGGCCCGCGACCACGGCGGCCTCCAGGAACTCCCCGGACGCACGCGGATCACGCCCGACCACGGCGGTGGGCCGGTGCCCTTCGAACGTGCCCGCCTCGGCCAGTACGTGCGCGGCGGCGACGGAGAGGCCGAGCGCCATCTCCGCCGTCAGGTCCGCGTTGGCGACACCGCGCACGCCGTCCGTGCCGAAGAGTCGTCCCACTTGTCCTCCTGAGGAAACGTCAGTGTCGAAAGCCGTGCCGAGGCCGTGCCGAGGCGTCGGACCCGTGCGGGCGGTCGACGGTTGTGCCGCTGACGAAGCTTGTGCTGTGTTCGACGGTCACGATGCGTGTGCGGCTGCGCATCTCGGGGCAGGAGCCCGACCCTACGATCACATTAGCCTTTGAGCGCCTTGTGCCGTTATACGCCCAGGGCCACGAATAAACGAACGCCCCGGCGGCACAGTGGCGTGCCGCCGGGGCGTTCGGAGTACGCGCGAGCGCCCTGCGATTAGCGCTTGCTGTACTGCGGAGCCTTGCGGGCCTTCTTCAGACCGGCCTTCTTCCGCTCGACCGCGCGGTCGTCGCGGCGCAGGAAGCCGGCCTTCTTCAGCGGACCGCGGTTGTTGTCGACGTCGGCCTCGTTCAGCGCACGGGCGACACCGAGACGGAGCGCACCGGCCTGACCGGAGACACCGCCACCCGCGATGCGGGCGATGACGTCGTAACGGCCCTCGAGCTCGAGCACCTTGAAGGGCTCGTTGA
>NZ_JAPSKQ010000045.1:23500-41895 GCF_031181555.1 Streptomyces sp. | reverse complement strand
GAGGTGACGGACTTCCCGCAGCCGGACTCGCCGACCAGGCCCACGACCTGGCCCTGGTCGACCTCGAAGGAGACGCCGTCGACCGCCCGGGACTCCTTGCGGCCGCGGCCGCCGAAGGTGACGGTCAGTTCGTCGACAGTGAGCAGAGACATGGTGGTTCAGCCCCTCAGCTTCGGGTCGAGGGCTTCCCGCATGGCCTCGCCGAGGAGGGTGAAGCCGAGGGCGGTGATGATGATGCCGACGGCGGGGTAGACCGCCATCATCGGCGCGTTGTCGAAGAAGCGCTGCGCCTGGGCGAGCATGACGCCCCACTCGGGGATGGCCGGGTCGGGGTTGCCCAGGCCCAGGTAGGACAGGGCGGCCGCCTCGATGATCGCGGTGGCCAGGGAGAGCGTGGCCTGCACGATCACCGGGCTGAGCGAGTTGGGGACGATCTGCGAGAGCACGATGCGCCGCTTGCGCACACCCAGGGACTTGGCCGCGAGCACGTAGTCCGCGCCGCCCTGCGCCAGCATGGCGCCGCGCAGCAGCCGGGCGAACACCGGCACCTGGACCACACCCACGGCGATCATCACGGTGGTCAGTGACTGGCCCATGACGGCGGCGACGGACACGGCCAGCAGCAGCGAGGGCAGCGCCAGCATCATGTCGATGAAGCGCATGATGACGGAGTCGACGCGCCGTCCGGCCTCGCCGCCGAGGGTGGCGAAGGCTCCGGAGAGACCGCCGATCAGGAAGCCGGCGACCAGGCCGATCAGCGTGGAGACGACACCGACGAGCAGTGTCTGGCGGGCGCCGACCAGCATGCGGGAGAACATGTCCCGGCCGAGGTGGTCGAGCCCGAACCAGTTCTCGCCGCGCGGGCCGACGAACTCGCCCCGGTTGGGGAAGACCTCGCCCCGCCAGGTCTGGGCGGTCGGGGAGTACGGCGTGAGGTAGGGCCCGACGATCGCGATGAGCACGAACAGGGCGATGACGGCCGCGCCGATGATCGCCATCTTGCTGCGCCTGAGGCGGCGGAAGGCCTCCCGCCACAGGCTGGCGCCGGTGCTGGTCTCCTTGGTCGCGGTCAGTTCCGCGAGGCGCTGGATCTTGTCGGTCTTGGTGGCGACACTCATGTCAGTGCACCCGCACTCTCGGGTCGATGAGGCTGTACGCCAGGTCCACCAGCAGGTTGATCAGGACGTACACCATCGCGATGAACATGATGAACCCGACGAGCACGGGGTAGTCGCGGGCGTCGATCGCGGTCCGGATGAAGGAGCCGATGCCTCCGAAGGAGAACACCGACTCGGTCAGGACGGCGCCGGACAGCAGGGAGCCCGTGAGCAGGCCGATCGCGGTCACCACGGGGAGCATCGCGTTGCGCAGCACGTGCCGGCCGCGGACGACGCTCCGCTTGAGGCCCTTGGCCTCGGCGGTGCGGACGTAGTCCTCGTCCTGCACCTCGAGGACGCTGGCGCGGGTCATGCGCACGATGACCGCGAGCGGGATGGAGGCCAGGGCGACGGAGGGCAGGATCAGGTGCATGATCGCGTCCCAGGAGGCGTCGAACTCCCCGGTGAGGATGCCGTCCAGGACGGCGAAGCCGGTCACGCTGGTGGCGTCGATGCCGGTGTCCTGGCGTCCGTAGCTGGGGAAGATGCCGAGCTCGACGGCGAAGACGCCCTTGAGGATCAGGGCGAGGAAGAAGACCGGGATGCAGATGCCGACGAGCGAGCCGGAGACCGCGGTGACGTCGAGCCAGCCGCCGCGGTTGCGGGCGGCGAAGTAGCCGAGCGGGACGCCGACGGCCACGGCGATGAGGATCGCGAGGAGGGACAGCTCCACGGTCGCGGGGAAGCGCAGGACGAACTCGTCCCACACCGGCTGTCCGGTCTGGGTGGAGGTGCCCAGGTCGAGCTCGACGATGCGCTTGAGGAAGCGCCAGTACTGGACGTAGACGGGCTGGTCCAGCCCGAGCGCACGGTTGATGCGCGCCACTTCGGCCTCGGTGGCCTTTTCCCCCAGGATCGCTGAGGCGGGTCCGCCGGGCAGCCGGTCGAGCCACAGGAAGAGCAGAACCGACAGGCCGAGCAGCGTGGGTATGAGCTGGAGCAGTCTTCGTACGACGAGACGCAGCACCCCGCATGCCCCTTTCTTGCGTGATGTCTTACATGAATGGACCCGCCCGGCCGCCGAGTTGCGACGGCCGGGCGGACCCCCCGTTCTTGGTTTCCTGCCGCTTGCTCGCTTACTTGAAGGAGGCCTCGGAGAAGACTTCCTGCGTCAGCGGGGAGACGTTCGGCGGGTTCACGTTCTTGGCGAAGGCGATGGCCGGCGGGGAGGAGGAGACCGGGACGCCCGGCAGGTAGTCCATGATGACCTCGTTGGCCTTCTTGTAGGCCTCGACGCGCTCCTCGACGTTGCCCATCTTCGAGCCGGCGTTCACGGCGTCGAAGACCTTCTTGTCCTTGAAGCCCCACTGCTTGTCGTACCCGGCGAACCAGGTGCCGATGAAGTTGTAGCCGTCGTTGAAGTCACCGGTCCAGCCGAGCATGTGCAGGGCGCAGGAGCCGGCCTCGGTGGCGTCGAGGTAGTCCGGGGCCCACTTCATGGCCTTGGGCTTGACGGTGATGCCGGACTTCTCCAGGTCGGCCTTCATCAGCTCGAACAGGTCCTGCGGGGCAGGCATGTACGGGCGGGTGACCTCGGTCGGGTAGCAGAACTCGAGCTCGAGCTTCTCCTCACCGGCCTTCTTCAGGAGGCTCTTGGCCTTGGCGGGGTCGTGCGGGTACTTCTTGACGTTCTCGGAGTAGCCCGCGACCGTGTCGGGCATGAACTGGTCCGCGACCTTGCCGCCCTCGGGCAGCTGGGTCTTGACCAGGTTCTCCTTGTCGATGGAGTGCGCGACGGCCTGGCGGACCTCCTTCTTCTTGAGGGCCTTGTTGGCCTCCTGGCTCATGCCCACGTAGAAGAGGTTGAAGACGCCACGGGTCGGGACGACGTAGCCCTGGTCCTTGAGGGTCTTGACGTCGGCCGGGGCGACGAGGTCGTAGCCGTCGATGTCACCGGCCTGGAGCGCCTGGCGGCGGCCCTCCTCGGTGTCGATGGTGCGGAAGACGAGGTTCTTGATCTTCGCCTTCTCGCCCCAGTAGTCGTCGAAGCGCTCGAGGGTGACTTCCTTGTTGCCCTTGTTCCACTTGACGATCTTGTACGGGCCGGTGCCGGCGACCGTGCCGGCCTCCTGGCTGTACTTGGGGTACGTGATGGCATCGCCCTTGGCGGACGCCTCCTGCTTCTCGTACTCCTTGATGGCCTTCGGCGAGTGGATCGCCAGGGCGTTGAGGGAGAAGCCGCCGGGGAGGTTGGCGGAGGGCTCCTTGACCTCGATGACGGCGGTGTGCTCGTCCTTCGCGGTGCAGGACTTGTAGTTCGCCTCGGGCGTCTCCTTGTCCTCGTTCTTCGCGAAGCCGCCCATGATGGTCTGCCAGTAGTAGGAGACCGCGCTGGACTGGTAGGTGCCCGTCCAGTTGAACCAGTGGTCGTAGTTGGCGCACACGGCCGCGGCGTTGAACGCCTCGCCGTCGTGGAACTTCACGCCCTTGCGGAGGTTGAAGGTCCAGACGGTGCCCTCGTCGTTGCTCGACCAGGTCTCGGCGAGGCCGCCGACCAGCTTGGTGCCGCCGGACTCGTGCTCGAGAAGGGCCTCGAACGCCTGCCGCGTCACGCGGAAGGTTTCACCGTCGCTCGCGAGGGCAGGGTCCAGGGAGCCCGGGTCACCGGCACCGGCGAAGACGAAGGTGTCCTTCTCGCCGTCGCCCTTGCTCTTGTTGTCCCGCTCGCTGGAGCAGCCCGTAGCGATCAGACCGACCGCCACTGCGGCCGTGATCGCCCGAGCGGCTCGGGACTTGACTATGCGCATATTGGGGCCACTCCGGGTCCGCTATGTGGATGCATCTTGACCGGCCGAACACTACAGACGTTCACAGGAGGTCAGGAACAGTCCGGATAGCGGTGATACCTACCTGAGATCTGAACAGTTGACATAACGGGCGGTTCAGGCGGCCCTCCGTCAGGAGTTAACGCGTCCGACACACCGGGCGCCTTCCCGGGGGCCGTCCAGAGGACGCCGAGCGGCGTGAAGGACGGGTGAAACCGCAGGTGGCGGACGGTCGATGAGGCGCAGTGGAGCACGCCTGGCCGGAAACCGGCGCCGCATCAGCGCCGGACGGCGGGACGGACCGGACCGTGCCGGCGCTCGTGTCCACTCCGTGGACACGGTGACGCCGAGTCAGCGGGAGCGGGGCCCGTCCGGGCCGGCCGCACCGGTCCCCGCGGGTACGGCCCGGTCAGCGCCGGTGCGCGGGCGGGTAGCCGTAGCCCGAGGTGGGGGGCGGCACGGCACCGTGCGCCTCGCGGTCGTAGAACGGCCGGGAGTTGACGCGCAGCCACATCGCGACCGGGTCGTGCTCGTCGGACATCGCGACGGTCGACACGGGCAGCCCGTCCGGGACGGCCCCGAGGGACTGCTGCATCATGGCGCGCACCGCGTCGACGGCCTGCGGCGAGGTGTCGTACACGTCGAGGCCGATGGCGAGGTAGGGCGCGCCCAGCGCGGGCTGCACCCAGGCGCGGCGCAGCGCGCGGACGGCCGGGGTGCGGTGGGCGTTCTGCGCGAGCAGGGCGTAGAACTGCGGGATCTCGATGGCCGGCTCGGACAGTCTGAGGGGACCGGCGGGCTGGCGGTCCAGGCCGGTGGCGATGCGGCGCAGGTCCAGCCAGGGGATGCCCACTCCGCCGCCCGGAGCGTGCGGGTTGAGCCAGAGCCCGTAGTGGTCGGGGTAGAGCGCGCGGGCCACGTCGAGTCCGTCGACGACCTCGTACGACCGGTTCCAGCCACTGGCCGACAGCTCCTGGGCGGAGGTGACGCAGGGCGCGTAGCCGAAGCCGCCCACCTCCATGTTCCCGTACTGGGCGTCCGGGGAACCGGCCTGGCCGTGCCACAGCAGCATCCAGACCTGGCCGGTGGAGGGAGTCGCGAGCGCGCGCAGCAACGCCTCGTAGGCGTCGTAACGCCCGGGCGTCACCTGGCGCAGCATGTGCTCGACCTGCCCGGCCGCCGCGGTGCCAGCGCTCACTTGTATCGCCCCTCCGTACAACACCAGCCGGCCAATGAACCTAGCTTAAGCCGCCCGCCGCCCGGCGACCGCTGCCCGTACGGCACGCGGGCCGGCCGGGCGGTGCGGGCCGGCGGGCGCGGCGGCTCCGGGCGGGGTTACGAGGCGCGCTGGTAGAAGGGGCGGACCCGGTCGCGCATCCAGTCGCCCACCGGGTCCTGCGCCACGTCCAGCAGGACCAGGTTGACCGGCCACTTCACCGCCGTCCGGCCCAGCGCGCGGCCGAGGGCGTCCATCGGCAGGGCCCGCAGGTCCCCGTCCCAGCGGGACAGTTCCACACCGACGAACAGCACCGGGTCGGCCGTCTCGATCGCGGCGAGGCAGCGGCGGGCGGTGGCCACCACCCCGATGGTCTCGAACTCCGCCGAGGCCGCGCCGAGGAAGTCCACCGGGTCGTCCTGCCAGTCGGGCTCGAACAGCCGGACCCGGCCGCCGCCCGCCGGACCGTCCAGCGGGGTGCGCCCGGCCCGGCACAGCTCGGCCACGGCGGGCGGCGGCAGCGGGATGCCGACCACGCCCCCGGGGTTCACCGCGATCCCGGCCTGCGGCGGCAGACCGCGCGCGAACTCCACGGCCGGCGCGACGGTGTACGCCATGTGGGAGCCGACGACCTGGCGGAACTGCTCCTCGGAGCTGAACACCGGGACGTACGCCTGGCCGTCGAGTTCCATCGTGGGCAGGTCGAGCGGACCGCTGTGCGGGCCGCCGCCGTTCGGCAGGGGAACCCAGAGGAAGCTGCGGCCCAGGACCTCGATGATCCGGCCGCCCGCCGAGGGGATCCCGAGGGAGGCGGAGAGCACCTCCTCCAGCTCGTTTCCGGGCCATCCGCCGTGCGGGTGGGGGTGTGTCTGCGCCGGGAAGTCCATCTGCCTACCGCCTGCCTGGAACCACTGCTGTGGCTCAAAAGGCTAACCGCTGCCGCGCCGCGGCCGGTCAGCCCGTGAAGCCGATGCGGCGCAGCGCGTTCGCCGCGTCCCGGTCGATCAGGACCGCCGAGCCGCAGCCGTCGGGCAGTTCGCCCCGCTCCACCGCCCGCAGCAGCCGGTCGTTCGCCGCGCGGTGACGCAGGAACGCGTACCGGGAGACGCCCCGGCCCCGCTCGCGCTGGCCGGTCAGGGCCTGCTGCGGGGTGACGTCCAGGAGCAGCAGGTGCAGCCGGGCGCCCCGGCGCCGGGCCTCGCGGGCCAGCCAGCGGCGCACCCACGCCTGCGTGCCGCAGTCGTGCACGACGACCCCCCCGCCCGCGCGCAGCACCCTGCGCAGTCCGGCGTAGTGGGCGAGGCGGACCAGCGGGCGGTAGACGGCGTACGGCAGGAAGCGCGGCATCCGGCGGTCCCAGCGGTCGCGGGCGTCCTGGGAGTCGACGCGGGTGCCGCGCACCGCGCGCCGCATCAGCGTGGACTTGCCGCTGCCGGGCAGTCCGGTGACCACGACGAGGTCGCGGGGCCCGAAGAGCAGGGCGTGCGGGCTGCCGCCGGCGCGTTCGCGCAGGTCTCGGACGACCGGCGCCGGCAGCGCGCCGCGGGCCTTCCGGGCCAGAGCGGCCGGCTGCTCGGGCAGCGCGACGCCCGTGGTGGTGGCGCACGCCGTGGTCCTGTTCACCGTGATCGTCCTCCCCTGGGGCGGGTACCGGAGTCCCATCCCCGCCGAGTGTAAAGAGAAGGTAATGCCGAATCCCTCTCGTTTCCGTCCGTTTCCTGAAACAGTCCGTCCGCAGCCGGCTGTGACCGCCCGCGCACCCTGTGCATACCCAGGGAAGGTCCCCCTGCCGCACCCCGAAGATGCGTGCAATGATGGGCGCGCCAACTGCATACCGGCCGTTTGAATCCGCGCGGGAGAGTCCCCGGCACCGTTTGCCGCCGGGGCGCCGAAGGAGCAAGTCCCTCCCTTGAATCTCTCAGGCCCCGATACCGCGCGGGCGAGGCACATCTGAAAAGCGGGCCGCTGCGGCAGTACGCCAGCGGCTCCACCCAAGGTGCAAGCCGTGCCCCCGTCCCCTGCGCGGACGGTCATGGCGAACCTCTCAGGTTCCGATGACAGATGGGGAGGAACGTCCTCGCCCTCCCCCGCGTCCGGCTCGGTCCGCGCGGGGTCCCTCGCCCTGGGAGACCGACCGATGAGCAGTACCGAACTCCGCCGGACCGCGCTCGATGCGCTGCATCGTTCGCTCGGCGCGACGATGACCGACTTCGCCGGCTGGGACATGCCCCTGCGCTACGGCTCCGAGCGCGACGAGCACAACGCCGTGCGCACGAGGGCCGGCCTCTTCGACCTCTCGCACATGGGCGAGATCACCGTCACCGGCCCGCAGGCGGCCGCGCTCCTCGACTACGCCCTGGTCGGCAACATCGGCGGGGTCAAGCCCGGCCGCGCCCGCTACACCATGATCTGCCGCGAGGACGGCGGCATCCTGGACGACCTGATCGTCTACCGGCTCGGCGGGACCGAGGCCCCCGAGTACCTGGTGGTCGCCAACGCCTCCAACGCCCAGGTGGTGCTGGACGCCCTCGTGGAGCGCTCGGCCGGCTTCGACGCCGAGGTGCGCGACGACCGCGACGCCTACGCGCTGCTCGCCGTGCAGGGCCCCGAGTCCCCCTCCATCCTCGCCTCCCTGACCGACGCCGACCTGGACGGCCTGAAGTACTACGCCGGCCTGCCCGGCACCGTCGCCGGCGTCCCCGCGCTCATCGCCCGTACCGGCTACACCGGCGAGGACGGCTTCGAGCTGTTCGTGAAGCCGGAGCACGCGGTGGAGGTGTGGCAGGCGCTGACCAAGGCGGGCGAGGGCGCGGGCCTGGTCCCGTGCGGGCTGTCCTGCCGGGACACGCTGCGCCTGGAGGCGGGCATGCCGCTGTACGGACACGAGCTGACCACCTCCCTGACGCCCTTCGACGCCGGTCTGGGCCGGGTGGTGAAGTTCGAGAAGGAGGGCGACTTCGTGGGCCGCGCCGCCCTGGCCGAGGCCGCCGCGCGCGCCGAGCAGAACCCGCCGCGCGTCCTGGTCGGCCTGGTCGCCGAGGGCCGCCGGGTCCCGCGCGCCGGGTACGCGGTCGTCGCCGGCGGCGAGGTGATCGGCGAGGTCACCTCGGGCGCGCCCTCCCCGACGCTGGGCAAGCCGATCGCGATGGCGTACGTCGACGCGGCCCACGCGGCGCCGGGCACCGAGGGCGTCGGCGTGGACATCCGCGGCAGCCACGAGCCGTACGAGGTCGTGGCGCTGCCGTTCTACCAGCGGCGGAAGTGACACCGTCGTAGCGTCCCGGGCAGCCGTCCACGTGTGCGGCCGGGTACGTCGTACCTGCTCACGCGTGCTTCCCGCGCTCCCCTCAGTCATCAGCAGTCCCCCGCGTACAGGAGAATTCAGGCCATGAGCAACCCCCAGCAGCTGCGTTACAGCAAGGAGCACGAGTGGCTGTCGGCCGCCGAGGACGGCGTCTCGACGGTCGGCATCACGGAGCACGCGGCCAACGCGCTCGGCGACGTCGTCTTCGTCCAGCTCCCCGAGGTCGGTGACAGCGTGACCGCGGGCGAGACCTGCGGCGAGCTGGAGTCGACCAAGTCGGTCAGCGACCTGTACTCCCCGGTCTCCGGCGAGATCACCGAGGTCAACGAGGACGTGGTGAACGACCCGTCGCTGGTGAACTCGGCCCCCTTCGAGGGCGGCTGGCTGTTCAAGGTGCGGGTCACCGACGAGCCGGCCGACCTGCTGACCGCCGCCGAGTACGACGCCCACATCGCCGGCTGAGGAGTCGTCGCCGCATGTCGCTTCTGAACACGCCCCTGCACGAGCTCGACCCGGCCGTCGCCGCGGCGGTCGACGCCGAGCTGCACCGTCAGCAGTCCACCCTCGAGATGATCGCCTCGGAGAACTTCGCCCCGGTCGCGGTCATGGAGGCCCAGGGCTCGGTCCTCACCAACAAGTACGCCGAGGGCTACCCCGGCCGCCGCTACTACGGCGGCTGCGAGCACGTCGACGTGATCGAGCAGATCGCCATCGACCGCGTCAAGGAGCTCTTCGGCGCGGAGCACGCCAACGTGCAGCCGCACTCGGGCGCGCAGGCCAACGCCGCCGCGATGTTCGCGCTGCTCAAGCCCGGTGACACGATCATGGGTCTGAACCTCGCGCACGGCGGGCACCTGACCCACGGCATGAAGATCAACTTCTCCGGCAAGCTGTACGACGTCGTCGCGTACCACGTGGACGACACCGGCGTCGTCGACATGGCCGAGGTCGAGCGCCTGGCCAAGGAGCACAAGCCGAAGCTGATCGTCGCCGGCTGGTCGGCCTACCCGCGCCATCTGGACTTCGCCGCGTTCCGCCGGATCGCGGACGAGGTCGGCGCGTACCTCATGGTCGACATGGCGCACTTCGCCGGCCTGGTCGCGGCGGGCCTGCACCCGAACCCGGTGCCGCACGCCCACGTCGTGACGACCACGACCCACAAGACCCTCGGCGGCCCCCGCGGCGGTGTGATCCTCTCCACGGCCGAACTGGCCAAGAAGATCAATTCCGCGGTGTTCCCGGGCCAGCAGGGCGGTCCGCTGGAGCACGTGGTCGCGGCCAAGGCGGTCGCCTTCAAGGTCGCCGCGAGCGAGGACTTCAAGGAGCGGCAGCGCCGCACCCTGGAGGGCGCCCGCATCCTGGCCGAGCGCCTGGTCGAGGACGACGTCAAGGCCGTCGGCGTGGACGTGCTGTCCGGCGGCACGGACGTGCACCTGGTCCTGGTCGACCTGCGCGACTCCGAGCTGGACGGCCAGCAGGCCGAGGACCGGCTCCACGAGGTCGGCATCACCGTCAACCGCAACGCCATCCCGAACGACCCGCGTCCGCCGATGGTCACCTCGGGGCTGCGCATCGGCACGCCCGCGCTGGCCACCCGCGGCTTCACGGCCGAGGACTTCGCCGAGGTCGCGGACGTGATCGCCGAGACGCTGAAGCCGTCCTACGACGCCGAGGCGCTCCGGGCGCGGGTCACGGCTCTCGCCGGGAAGCACCCGCTGTACCCCCACCTGTAGTAATTTCGTACGCTTTTATGCGTATGAACATCCGGGGCATCGCGCACACTGGGCCCGTGGGCGCGGTGCCCCGCACCGTGAACCGCACACGTGACGTCCCCCTCTGAAACCCCTTCGATCCACCCTTTCCCCGGTGGACAGCGCCGTCCGCCGAACCCCTAGGAGTCCTCCCGTGGCCATCTCGGTCTTCGACCTGTTCTCGATCGGCATCGGCCCGTCCAGCTCGCACACGGTCGGCCCGATGCGGGCGGCCCGCATGTTCGCCCGGCGGCTGCGCAGCGAGGACCTGCTGGGCTCCGTCGCCTCGGTCCGGGCCGAGCTGTACGGCTCCCTCGGCGCCACCGGCCACGGCCACGGCACGCCCAAGGCGGTGCTGCTCGGCCTGGAGGGCGACTCGCCGCGCACGGTGGACGTGGAGACGGCCGACGAACGGGTGGAGAAGATCAAGGACGGCGGCCGGATCCGCCTCCTCGGCGAGCACGAGATCGCCTTCTCCTTCGACGACGACATGGTGCTGCACCGCCGCAGGGCGCTCCCGTACCACGCCAACGGCATGACCCTGTGGGCGCACGACGCGTCCGGCGCCGAGCTCCTGACCAAGACGTACTACTCGGTCGGCGGCGGCTTCGTCGTCGACGAGGACGCGGTGGGCGCGGACCGCATCAAGCTGGACGACACCGTCCTGAAGTACCCCTTCCGCACGGGTGACGAGCTGCTGCGCCTGACGAGGGAGACGGGCCTGTCCATCTCCGCCCTGATGCTGGAGAACGAGCGCGCCTGGCGGACCGAGGAGGAGATCCGCGCGGGCCTGCTGGAGATCTGGCGGGTGATGCAGGCGTGCGTGGCGCGCGGCATGTCCCGCGAGGGCATCCTGCCGGGCGGCCTGAAGGTGCGCCGCCGCGCCGCGAACACCGCGCGCAAGCTGCGCTCCGAGGGCGACCCGAAGGCCCTCGCCATGGAGTGGATCACCCTCTACGCGATGGCGGTGAACGAGGAGAACGCGGCCGGCGGCCGCGTGGTCACGGCCCCGACGAACGGCGCGGCCGGCATCATCCCGGCGGTGCTGCACTACTACGTCAACTTCGTGCCGGGCGCCGACGAGGAGGGCGTGGTCCGCTTCCTGCTCGCCGCCGGCGCCATCGGCATGCTCTTCAAGGAGAACGCCTCCATCTCCGGCGCCGAGGTCGGCTGCCAGGGCGAGGTCGGCTCCGCCTGCTCGATGGCCGCGGGCGCCCTCGCCGAGGTGCTCGGCGGCACCCCGGAGCAGGTCGAGAACGCCGCCGAGATCGGCATGGAGCACAACCTGGGCCTGACCTGCGACCCGGTCGGCGGCCTGGTCCAGATCCCGTGCA
Source organism: Streptomyces sp. (assembly GCF_031181555.1). Taxonomy (GTDB): domain Bacteria; phylum Actinomycetota; class Actinomycetes; order Streptomycetales; family Streptomycetaceae; genus Streptomyces; species Streptomyces fimbriatus. The sequence goes on along the minus strand of NZ_JAPSKQ010000045.1, from coordinate 30,368 downwards.
TCGAGCGCAACGGCATGGCCGCGGTGAAGGCGGTCACGGCGGCGCGGATGGCCATGCGCGGCGACGGCTCGCACAAGGTGTCCCTGGACAAGGTCATCAAGACGATGAAGGACACCGGCGCGGACATGTCGGTCAAGTACAAGGAGACGGCGCGGGGCGGGCTGGCGGTCAACATCATCGAGTGCTGAGGGAGCGGAACGGTCCCTCGGCGGCCCGTTGTCCCTGAGCGGCCCGTTCGCCTCTCTCAGCGCGGGTCGGGCCCCCCACCGGGCACAGCGCCGCGCCGTGCCCGTCACACGCCCGCGCCGACGCCCTGCCGCAGGGCGCGTCCGATCCGGCGCACCACAGTGGTGGGATTCAGCCCGCGCTCGACGCGCAGGAGGAAGCCGACCGGAGAGGCGGCGAGCGCTTCGTCGCGCTGCCGCCGGGCTCCGCCGAGGATGCCCACGGCCGTCGCGCCGACACCGGCCACGATGCCCGCCGCGCTGCCCGCCACGGTGCCGCCGACCGTCGCGATCAGCCCGCTCGCCAGGGCCGCCGAGGTGGGCGTGTCGAACGTGGTGCCGACGGAGGTGCTGATCGTCTGGAGGCCGATGCCGTTCATGGCCCTGCGCAGCTTCTCCAGCTCGGCCTCGAAGTCCTTGCGCACCGCCTGCCGTACGTACATCTCCAGTGCCTGGGGACTGCGGATGCCGGCCAGTTCCTCGGACAGGTCCGCCGCCGTCCGGGCGACGGCGTCCAGGTACGCGAAGAACTCCGGCTCGTACTTCTTGCGCAGGGCCACGATCTTCTCGACGGGCACCGTGGCGAGCCGTGCGGGGAGCACGCACCGCACCGACAGCACCCCGACCCGCTCCGCCAGGTCGCCGGTCCCGACCGGGGGCGGGGCACCGTCCAGGAGGACCGCCGCCATCCGCCCGGCGTCCCAGGCGTCGACGGCCGTGTGGGCGGCCTCCTGGTCGGTGACGGGGAGGAGGGCGGTGCGGCCCGCGAGCTCGGCGGTCAACGCGCACTTGTAGACCCAGGCGAGCGCCGGGTCCGTCCCCACCCACTCGTGGTACGCGTCGTGGCTGACCGTGTTGCGCACCCGGCGCACCGCCAGTCCGGTGCCGAACAGGGCCTCCTTCAGCTCCGGCGACATCTCCCCCGGGTACAGGCCCGCCAACGGCCGTCCCGCGGGCGGGAGAAGGCGCCCGCGACCGGCCACGAGCGCCGGGTCGCCGGGCGGCGAGGGCTCGGCGTTCACGGCGTCCGCGACATCCGGGTCGTCACCGCCGCGGACCCCGAAGCGGTTCCGCAGCTCACCGTCGCGCTCGTTCACGAGGCGCAGCATGTGCCGTGACGCCGCCTCGACGGCCTCGGCGGGGTCGATGTCCCGGACGAAATCGAGATCGTCCCGCAGGGCGCGGACGTGGTCCGGGTCCGAGACGCGGAAGCCCTCGGGCACCACCCGGGCCATCTGCGGCAGGTACAGCGCGGCGGCCTTGATCCACGCCGGGTCGCGAAAGTGGACGTACGGGTAGTACAGGCCGGTGCGCTGCACGGTCATGCTCCTTCCGAGAGGGTCCCCGAGCCCTGCGGGCGATCGTCCGGTGGTGCCGCGGGCACCGGGCACCGCGCCGGCATGCCGCGCGACGCCCGGCCGTATCGCCCCGTGAGGTCGGGCACGAGTCTCCGTGATCGTGTGTTCCGGTGTCACGCGGGGATCCGGGGAGCTGTCCGGGAAGGGAGCCCCGGCGGCCGAGAGGGCCGGTACGAGCGGTGGGTGTCCGGCGTGTGGTCTCATGACCGGCGCGGTTCCGCCGCCGGGCGGGAGCGTGCTGCGGACCGGGTTCCGGTGGTCGAGCACTGTGCCGGGCCCCCCGGGTCCGGGCACCTCGGGGGTCAGGCCGGTCCGCCCTGTGGTGCACGCCGCCGACCCGACGGCGCAGGGGTCCGCCGATCCGGGGCCCTGCTGCAGCGGGTGAGCGCCGCCGTCACCGCGGTGACGGCCCCGGAGCAGGTGCAGGTGTGCCTGTGGTCGCACGCGGGCGGGGTTCCCGGCCGCGTTCACTTCGTCGTGCAGCCCGTCGGGCGGCGGGACCCGGCGCGGTTCGGCGCCTTCGGCCCCGCGCTGCGGCCGGCCATGGGGGGGCGGGGTGTTTCCCCGGGCGACCGAGGGGGAGCGGATCCGTGACCGGTTGAGGGCGGTTCTCGACCGAACACGCCTCCTGGGGGTACGCGCGCTTCGCCGGCGACCGCGCCGACGCGTGGACGCCGTCCCGGTGGGGAAGGAACCACTCGACTCCCCTCCTTCGCAAGCACGTCAGGGAGCCTGCATGCTGCGTGGCATCGATGTGAGCTCGTACCAGCCCTCCTCGTACGACACCGACGGCCTGTCCTTCGTCTTCGTCAAGGCGACGGAGGGGCGTTCGTACACCAACCCCAGGCTTTCCGCCCAGACGAAGACGGCCCGCGACGCCGGTCTGGTGGTCGGCTTCTACCACTTCCTCTGGCCGGGCAACCTCACGGCCCAGGCGGAGTACTTCGTGAGCAAGACCCCGGAGAAGCGAGGTGACATCCTGGCGGTCGACTGGGAGACCACCGGCGAGGGCACGCACGCGAGCAACTCCGAGAAGGACCGCTTCATCCGGAAGGTGAAGGAACTGCGCCCGCACCACCGGGTCGTCCTCTACTGCAACCGGAACTTCTGGCTCAACGTCGACACCACCTCCTACGCCGGCGACGGCCTCTGGATCGCCGACTACGTCACCGCGGGCAAGCCCCGCATCAAGGCGAAGTGGCGTTTCCACCAGTACACCGACGACCCGCTGGACAGGAACGTCGCCGACTTCTCCGGCAAGGCGGCCCTGAAGGAGTGGGCCGAGGGCGCCTGACCTCCGCTCGGCCGGAGGTCAGGCGCGGGGTGCGCTACGCCCGGAACTCCGGTGCGCGTTCCGGGGACGCCTCCGCCAGTGCCTTGGTGACGGCCTCGGCGCCCGCCCGCAGGCCGTAGACCGGGGTGCCGGGCTGCTGGCGCCAGGAGTCGTCGAGGCCGCCCGCGTCGACGGTGTCGAAGCCGAGCTCCTCGATCAGGGCCCGGACCTTCCGCTTGGCCGCCTCGTCGTCACCGGCGACGGGGAGGGCCATCCGGTCGGGGGCGCCGGCGGGGCGGTGGCGGTCCAGGATGTCCTGGGCGTACGTGCCGTTGAAGGCCTTGATCACCGGGTGCCCGATCTGCCGCTGCGTCCAGCGGCTCTCGGTGAGGCCCTCGTCCTCGATGCCGGGGATCCTCCCGTCGCGCTGCCGCGGGTAGTAGTTGCCGGTGTCGATGACGGCGAGGCCGTCCGCGGCCTCGTCGAACAGGCCGGACGGCAGGTCCGGGACCGCCTTCAGCGGGATGGTGACGACCACGATCTCGGCGCCCCGGGCCGCCTCCTCGACCCGCACCGGGGTCGCCCCGGTCTCCTCGGCCAGCTCCGTGAGCGTGTGCGGGCCGCGGGAGTTGGCGACGGAGACGTCGTGCCCGAGGGCGGTGAGCCGCCGGGTGAGGTTTCCGCCGATGTTGCCCGCGCCGATGATGCCGATCTTCATGTCCGACTCGCCTCGCCCTTCCGGGGATCGGTGTCCGCTCCGGTTCCCCTCGGGAACCGCCGTGATCGGCACCAACCTCCCCGCCGGGCGGACTATTCCGGTCCCGGTGCCGCACGGGCGGCATCGCGTCCGTGCCGGGCACGGCGCAGGGGCCCGGCCCGCACGTGGGGATGTGCGTGCCGGGCCCCTGCACAGGGACTCACTTGTTCAGGTGGGCCCAGAACTCGTCGAAGGACAGGACCTTGTCGCCGTTCAGGTCCCGGGACTTGATGACCGCCTCCGCGACCGCCTCGGTGACGTTCCAGTCACCGCCCTGGGCGAGGGCGGTCTTGAACTCGGCGGCGGTGATGAATCCGTCCCCGTCCGTATCGATCCGCTCGAACTGCTTGCGCGCTTCCTCGATGTCCGCCACCGATCCGCCCCTTTTGTCTCGTTTTTCATGCTCTGCCGGACTCCCCTGGAGTCCTGATGACGCTGGTCAGATTAACTGCCCACGTGAGCCCTCAGTGCGGCGACCACCCACCCGAACTCCTCCTCGTGGGAGGACGGGGGTTCCATGCCGTTCACGAGCGCGGAGAGTGCGCGGTAGCGGGCGAGGCGGTCGTCGGTCGCCGCCGCGACCTGCGCCACCGTCGTCTCGCCGCTGAGCACCCGGCGCGCGTCGGCGAGGCCGAGTCCCAGCTCGCGCAGGGTGCGGATCAGTTCCAGGCGGGCCGCGGAGCCGGCGTCGTGGAGCCGGTGACCGCCGGCGGAACGGGTCACCGGGGGCAGGGCGCCCTCGTCGGACCAGTAGCGGATGGTGCGCACGGACGGGCCGGTGGCGCGGGCGAGCTCGCCGATGGCGAGAAGTCCGGTGCCGTCGTCGATCATGTCTGCGAGTCTGGGCCTTCCAGTGGGTGGAGACTCAAGGAGCACGAGGGTGACGGACACGCTGCGGAACATTCTCGACGCGGCGGCGCGCGGCGTCTTCCCGGCACCGGACGGCGGCACGACGGTGGTGGCCCAGCCCTCCGTCCGGGACGCGGGGGTGCTGGCGTTCACCGGGCACTCCGTCGTCTTCACCGACGAGGATCCCGCGTGGGTGCGGCGGACGCTGGCCTCGGCCGACTGCGACGCGCTGGCCGCCACCATGCACGCCCGCTTCCTGACCGCCTTCATGGAACGCACGGGGCGGCGGACGGACACGATCGACGTGATGACGGTGGCGGACCCGCTGCCGGACGGTCCGCCGCTCGCCCTGGAGGAGGTCGGCGACCCCGGCCATCCCCGGGTGGTGAGCGCCCGCAGCCGGCGCGACGACGTGCGGGTGTGGACGGCGGACGGGGGCGTGCTGGTCCTGGGGCGCGGGGTCGCGGGGCGGCTGGAGGCCGCGGTGGAGGTGGCGGAGGAGGCGCGGCACCGGGGCCTGGGACGGCGGCTGGCGCTGGCGGCGCGGCAACTGGCCGGGGGCGAGCCGGTGTGGGCGCAGATCTCTCCGGGGAACGCCCGCAGTCTCCGGGCGTTCCAGGCGGCCGGTTACCGGCCGGTGGGTTCGGAGGCGCTGTTCCTGCGCGACTGAGGGCAGCGCGCCGGTGCGGTGCGCCGGCACCGGCGGAAGGCACTCCGGGATCCGGGGGTTCGGGGGGCCGGGGACTCGGGGCCCGGGGATCCGCAGCGGACCGCCGGGCGCGTCAGCGGTCCGCGACGCGCATCTCGAACCAGGTGGTCTTGCCCCGGGGCAGCAGGTCGACGCCCCAGCGGTCGGCGAGCTTGTCGACGAGGAAGAGGCCGCGGCCGCTGACGTCCATGTCCTGGACCGGCATCAGACAGGGCAGGGCGCGGGAGGGGTCACGGACCTCGACGCGGATCCAGCCGCGCCGACGGCGCAGCCGGAGGCCGAAGACGCGGGCGCCGGTGTGGCGTACGGCGTTGCCGACGAGCTCGGAGACGAGCAGGACGGCGTCCTCGGTGATCTTGGCGCCGAGGCCCCACTGGCGCAGGATCACGACCTGGGCGAGCCGGCGCGCGGTGGCGGCGGACTCGGGCCGGGACGGCAGCGGAACCTCTGCCTCCGTCGGATTGCCGAACAACTCCAGCGCCTCCAGGGCGCGTTCGTCCTCGGCCGTCGGCGACCAGCGCGACGCGGTCGCACGTCCGTCTCCCCGCGGCTGTTCCATGCCCTCCAGCCCCGCCATGCCCCCATCATGGCCGTCCCCGGGACCCCCCGGAGCCGTTCCGGGGGAATACGCCCCCCGTGCGCCCCCGTTCCGCAACGGTCCACCGGCATATGCCGTAGGCACTTCGGAATCGTCGGCGGCCCGCCCGGCCTGCGGAAACGGTTCGCTGTGCGGCAATCGACGGGCCCCCTCGACACGACAGGCTTAAGGGTGCTCCAAGGCTCCCACAAACCGCCCCATCGAGGGACCCGGATGAGACACCGCGTCAATTGCAAGACCCTGGACGTGTGTTCAGAGGAACTTCGCCTTGCCGGGGCCCTCCTCCACGAAGCTGCGCATCCCCCGCTCGCGGTCCTCGGTGGCGAACAGACCCGCGAACCAGTTGCGCTCGACGGCGAGACCGGTGTCGATGTCCGTCTCGAGACCGGTGTCGACGGCCTCCTTGGCGGCGCGCAGGGCGATCGCCGGGCCCTGGGCCAGCTTCGCGGCCCACGCGTGCGCCTGCTCGTAGACCTCCTCGGCGGGGACCACGCGGTCCACCAGTCCGAGCACCAGCGCCTCGTCGGCCCTGACCTGACGGCCCGTGAAGATGAGGTCCTTCGCCTTGGACGGGCCGATCAGCCGGGACAGGCGCTGGGTGCCGCCCGCGCCCGGGATGAGGCCGAGCAGGATCTCGGGCTGGCCCAGCTTGGCGTTCTCCCCGGCGATGCGGTAGTCGGCGCAGAGCGCGAGCTCGCAGCCGCCGCCGAGCGCGTAGCCCGTCACCGCGGCCACCACCGGCTTGGGGATGCGGGCCACGGCGGTGAAGGAGTCCTGCAGGGCGCGGGCGCGCAGGACCATCGCGGCGTGGTCCATGGCCCGCATCTCCTTGATGTCCGCGCCCGCCGCGAACACCTTCTCCCCGCCGTAGATCACCACGGCGCGCACGTCGTCGCGGCGCGTGGCCTCCTCGGCGAGTTCCTTCAGACGGTCCTGCGTGGCGATGTCCAGCGCGTTCATGGGCGGGCGGTCCAGGCGCAGCGTGCCGACGCCGTCCGCGACTTCGAGATGTACGGTCATGCCAGCAGGTTAACGGCGACTAACGGCAACCGGGCCGGTGCGGTCCCTCACACTCGGCCGGGGGTCCGGGGGTCGCCCCC
>NZ_JAPSKQ010000045.1:14529-23400 GCF_031181555.1 Streptomyces sp. | reverse complement strand
CGGGGCCGCGCACGCCGCGCGAAGGGCCTGTGAAGGGCCGTGAAGGGCTACGCCTTCCACTTCTCCCAGGACATGTTCCAGCCGTTGAGGCCGTTGTCCGGGGCGACGGTGGCGTCGTTGGAGTTCTTGACGATCACGACGTCACCGATCATGGAGTTGTCGAAGAACCAGGCGCCCGGCGCCTTCTTGTCCCAGCCGCCGCGCACGTCGCGCAGGCCGATGCAGCCGTGGCTGGCGTTGTAGTTGCCGAAGGCGTCGCCGCCCCAGTAGTTGCCGTGCAGGAAGGTGCCGGAGGTGGTCAGGCGCATGGCGTGCGGGACGTCCTTGATGTCGTACTCGCCGCCGTAGCCGACCGTCTCGCCGTTCATCCGGGTCACCGTCAGCCGCTCGCTGATCACCATCTCGCCGTTCCAGGTCTCCATGCCGGCCTTGCCGGTGGTGACGGGGATGGTCTTGATGAGCTTGCCGTCCCGCATGACCTTCATCGTGAGCTTCTTGGCGTCGACGACGGAGACCTGGCTGCGGCCGATGGTGAAGGAGACGGTCTTGTCCTGCTCGCCGTAGACGCCGGGCCGGCCCTCGACGCCGTCGAGGTTGAGGTCGACGGTGACCTTCGTACCGGGCTTCCAGTACTTCTCCGGGCGGAAGTCGAGGCGGTCGTTGCCGAACCAGTGGCCCTCGACCTCGACGGCGGGCTCCGTCGTGATGCGGATGGCCCTCTCGACGTCGTCGGGGTTGGTGATGCCCCGGGTGAAGCGGAGGGAGAACGGCATGCCGACGCCGACCTTGGAGCCGTCCTCGGGGGTGAAGCTGCCGATGAAGGTGTTCTCCGGTGTCAGGGTGGTGAAGCTGGAGTCCTCGGCGGCGGTGCGGCCCTCGGAGTCCTTGGCGACCGCGTGCACGGTGTACTTGGTGGAGGCGGCCAGGTGGGTGGACGGCGTCCAGGTGGCGCCGTCGCCGGATATCCTCCCCTCGACCTCCTCGCCGTCCGGGTCCTTGACGACGACCTCGGTCAGCTTGCCCTTGACGGCGCTCACCTTCAGCGCGCCGCTGGTCTCCACGGACTTCGCGCCGTCCTTCGGCACGATGCCGACGACGGCCTCGGACTGCTTGCTCTGTGCCGCGGTCGAGCCCTTGTCCTTGCTCTTGCCGTCACCCGAGCCGGAAGCGGAATCCTTTCCCCCGCCACCGCAGGCGGTCACCGCCAGCATCACCCCGAGCGTCAGCGCCGCCAGCTTCCGGCCGCCGCGTCCCCGCGCGCGCACCGACGCCCCCGTTATCGGCCCCATGTTCAACTTGTTCTCCCCTCGGCGGGCCCAGGCCCCGGCCGGACCCCCGCCCCCGCGCGCCCCTCGCGCGCACCGGCGCATAGTAACCCCAGGCCAGAGGCGTGGGACGCGGCGGGATTGTCACCGTTCAGTCCCAACTTCACCGTCCCCGGGAGCGGTCGGCCCGCCGGTCGGGGATCACTTCACCGCGCTGCCCGCCGTCCACTCCTTCCAGCTCATGTTCCAGCCACCGAGACCGTTGTCGGCGGCGACCTTCTTGTCCTTGCTGTTGACCACCTCGACGACGTCGCCGACGAGGCTGCGGTCGAAGAACCAGCCGGCCGGGGTGTCCGCGCCACCGCCCTTCACGTCGCGCAGGCCGATGCAGCCGTGGCTGACGTTCCGGCGGCCGAACACCTCGGGCTCGGTCCAGTAGTTGCCGTGCAGGAAGGTGCCGGAGTCGGTCAGCCGGATGGCGTGCGGGACGTCGGGGATGTCGTACTCGCCGCCGAAGCCGACCGTGCGGCTGTCCATGCGGGTGACCTCGAGCATCTCGGTGATCACCATCTTGCCGTTGTACGTGGTGGTCTTCGGCGCCCCGGCCGTGATCGGCACGGTGGTGAGCAGTTCGCCGTCCCGTCTGACCTGCATGGTGTGCCGGGACGCGTCGACGACGGAGACCTGGCTGCGGCCGATGGTGAAGGTGAACGTGCGGTGCTGGAGGCCGTAGACCCCGGGTGCTCCCTCCACGTCGCGCAGCCGCAGCTCGACGGTGACCCGGGTGCCCGGCTTCCAGTAGTGCTCGGGGCGGAAGTCCAGGCGGGAGTCGCCGAACCAGTGCGGGCGGATCTCGACGGCGGGGCGGGAGGTGACGCGGACGGCGCGTTCGACCGCCGCGCGGTGGACGATCTTCCGGTTGAACGCCAGGGAGACGATCATCCCGGTGCCGACGGTGGAGCGGTCCTCCGGGGCGACGTAGCCGATGAAGCGTTCCTCCGGGACGTACGTCGTGAAGGTGGTGTGGCGGGCCGAGCGGCGCCCGTCGCCGTCCACGGCCACCGCGTCGACGGTGTACTTCGCGGCCAGCGCCAGCCGTTCGTCGTCGGGCTTCCAGGTCAGCCCGTCGGCGGAGACGCGTCCGGGGACCGGCGACTCCCGGGCGTCCTGCGACATGACGACCTTCACCGACTCCAGCCGCCCGTCCGGCACCCGCACCCGCAGTCCGGCGTCGGGGCGTACGTTCTTGCTGCCGTCGTCGGGTGCGACGTGGATGACCTCCTCGGGTGCCGGGGGGCCGAACGCCCCGCCCACGGGGCCGTCCGGGGTACAGCCGGCGGCCCCGGTCAGCAGTCCTGCCCATGTCAGTACGGCGGCCAGTGCGGCCCTCGCGCGCCGTGCGCGCCCTTGTACGTGCCTCACGCGGTACCCAACGACGGGCCGCGGTCCCGGGAAACGACCATGCCGCCCCCCGGGGAAACGTGAGTGCGAGGCACGCGCTGGGAAGAACAGGGGGGAGGACGACGCGCCGGGAGCCGCGGCCGGAACCGGGAGAGGCCGGGAGAAGGAGCCGCTGCATGCCCCTGTCCGCCGTCGTTCCACGAGCCGCGGGAGGCTGACAGGTGTCCAGCGCAGCCGAGCAGGAGGCGGTGGCCGGGGAGCGGGCCACCGGGGACGGGCGTCCGGCGGTCGTCGTGAACGGCGCGCGGCCGGTGACGCCCGCGCCCACGGTGCCCGTACGACCGGGCCGGCCGATGCCGCTGGGTGCCCGGTTCCGGGTGGGCCCGGACGGGGTGGCGGGGACCGACTTCGCGTTGTGGGCGGGCGGGGCGGAGGGCGTCGAGCTGTGCCTGTTCGACGAGCGGGGCAAGGAGAGCCGGGCCCGGCTCACCGAGCTGACGCACGAGATCTGGCACGGCTTCGTGCCGGGTGTGCTGCCGGGGCAGCGCTACGGCTACCGGGTGCACGGCCGCTGGGACCCGTGGACCGGCGCCCGCTGGAACCCGGCGAAGCTGCTGCTCGACCCGTACGCGCGCGCGGTGGACGGCGACTACGCCCCCGGCGGGCTGTCACCCGAGGTGTACGGGCACGTCCGCGACTGGCCGGAGCAGCACGTCGCGGACACCGTGCGCGACGACCGGGACTCCGCGCCGTACGTCCCCAAGGGTGTCGTCGTCCACGATGACGACGACTGGGCCGACGACCACCGGCCGAAGACGCCGTGGGCGGACTCGGTGATCTACGAGCTGCACGTCAGGGGGTTCACGCGGCGGCACCCCGGCATCCCCGAGGAACTGCGCGGCACCTACGCCGGGCTCGCGCATCCCGCGGCGATCGAGCACCTGGTGCGGCTGGGCGTCACGGCCGTGGAGCTGCTGCCGGTGCACCAGTTCGCGCACGAGGACCATCTGCTGCGGCGGGGCCTGCGCAACTACTGGGGCTACAACTCCATCGGCTACTTCGCCCCGCACGCCGGCTACGCCGCCTCCGGGACGACCGGACAGCAGGTCGGCGAGTTCAAGCGGATGGTGCGCGCCCTGCACGCGGCGGGCATCGAGGTGATCCTCGACGTGGTCTACAACCACACCGCCGAGGCGGGCGAGCTGGGTCCCACGCTCTCCCTGAAGGGCATCGACAACCGCGGCTACTACCGCCTCCAGCCGGACGCCCGCCGCTACGCCGACTACACCGGCTGCGGGAACACCCTGCACGTCGTCCAGCCGCACGTGCTGCGCCTGATCACGGACTCGCTGCGCTACTGGGTGACCGAGATGGGCGTGGACGGCTTCCGCTTCGACCTGGCGGCGGCGCTGGCCCGCTCCATGCACGACGTCGACATGCTCTCCCCGTTCCTCGCGGTGATCGCCCAGGACCCGGTGCTGCGCCGGGTGAAGCTGATCGCCGAGCCGTGGGACGTGGGGTCGGGCGGTTACCAGGTGGGCGCGTTCCCGCCGCTGTGGACGGAGTGGAACGACCGGTACCGCGACGCCGTGCGGGACTTCTGGCGGCACGCCCTGCCGGACGTACGGGAGATGGGCTACCGGCTGTCCGGGTCGAGCGACCTGTACGCCTGGGGCGGGCGGCGCCCGTACGCCTCGGTCAACTACGTCACCGCGCACGACGGTTTCACCCTGCGCGACCTCGTGAGTTACGACCGCAAGCACAACGAGGCCAACGGCGAGGGCAACCGGGACGGCACCGACGACAACCGCTCCTGGAACTGCGGCGCCGAGGGCGAGACCGACGACGGGCGGGTCCTGGCGCTGCGGCGGCGGCAGTTGCGGAACCTGCTGACCACGCTGCTGCTGTCGACGGGCGTGCCGATGCTGGTGGCAGGTGACGAGATGGGCCGCACCCAGGGCGGCAACAACAACGCCTACTGCCAGGACAACGAGACCGGCTGGGTGGACTGGAGCCTGCTGGAGGACCCCGGCTGGAAGGCCCTGTTCGAGCTGACCTCCCGGCTGATCGCCCTGCGCCACCGGCATCCGGTGCTGCGCCGCCGGGCCTTCTTCTCCGGGCGCGCGCACTCCGCGGACGGGCTGCGCGACCTGGCCTGGTTCACCCCGCGGGGCGCGGAGATGACCGAGGCCGACTGGTACGCGCCCGCCGCCACGCTCGGCATGTACCTCTCCGGGCGGGACATCCCGGGGCGCGACGAGCACGGGGCGCAGATCCTCGACGACAGCTTCCTCGCCGTCCTGCACGCCGGGGAGGAACCGGTGGACTTCGTCCTGCCGGGGCCGCCGTGGGCCGAGCGGTACGAGGTGGTCGTCGACACCGGACGGGAGGAGCAGGCGTCCGAGCCGGGCGTCGTGCACCGGGCGGGGACGGTGATCGCGGTGCCGGGGCGGACGGTGCTGCTGCTGCGGGTGCGCTGAGCCGGCCGCGCGAGGGCCGGTCCGCGCGGCCGTCAGCCCAGGATCCCCCGGTCGTAGGCCGCCGCGACGGCCGCGGCGCGGTCCTTGACGCCCAGTTTGGCGTACAGGTGGGTGAGGTGGGTCTTCACCGTGGCCTCACTGATGAACAGTTCGCGGGCGATCTCCCGGTTGGAGGTGCCCCGGGCGACCAGGGCGAGGACTTCGCGCTCGCGGGCGGACAGCGGTTCGCCGCCGGGCGAGCGGGGGGTGCGGACCGCGGAGACCAGCCGGGAGGCCACCGCCGGGGAGAGGACCGTACGGCCGTCGGCCGCCGCCCGTACCGCCGTGAACAGCTCCTCGCGCGGCGCGTCCTTCAGCAGGTAGCCGGTCGCGCCCGCCTCGATCGCGGGGAGGGTGTCGGAGTCGGTGTCGTAGGTGGTGAGGACGAGCACCTTGGCGCGGGCGCCGCGGCGGGACAGTTCGCGGATGGCGTCCACTCCCCCGCCGCCCGGCATGCGCAGGTCCATCAGGATCACGTCCGGGTCCAGGGCGGCGGCCCGCTCCAGCGCCTCGTTGCCGTCGGCCGCCTCGCCGAGGACGCGGAAGCCGGGCGCGGACTCGAACATGCCGCGCAGACCGTCCCGCACGACGGGGTGGTCGTCGACGATGAGGAGGGAGATGGCCGGGTCGTCAGTCATGGCGGACCAACGGTACGCGAGCCGACACCGCCGTCCCCTGACCGGGTTCGGACTCCACGGTGAGGGACCCGGCGATGCGCTCGGCGCGGGCGCGCATGCCGTCGAGGCCGAAGCCGCCGGCGCCGGTGCGGACGGGGCGGACGCGCGGGTCGAAGCCGCACCCGTCGTCGCGGATGTCGAGGGTGACCTCGTCGCCGATGTAGGAGAGGGTGACGCCGGCCCGGGTGGCCTTCGCGTGCCGTGCGGTGTTGGACAGGGCCTCCTGGACGATGCGCAGCAGGGTGGCGGCGACCTCCTCGTGGAGCGGTTCGGCAGTGCCGGTGACGGTGAGGCCGGCACGGACGCCGGTGCGTTCGCCCCAGTCCGCGACGGTCTTCCTCAGGGCCTCGGGCAGTCCGTCCCGGTCGAGGGCGACCGGGACGAGGTTGTGCACGGAGCGGCGGGCCTCGCCGAGGCTCTCGCGGGCGAGGTCCGTGGCCCGCACCGCGTGCTCGCGCGCCACCCGGGGGTCCGCGGTGTTCACCACGACCTGGAGCTGGGCGATGATGCCGGTCAGCCCCTGGGCGATGGTGTCGTGGATCTCGGCGGCCAGCCGCCGGCGCTCGTCGGCGACCCCGGCCTCCCTGGCCTGGACGAGGAGTTGGGCGTGCAGGGCGGCGTTCTCGTCGAGGGCCTGCTGCAACGCCGTGTTGGTCCGCTCCAGTTCGGCGATGGTCGCGGCCTGGGCACGGGCGCGGTCCTCCTCCAGGGTGGCGAGGTGGGCGAAGAGGAAGAGCAGCGCGACGTTGACGGAGAGGACCGCGCCGAAGACCATCCAGCCGATCCGGTCGCGCGGCGGCAGCCCGCCGGACTGCGAACCGGCGACCGTGACGGCGGTGGCGAGCAGCCCGGCGGTGACGAGCCGCCGCGGCAGCAGCCGTTCGGCGCCGAAGTAGCCGATGACCGCGTGGAAGGCGAACAGCGGGTTCATCCACGTCAGGGCGAAGCCGACGGCCCAGCGCAGCGCGTAGTAGAGGGTGCCCGCCGGGGACGGTCCCGGGCGGGCGCGCGCCGCGCGCCCCCACCACAGCTGGAGCACGAGGGCCGCGACGACGAGCGCGCCGGACGCGTACACCTCCCCGCGGGTCATGCCCACCGCCGAGACGGTGCCCGCCGCCAGCACGGTGCCGATGCCGAGCAGGGCGTACGGCCCCCAGCGGTGGAACAGTTCCCAGCGCTGCTCGACCGTGAAGGTCCCCCGTGCGCTCTCCACCGCCTGCGTCATCGCACCAGTGTCGGGTACGCCGCTCCCTCATTCCCAGCGGAACCAGCGGGCGGCGGCGGCCGTGAGCAGCACCGTCCAGGCCGCCGTCACGGCCAGGTGCGTCCAGCCCGGCCAGTCACCGGCCGCGGCGTCGCCCAGGGCCTCGGCGGCGGCGCCGAACGGGGTCCAGCCGACGACGCAGGCGAGGAGGTCGGGCATGGCCTGTACGGGCAGCCAGACGCCCGCGCAGAACATCGCGGGGAACAGCGCCGCGGACCCGACCGCCGTCGCGACCTTCGTCGTACGGGACAGGGCGGAGAGCAGGGCCCCCAGGGCGAGGCAGGCGAGGGCGGCCAGGAGCAGCGCGAGGAGGTATCCGACCGGTTGGCCCGGCAGCCGTACGTCGAAGGCCAGCCGGCCGACCGCGAGCGCGAGCAGGGCGGAGACCAGGGCGGCCCCGCCGAACACCAGCATCTGCGCGGACAGCAGGGCGGCGGCCCTGACCGGTGTGGTGGCCATCCGGCGCAGGATGCCGTGCTCGCGGTACCCGGTGAGGGTCTGCGGCATCCCCTGCACCCCGGCGACGATCACGCCGAGCAGCACGGTGACCGGTACGTAGACGTCGACCGCGCGCAGTCCGCCGAGGGAGGGGTCGGCTTCGCGGAAGGACGGGATGGAGCCGAGGATCCCCAGCAGCAGGGCGGGGAAGAGCATGATCCAGAAGAGGTGGCCGGGTTCGCGCCGGAACAGGCGGATCTCGGCGCGCAGGACGGCGGGGTGGAACACGGAAGCGATCATGCCGAGACCTCCTCGGTCGGGCCGGACGTGCCCGTCAGGTCCAGGAACGCGTCGTCCAGCGTGGCGTCGGTGACCCGGAGCTGGTGCGCGGTGACGTGCGTGCGGGCGAGCAGCGTGATGACGGCGTTGACGGTCTCGTCCGTGCCGGACAGCGTGACGCGGCCGCCTTGGTGCTCGACCGAGGCGAGGCCGGGCAGCGCGTTCACCTCGCGCTCGTCCAGCGGCGCGGACGGGGTGAAGCTGATGACGGTGGCGCCCGCCGAGCGGCGGATGAGCCCGGCCGGGGTGTCCAGGGCGGCCACCCGGCCCCGGTCGATCACCGCGATCCGGTCGCAGAGCCGCTGGGCCTCCTCCATGAAGTGGGTGACGAGCAGGACGGTGACACCGCTCGCGCGGATGTCCTCGATGAGCTGCCAGGTGTCGCGGCGGGCGCGCGGGTCGAGACCGGTGGTCAGCTCGTCCAGCACCACCACCCGGGGGTCGCCGACCAGGGCCAGCGCGATGAACAGGCGCTGCTTCTGGCCCCCGGAGAGCTTGCCGAACCGGGTGTTCAACTGCTGGCTCAGCCCGAGGCGTTCGGTCAGCGGCCGCCAGTCGGCGGGCCGGGGGTGGAAGGCGGCGTACAGCTCCAGGGCCTCGCGGACGGTGAGCTTGGGCTGGAGTTCGCTCTGCTGGAGCTGGACTCCGAGGACGCGGGCGACCCGTTCGTGGTCGGCGACGGGATCGAGGCCGGTCACGCGGATCCGGCCCGCGTCGGGGACGCGCAGGCCCTCGACGCATTCGACGGTGGTGGTCTTGCCGGCGCCGTTGGGGCCGAGGATCCCGAAGACCTCGCCCTCCTCGACCGCGAAGGAGACGCCGTCCACGGCGGGCCGGCCGCCGTAGGACTTGCGCAGATCGGTGACTTCGATGACGGGCATGGCACCAGCGTCGCGGCGCGCGGGGCGGGCGCGCATCGGCCGTCGCGCTCGAAACGGCATCGGCCGATCGGCTGATGGAGGGATACG
>NZ_JAPSKQ010000045.1:0-14429 GCF_031181555.1 Streptomyces sp. | reverse complement strand
CCGGCCGGGATTCCGGCGGGGGAACGGCCGTCCACGCAGGTCGTAGGACCGGGGACCGAGCCGGGTCCGGCCGAAACTCGGTGGGCAGTGTCAGTGGCGATCCGTAGGCTCACTGCTGATGGCCACGACACCCCCACCCTCCGAAGCCCGCTCCACCGTGCGCGCGCTGCTGCGGCTGTGGCCGTACGTACGGCCCGTGCGGGCGCGGCTGTTCACCGCCGCCCTCATCGCGATCCTCGCCTCCTGCATCGGACTGGTCATCCCGCTCGTCCTGAAGTGGATGGTGGACGGGCCGATCGCCGACCGGGACCCGGCGGGCGTGTGGCTCGGCGCGCTGTACCTGCTGCTGCTCGGGCTGGCGGAGGCGCTGCTGTTCGGGTTCCGGCGCTGGCTGGTGGCCCGGCCGCTGTCGGGGGTCGAGGCGGCGATGCGGGCGGACCTCTACCGGCATCTGCAGCGGCTGCCGGTGGCCTTCCACGACCGCTGGCCGTCGGGGCAGTTGCTGTCCCGGGGCACCACGGATCTGATGCTGCTGCGCATGTTCCTGGCCTTCCCGCTGACGTTCCTCCTGGTCAACGGGGTGACCATCATCGTCGGTGTGATCATCATGCTGATCCAGGACTGGACGCTGGGACTGGTCATCCTCATCCCCGCCGTGCCGGTGATGGTCACCTGTGTGGTCTTCGAGAAGCGGTACTCCAGGGCGGCGCGGCTCGCGCAGGACCAGGTGGGCGATCTGACCACGGTCGTCGAGGAGAGCGTGCTCGGCATCCGCATCATCAAGGGGTTCGGCCGGCACCGCAGTCAGGCGCGAACGTTCCGGGAGCTGTCGGGGAAGCTGCGCGGCACGGAGCTGCACAAGGCCCGGCTGCTGGCCACGATCCTGGGCGTCATCGTGACGCTGCCGGAGCTGGCCATCGGCGCGGCGCTGGTGCTCGGGGCCGTGCGGGTGGCCGACGGGGACCTGTCCGCGGGCACGCTGGTGGCGTTCCTGTCGACGGCCCTCGCGCTGCGCTGGCCGGTGGACTCGATCGGGTTCCTGCTGGCGATGAGCCAGGAGGCGGCCACCGCCACCGAGCGGTACTTCGAGGTGATGGACGCGAAGGAGGAGGGGCAGGAGGACGACCGCGGCCCGGGTCCCACCGCCGGGCAGGCTCCCCCGCCCGCCCCCCGCGGCGACGGCGGGCTGCGCTTCCACGACGTCACCTTCCGCTACCCCGACGCCCCCTCCGGCTCCCCGCCCGTCCTCGACCGCATCGACCTGCACATCCGCCCCGGCGAGTCCCTGGCCCTGGTCGGCGCGACCGGCAGCGGCAAGACCACGCTGACCGCCCTGGTCCCCCGGCTGCACGAGGTGACCTCGGGACGGATCACCCTGGACGGCACCGACATCACGGCCATGTCCCGCGAGGAGCTGCGCTCCCGGGTCGCCGTCGCCTTCGAGGAGCCGACGCTGTTCTCGGCCAGCGTCGGGGAGAACGTGCTGATGGGCGCCGGGGCCACCGCCGGGAGGGGCGAGCTGGAGCGGGCGCTCGGCGTGGCGCAGGCCGACTTCGTGCACGCGCTGCCGCAGGGCGTGGACACCCAGGTCGGCGAGCAGGGGCTCAGCCTCTCCGGCGGGCAGCGGCAGCGCCTCGCGCTCGCCCGGGCCGTGGTCGGGCGGCCCGACTTCCTGGTGCTGGACGACCCGCTGTCCGCGCTCGACGTGCACACGGAGGCCGCGGTCGAGGCCGCCCTGCGCCGGGTCCTCGCGGACACCACGGCCCTGATCGTGGCGCACCGCCCCTCCACCGTCCTGCTGGCCGACCGCGTCGCCCTGCTCTCCGGGGGCCGGATCACCGCCGTCGGCACCCACCACGAACTGCTGCGCACCAGCCCCGAGTACGCCCACCTGATGTCCGGCGATCCGGCAGGGGAACAGGAGGACATCCGATGACGGCGGCCACCACCGCGCCCGCCCCGGACAAGGACGACCGGTCGCCCGAGGAGACCGGCGACCCCTTCGACCGGGACGTCCTGCCCACTCCCCCGGGCGCCACCGGCGCACTCCTGCGCTCCCTGCTCTCCCCCCTGCGCGGCCGGGTCGCCGTCACCGCGCTGTTGCTGCTGCTCCAGCAGGCGGCGGTGCAGGCGGGCCCGTTGCTGGTGGCGTACGCGATCGACCGTGCGGTGCCCGCGTTCCGGGCCGACGACCACGGGCCGCTGATCGCGGTGGCGGTGGGCTACCTGCTGTGCGCGGCGGCGGCCGGGGCGCTGCAGTACGCGTTCGTCACCGCCTCCGCCCGGGTCAGCCAGGACGTGCTGCTCGACCTGCGCGGCCGGATCTTCCGCCACGCGCAGGCGCTCAGCGTCGACTTCCACGAGCGCTACACCTCGGGCCGGCTCATCTCCCGCTCCACCACCGACGTCGAGTCGCTGCGCGAGCTGCTGGAGGAGGGCCTGCAGGAGCTGGTGACGGTCGTCCTGTCCGCCGTCTACATCTCGGTGCTGCTGCTCTGGCTGGACCTGGGGCTCGGCGCCGTCGCGGTGGCGTCGTTCCTGCCGCTGTACCTGCTCGTGCGCTCCTACCAGCGGCGGGCGGGACGGGTGTACCGCAAGCGGTCCACGGCCATCGCGGCGGTGATCGTGAAGTTCGTCGAGACGATGAACGGCATCCGTCCGGTGCGCGCCTTCCGCCGGGAGGCCGCCAACGACGCCGACTTCGCGGTGCTGAACCGGCGGCACGAGCGGACCAACGGCGACGCGCTGCTGGAGATGGCCCGCTATGTCGTCGGCTCGCGGGTGACCGCCAACACCACGGTGGCGCTGATCGTGCTGTGGGGCGCCTACCGGGTCGCGGACGAGTCGCTGGCCCTCGGTGTGCTGGCGGCGGCGGTGCTGTACCTGCGGCGGCTGTACGACCCGATCGACCGGCTCGGCATGTTCCTCAACTCCTACCAGTCGGCGGCGGCCTCGCTGGAGAAGATCGCCGGGCTGCTGGCGCAGACGCCGTCCGTGCCCGAGCCGGCGTCCCCCCGGGAGCTTCCGGAGCGGCGCTCCGACCACCCGGGCCGGGAGGTCGTCTTCGACTCGGTCCGGTTCGCCTACCGCACCGGCGGCGAGGTGCTGCCCCGCTTCGACCTCACCCTCCCGGCCGGGCAGACCGTCGCCGTCGTCGGCTCGACCGGCGCGGGCAAGTCGACCCTGGCCAAGCTGCTCGCCCGGTTCTACGACCCCACCGACGGCCGGGTCCTGCTCGACGGCGTCGACCTGCGCGACCTCGCGGGGGCCGAACTGCGGCGCGGGGTGGTCATGGTGACGCAGGAGGCGTTCCTGTTCTCCGGCACGGTCGCCGAGAACATCGCCATCGGACGGCCGGACGCCACCCGCGAGGAGATCGAGCAGGCGGCGAAGGAGATCGGCGCGCACGACTTCATCGCCGCGCTGCCCGACGGCTACGACACCGACGTCCGCAAGCGCGGCGGCCGCATCTCGGCCGGTCAGCGCCAACTGGTGGCCTTCGCGCGGGCGTTGCTCGCGGACCCGGCCGTGCTGATCCTGGACGAGGCGACCAGCTCGCTGGACATCCCCGGGGAGCGGGCGGTGCAGCGGGCGATGGCGACGGTGCTGAAGGGACGTACGGCGGTCGTCATCGCGCACCGGCTGTCGACGGTGGAGATCGCGGACCGGGTGCTGGTCATGGAGCACGGGCGGATCGTGGAGGATGGCAGCCCGGCCGAACTCATCGCCGGGACGGGCCGGTTCGCGGATCTGCACCGGGCCTGGCGGGACAGCCTGGCGTAGGCGCGGGGCCACCGGCGGAGGGGGACGGATGATCGACGCGTACGAGGATCCCGGCACGCCCGACCGCCGGGGCGGAGCGCGCTATCTGTGGTGGCTGGTCATGCGGCAGCCGGGGCGCTGTGCGGCGGGGGCGGTGCTCGGCAGCGTCTGGATGGTGCTGCTGGCGGCGACGCCGTACCTGATGTCCCGGGCCGTGGACGACGGGCTCGAACCGGGGGACACGGGTGCGCTGGCCGGCTGGGCCGGCGCGCTGTTCGCGGCGGGCGCGTTCAACGCGTGGCTGAGCATCATGCGGCACCGCACCATGACCCGGGTGCGGATGGACGCCAACTTCCGCACGGTGAAGGTGGTCGTCGGGCAGACGGTGCGGCTGGGCGCCTCGCTGTCGCGGAAGGCGGGGGCCGGGGAGGTCGTCACCATCGGCGTCGGCGATGTGCAGATGA
This sequence comes from Streptomyces sp., assembly GCF_031181555.1. Lineage (GTDB taxonomy): Bacteria > Actinomycetota > Actinomycetes > Streptomycetales > Streptomycetaceae > Streptomyces > Streptomyces fimbriatus. The sequence goes on along the minus strand of NZ_JAPSKQ010000045.1, from coordinate 10,203 downwards.
TCGCCCAGTCGCTCACGGTCGTCGGGCCCGGGGTCGGCGCGGTGGTGGCCTACGGGGTGGTGGCCGGTCTGCTGCTGTCGGTGTCACCGCTGCTGGCGGGGGTCGTGCTGCTCGGGGTGCCGGTGATCGCCCTGGTCGTCGGGCCGCTGGTGGGGCGGTTGCAGGGCAGGGAGACCGAGTACCGGGAGCGGCAGGGCGTGCTGACCGCGCGGATCGGTGATCTCGCGGGCGGTCTGAGGGTGCTGAGCGGGCTCGGCGGCAAGGGGCTGGTCGCCGACGCCTTCCGCCGGGACTCGCGGCGGCTGCGCGAACAGGGTTACCGGGTGGGGGTGGTGACCAGCTGGATGCAGGCGCTCGGCGCGGGACTGCCGGTGCTGTTCCTCGCGGTCGTGACCTGGATCGCGGCCCGGCTGGCCGCCCAGGGGCAGATCACCGTGGGCGAACTGGTGTCGGTGTACGGCTACGTGGCCGTGCTGGTGTGGCCGGTGGCGTTCTTCATCGAGTGCGGTTACCAGCTGAGCCGGGGTGTGGTCGCCGCCCGGCGCGTGACGGCGCTGCTGCGGCTGGAGCCGCCGGCCGACGCCGGCACGGCCGACGCGCCCGCGGAGCCGTCGGTGCTGTACGACCCGGAGTCCGGGGTGCGGGTGCCGCCGGGCCGGCTGACCGCGCTGACGGCCGCGCGGCCCGCCGACGCGCTCGCCGTGGTGGACCGTCTCGGCCGGTACGCGCCGTCGGCGGCCACCTGGGGCGGGACCCGGCTGGACGAGATCGCGCTCGCCCGGGTCCGGGAGCGGATCGTGGTCGCCGACCACGAGGCCGACCTGTTCGCCGGCCCGCTGCGGGAGGTGGTGGCCGGCCGGGGGGAGTCCACGGACGAGGACGTCTCCCGGGCGCTGCACGCGGCGGCCGCCGACGACATCGTGCAGGGCCTGCCCGACGGCCTGGACTCGGTCGTGTCCGCCCAGGGCCGCAGCCTCTCCGGCGGTCAGCGCCAACGCCTCCGGCTGGCCCGGGCGTTGCTGGCCGACCCGGAGGTCCTGCTGGCGGTCGAGCCCACCTCGGCGCTCGACGCGCACACCGAGTCCACGGTCGCCGACCGGCTGCGGGAGGCACGCCGGGGCCGTACGACGGTGCTGGTGACCAGCTCGCCGCTCGTGCTGGAGCGCGCCGACCGGGTGCACTTCCTGGTCGACGGCAGGGTCGCCGCGACCGGCGGTCACCGCGAACTCCTCGGCACCGAGCCCGCCTACCGGGCGCTGGTGGCCCGGGACGCCGACGAGGACGTCGACGAGGGCGCCGACGAGGACACCGCCCGGGAGGTCGTGGGGTGAGCCGGGAACAGCTGCCCGTCGCCGGGCCCGCCGATGTGCGCCGGGCGGCCGTGGAACTGGTGCGGGCCGACGGACGGGCCTTCGCGGCCGTCCTGGTCCTGAACGCGCTGGCCGCGGTGGCGGGGCTGGCCGGGCCCTGGCTGCTGGGGCGGATCATCGACGAGGTGCGCGGCGGAGGCGGGGTCGCCGCCGTGGACCGGCTGGCGCCGGTCATCCTGCTGTGCGCCGTCGGCCAGTTGCTGCTGGCCCGCTGGGCCCGGTACGTCGGGCACCGCTTCGGGGAGCGCACGCTGGCGCGGGTGCGGGAGCGGTTCGTGGACCGGGCGCTGGCGCTGCCCTCGTCGGTGGTGGAGCGGGCGGGGACCGGTGATCTGACGGCACGGGGGACGGCCGATGTGACCGCCGTCGGCACGACCCTGCGCGACGCCGGGCCGGCGCTGCTGGTCAACGGGGTGCAGGCGCTGTTCGTGACGGCCGCGGTCTTCCTGGTGGACCCGCTGCTCGGCGCCCTCGGGGTGCTGGGGCTCACCCCGGTCTGGATCGCGCTGCGCTGGTATCTGCGCCGGGCGCGCGACGGCTACCTCGCCGAGGGCGCGGCCACCTCGGACGTGGCGGAGATCGTCGCCTCGACGGCCTCGGGGGCACGCACGGTGGAGGCGTTCCGGCTGGAGGAGCGGCGGATCCGGGCGAGCCGGGACGCCCTGGAGACCGCCCGCCGCACCCGGTTCCACACGCTGTTCCTGCGCACGGTGTTCTTCCCGGCGGTGGAGGTGTCGTACCACCTTCCGGTGGCCGGGGTGCTGCTGATCGGCGGGCTGCTGCACCAGCGGGGAGCGGTGAGCCTGGGGGCGGTGGTGACCGCCTCCCTGTATCTGCTCCAGCTGAGGGAGCCGCTGGACGAGGTCCTGCTCCGGATCGAGCAACTGCAGAGCAGCGGCGCCTCGTTCGCCCGCGTCGAGGGGCTGGCCCGGGCACCGCGCGCCGCGGCCCGGGGCGACAGCCCGGATCCGGCCGACGACCGGATCGACGTGACCGCCGCGCGCTACGCCTACGACGGGGGCGGCGAGGTGCTGCGCGGGGTCGATCTGACGGTGACGCCCGGGGAACGGCTGGCCGTGGTGGGGCCGTCCGGCGCGGGCAAGACCACGCTGAGCCGGCTGCTGGCGGGCGTGGACGCGCCGACCGCGGGGACGGTGACCGTGGGCGGGGTGCCCGTGGTCGGGCTGGACCCGGAGCGGTTGCGCCGCCAGGTGGTGCTGGTCACCCAGGAGCACCACGTGTTCCTCGGGTCGGTCCGCGACAATCTGCGCATCGCCGAACCGGCCGCCGGTGACGAGGAGGTGTGGGCGGCGCTGGCCGCGGTCGGTGCCGACGCGTGGGTGCGGGAGCTGCCGGACGGCCTGGACACGGAACTGGGCGAGGGGGGCCGGGTCACCGACGGTTCGCGGGCCCAGCAACTGGCCCTGGCCCGCGTGGTGCTGGCCGACCCGCACACGCTGATCCTGGACGAGGCCACCGCCCTGCTCGACCCGACGACCGCCCGTCACACCGAGCGCGCGCTGGCCGCCGTGCTCCGGGGTCGCACCGTCATCGCCGTCGCGCACCGGTTGCACACCGCGCACGACGCGGACCGCGTGGCGGTGATGGAGGACGGCCTGCTGACCGAACTGGGCACGCACGAGGAACTGGTGGCGGCGGGCGGGGCGTACGCGGCGCTGTGGCACTCGTGGCACGGGGACGGTCCGGCCGCCCGGTGACGCCGCGCGCCGGTCCGGGCTCGGCCGGTCCGGCCGGTCGCCCCGTGCGCCGGGCGGGTTCCCGGCCGCCGTCCGCCCCGTCCTCCGACCCATGCTCCGTATATCGAACGTGAACCCCCGGACAACGAACGGTTTCCGGCCAAACTCCTGACGCGCCCCTGACAAAAGACGCGATCACCTGCCACTCTTCCCACGGCCGCTTCACAGCAACCCCACAGCGCCGGTCCACCGCCGTGCCGCGGCCGCAGCTCCCGCACGACAGCACGTGTCTCTGCGTACCGCCTCGTACCGCCCGGCCGGCCCACCCGCCGACCGGTCTCCCCTGGCCGCGTGATCCGCGGCCGCGCAGAAGGAGTCAGTGTTGAGCAGCAGGTCCTCCCACAGACGCACCCCCCGCACCACGCACCGCCGCGCCGCGGCCGTCGCCCTCGCCGGGGTGGCCGCCCTGGTCGCCACGGCGGTGCAGTCCGGCAGCGCCACCGCGGCCCCTGAGCAGGCGCCGTCGGCCGCGGGCGCGGCGAAGCCGGGTTCCGAGTCGGTCCGGCTCACCCCCGCCCAGCGCGCCGAGCTGATCCGCGAGGCGAACGCCACCAAGGCGGACACCGCCGAGGACCTCGGCCTGGGCGCCAAGGAGAAGCTCGTCGTCCGCGACGTCCTCAAGGACCGCGACGGCACCGTGCACGTCCGCTACGAGCGCACCTACGACGGCCTGCCCGTCCTCGGCGGCGACCTGGTCGTCCGGGGCGACAGGCCCGGCGAGGCCGACTCCGTCGTCAAGGCCACCCGCGCCGCGGTGAAGCCCGCCACCACCACGGCCGAGGTGCCGGCCGCGAAGGCCGAACGGCAGGCCCTGTCCGCCGCGAAGGCCGAGGACGCCGAGAACGCCGACGTCGAGCGCGCCCCGCGCAAGGTGATCTGGGCGGCCGGGGGCAAGCCGGTCGTGGCCTACGAGACGGTCGTCGGCGGCCTCCAGCACGACGGCACCCCGCAGGAGCTGCACGTCATCACGGACGCCACCACGGGCGAGAAGCTGTACGAGTGGGAGGCCGTCCGGAACGGAACCGGCCACACCGTCTACAGCGGCACCGTCGACCTGACCACCACGCAGTCCGGGTCCTCGTACACCCTCACCGACGGGGCGCGCGGCGGGCACAGGACGTACAACCTCAACCGCGGCACCTCCGGAACCGGCACGCTGTTCTCCGGCCCGGACGACGTGTGGGGCAACGGCAGCCCGTCGAACCTGGAGTCGGCCGCCGCCGACGCCCACTACGGGGCCGCGCTGACCTGGGACTACTACAAGAACGTGCACGGCCGCAGCGGCATCCGGGGCGACGGTGTGGCCGCCTACTCCCGGGTCCACTACGGCAACAACTACGTCAACGCCTTCTGGTCGGACAGCTGCTTCTGCATGACCTACGGCGACGGTGCGAACAACGCGAACCCCCTCACCTCGATCGACGTCGCGGCGCACGAGATGACGCACGGTCTCACCTCCCACACCGCGGGCCTCGTCTACAGCGGCGAGTCCGGCGGCCTGAACGAGGCGACCAGCGACATCTTCGGCGCGACCGTCGAGTTCTACGCGAACAACTCCTCCGACGTCGGCGACTACCTCATCGGCGAGGAGATCAACATCCGTGGCGACGGCACCCCGTTGCGCTACATGGACAAGCCGAGCCGGGACGGTTCGTCGAAGGACTCCTGGTACTCCGGCATCGGCTCGATCGACGTGCACTACTCCTCGGGCCCCGCGAACCACTTCTTCTACCTGCTGAGCGAGGGCAGCGGCACCAAGACCGTCAACGGTGTCACCTACGACTCCCCCACCTCGGACGGCCTCCCGGTCACCGGTATCGGCCGCGCCAAGGCGGAGAAGATCTGGTTCCGCGCGCTGACCACCAAGTTCACCTCCACCACCAACTACGCGGGCGCCCGCACCGGCACCCTCGCGGCGGCCGGTGAGCTGTACGGCACGGACAGCGCCGAGTACAGGGCGGTGCAGGACGCCTGGGCGGGCGTCAACGTCGGCTCGCGCTCCGGTGGCGGCGGCGGTGGCGGTACGTCCTTCGAGAACACCACCGACGTGTCCATCCCGGACAACGGCCCCGCGGTGACGTCCTCGATCACCGTCTCCGGGCGGGCCGGCAACGCGCCCTCCGGCCTCCAGGTCTCGGTGGACATCGAGCACACCTGGCGCGGTGACCTGGTCGTCGACCTGCTGGCCCCGGACGGCACGGCGTACCGGCTGAAGAACCGCAGCTCCGGCGACTCGGCGGACGACGTCAAGGAGACCTACACGGTCAACGCCTCCTCCGAGACCGCCAACGGCACCTGGAAGCTGCGGGTGCAGGACCAGGCGTCCCGGGACACCGGCTACATCAACGGCTGGCGGCTCACCTTCCCGTAGGCCGTACGGGGACGCAGGACGGGCGACACCCGGAACGAACCGTTCCCGGGTGTCGCCCTACTCTTGGGTCCCATGTCTTCGGCGGACTTCACCTACGACCACGTCGGCGCGACCCGCGAGCCGGGCTTCTGCCCTCCCGGCTTCCGTCCCCTGCACGTCCGCACGCGCCTCGGCGAGGGCGAGGAGGTCCTCCGCAGAGCCGCCGAGGCGGTCATGACCTGGGAGATGCACCGCGCGATGGGTGTCGGCATCGACGCGTCGGCCGACCGGGCGGCCCCCGGCGTCGACGTCACGGTCACCCTCGCCGGCATGATCAAGGCACCGTGCCGGGTGGTGTGGACGATGGCGGAGCACCGCCGGACGGGCTGGGCGTACGGGACGCTCTCCGGTCATCCGGAGTGCGGCGAGGAGGCCTTCGTCGTGGACCGCACGGGCGACGGGACGGTGTGGCTGACCGTCTCGGCGTTCAGCAGGCCGGCCCGCTGGTACGCCCGCGCGGGCGGCCCGGCCACCCGGGGACTGCAGCACGCCTACGCCCGCCGGTGCGGAAAGGTCCTGCGCCACCTGGCCACCCGGGGCCTTCCGGACTGAGGCCCCGGGCGGCACGGGCGCTTCCACCGCGTCGGCGGCCTCACCGCATCAGCAGCCCCGCCGCCTCCGCCAGGTCCTCCGACGGCACCGCGACCAGGCCCAGTTCCGCGCCGGACGCCAGCAGACGGTGGCTGGGCAGGATGCGGACCGTGTAGCCGAAGGGGCCCGTGCGGTCGAGGGAGAGCGGGCCCTCGTACACCCAGCGGCCCTCCTGGTCGGGGGTGCCCGCCGGTTTCAGCGGCACGGCGGTCGCGTCGGTGATGCGGTCCTCCTCGTCCACCCGCCCGGAGACCGCCTGCACCTCGACGTCGTCCGGGCCGAGGCCGCCGAGGCCCACCCGGACCCGCAGCGCGAGGGTGGTGCCGAGTTCCGCGGTGGCCGTCGTCGCGGACGTCTCGACGTGGTCGACGGTCACGCCGTGCCAGGCGCCGCGCACCCTGGCCTTCCACTCGGCGAGATCGCGCGCCGCGTCCGGGTCCATCGCGCGGTGCGCGTGGGCGGCGGGCGCGTACAGGCGCTCGACGTACTCGCGGACCATGCGGCCGGCCAGCACCTTCGGGCCGAGCAGGCTCAGCGTCCGGCGCACCATCTCGATCCAGCGGTCCGGCAGTCCGCTCTGCCCGCGCTCGTAGAAGCGCGGCGTCACCCGCTGTTCCAGCAGGTCGTACAGGGCGGCGGCCTCTATGGCGTCGCGCCGGTCCGGGTCCGTGCCGGCCCCGTCCGCCGTCGGGATCGCCCAGCCGAAGTCGGGCTGGAACCACTCGTCCCACCAGCCGTCCAGCACGGACAGGTTGAGACAGCCGTTGAGCGCGGCCTTCATCCCGCTGGTCCCGCACGCCTCCAGCGGCCTGAGCGGGTTGTTCAGCCAGATGTCGCAGCCGGGGTAGAGCTTCTGCGCCATCGCCATGCCGTAGTCGGGCAGGAACACGATCCGGTGCCGCACGCGCGGGTCGTCGGCGAACCGGACCAGCTCCTGGATGAGCCGCTTGCCGCCGTCGTCCGCCGGGTGCGCCTTGCCCGCGACCACGATCTGCACCGGCCGTTCGGGGTGCAGCAGCAGGTCCATCAGCCGGTCCCGGTCGCGCAGCATCAGCGTCAGCCGTTTGTACGACGGGACGCGCCGCGCGAAGCCGATGGTCAGCACGTCCGGGTCGAGCACCCCGTCGATCCAGCCCAGCTCGGCCGTCGCGGCGCCGCGCTGGCGCCAGGAGGCGCGCAGCCGTTCGCGCACCTCCATCACCAGCAGTTCGCGCAGGGACCGGCGCAGCTCCCAGATGTCCTGGTCGGGGATGTCCGCGACGGAGTCCCAGCGGTCCGAGTCGCCGACGCTCAGGGCCTCCTCGGCGCGCTGGGCGCCGATCTGCCGGGCGCCGAGCCGGAACACCTCGGGGGCGACCCAGGTGGGTGCGTGCACGCCGTTGGTCACGGAGGTGATGGGCACCTCCTCGGGGTCGAATCCCGGCCAGAGTCCGGAGAACATCTCGCGGCTGACGCGGCCGTGCAGCAGGGAGACGCCGTTGGCGCGCTGGGCGAGGCGCAGGCCCATCACGGCCATGTTGAACAGGTTGGGCTCGCCGCCGGGGTAGGTCTCCATGCCGAGCCGGAGGATGCGGTCGACCTCCATGTTCGGCAATTCGGCGTGCGGGCCGAAGTGGCGGGCGACCAGCTCGCGGTCGAAGCGGTCGATGCCGGCCGGGACGGGGGTGTGGGTGGTGAACACGGTTCCCGCGCGGACCGCCTCCAGCGCCGAGTCGAAGTCCAGGCCCTCGGCGCGCAGTTCGGCGATGCGCTCCAGGCCGAGGAAGCCGGCGTGGCCCTCGTTGGTGTGGAAGACCTCGGGTTCGGCGTGCCCGGTCAGCCTGCAGTACGTGCGCACCGCCCGGACCCCTCCTATGCCGAGCAGCATCTCCTGGAGCAGCCGGTGCTCGCTGCCGCCGCCGTAGAGCCGGTCGGTGACGCCGCGTTCGCCGAGGTCGTTCTCCTCGACGTCGGAGTCCAGCAGGAGCAGCGGGATCCTGCCGACCTGGGCCGTCCAGACACGGGCGCGCAGCGAGCGGTCGCCGGGCAGGGCGAGGGTGACCTGGGCGGGGGTGCCGTCGGTCTCCCTGAGCTGGTCCAGGGGCAGCTCGTTGGGGTCGAGGACGGGGTAGTGCTCCTGCTGCCAGCCGTCCCGGGACAGGGACTGGCGGAAGTAGCCGTGCCGGTAGAGCAGGCCGACGCCGATGAGGGGGACGCCGAGGTCGCTGGCGGCCTTGAGGTGGTCGCCGGCCAGGATGCCGAGGCCGCCGGAGTACTGCGGCAGGGCGGCCGTGATGCCGAACTCCGGGGAGAAGTAGGCGACGGCGGCGGGCAGTCGGTCGGCCTGCGCCTGGTACCAGCGGTCGCCGGTCATGTAGGCGTGCAGGTCCTCCCGGACCGTCTCCAGGCGGTCCAGGAAGTCACGGTCCCCGGCCAGCTCGGCGAGGCGCGCGGGCGGAACGCTGCCCAGCAGCCGTACCGGGTCGCCGCCCGAGGCGGCCCAGCGTCCGGGATCGACGGAGCGGAACAGGTCACGGGTCCCGGCGTGCCAGGACCAGCGCAGGTTACGGGCCAGATCGCTGAGGGGCCGGAGGGTGTCGGGGAGAACGGGTCGGACGGTGAATCGACGGATCGCCTTCACATTCCACCTCGCGCGGTCGTGAAAGACGCGGTGTGCGTCCGGGCATCGCTGCCGACAGTACCGGCGCGGGTACGGTCCGCGCGGGAAGCCGGTGGACACGGACTCCGCCGTACCCCGGACCAAACGATTCACTGCATGGCGGACATGGCCGATTCCGCCCCCATGGGCGTCCTTGTGGCGCTTCACCCCGCACGAGACGCTGCCACTCCGGCGTGCCGCCCGTGCCGGGTGCACCCGGCGGCCCGCGGCGCCGCACGCCGAGTCGCGGGAGGGGAACTCGGGCCCCGGCACGGACGTGAGCACGGCGTCTGTGCCGGGCGGGGGTCATGACGGCGGTGCTGAGCACCGCGGCGGTCCCGGCCGCCCCCCTGCCCGCGCACGCCGCACCCCAGCAGGGACGGATGCTCGGCGCCGGCGCACCCGGCTCCGTGACGGGCAGTCACCCGGTGACGCTGGAGGAGGGCACACCGCCGCGCTCGGCGGCGGGCGTGCGGCAGGCGATCACGGCGGGCGCGCCCGACCGGCAGGACAAGAAACCGGCCTTCTCCCACCACGGTTCGGCGCTCGATCTGTTCGCTCCGGGGGCGTCGATCGCCTCGGCCTCCGCCGCGGGAGGCTTCGGGCGGGCCACTCGTGCGGGGACGTCCACGGCGTCCCCGCACGCGGCGGGCGCGGCGGCGCCGTATCTCGCCGAGCACCGGCGGGCGACCCCGGCACAGGTGACGAAGGTGCTGGTCAAGGGGGCGGCGAGCGGGAAGGTGACCGGCCGCGGGCCCGGTTCGCCGAACCGGCTGCTCCAGGTACCGCGCTCCTGACGCCGCCCCGCGCGGCGCCTCACGGGGCGGGGCGCCGGGGTGGCACCGGCGGGTGTGGGAGCGGGCCCACACGGACCGGCTCCGTCCTGCCCGGACGGGGCCGGTCTTGCATGTCGACATACGCGTGAGTAGTTAACAAAGTGCCGGATTGCCCACCCGAATAGGGTGGGAAGGCTCCTGCGGGTACTCCCCGCAGGAGCACCACGCAGGACCCACCTTCCCACAGTCATCCGCCCACCCACGTTGACGCGGACAGGAGCGGTCATGCCCGCCAAGCACCACTCGTCATCCCCCCCGACGCCCGGCGCCCGGACGCCTTCGAGGCGCGGCGCCGGAACCTCTCCGCCCCTCCCGGCCGACGCCGGTCCCGCGTCGGCCCCCGGGCCGGCTGCCCCGAACCCCGGACCGGGCCCCGCGGCCCCCACGGCCCCCGCGACCGCCGTGGGACGCATCCCCGTCCTCGACGTCCGGCCGATGGTCCGGCAGGGGCGCCGGCCCGCGAAGGCCGTGCCCGGCGAGACGTTCGAGGTGACGGCCACCGTGTTCCGCGAGGGGCACGACGCGGTGGCCGCCAACGTCGTCCTGAAGGACCCCGAGGGACGCCCGGGACCGTTCACGCCGATGCGGGAGCTGGCGCCCG
>NZ_JAPSKQ010000044.1 GCF_031181555.1 Streptomyces sp. | reverse complement strand
GTGCGCGGTCAGACGAACCGCAGCAACGCCTCCTGCGCGAAGGACGCGAGCAGCACCCCCTCCTCCGTCAGTACGTCGCCGCGTCCGAAGCACCGTCCGTGCGCGGCCAGCGGACTGTGCTGGCGCAGCAGCAGCCACTGCCCGGTGCCGAACGGCCGGTGGAACCACACGGTGTGCGAGGTGACGGCCGAGACGAAGACCGTGCCGGAGTCCGCCTGCGTCACCCTCGGCACCGGCCGCAGCGCGGTGCCGATCGGCGTGAGGTCGGTGGCGTACGCGAGGAGAGCGGGCGCGGCGGCGCGGGGCGCCTCGGGGATGCGGGTCCACAGCTCGTGGACGGGGGGCTCGGCCTTCTCGGTGTCGAGGTCGGCCGCCGCCCGCGACTCCCACGGCAGCAGGCCGAGATCCACCCGGTGCTCCGGGCCGGGAAGTGCCGCGGGCGGGTCGGTCGTCTGGCGCTCCGGCCCCTCCTCCCAGCCGTGGAGGCTCGCGTTGGCCACCGCGATCACCCCGTGCCGCTGCCGTGCGACGAGCCGCACGGTCGCGAACGTGCGGCCCTGCTGTGGTACGTCGGTCTCGTAGACCACCGGTTCGCCGGTGCGGCCCTCGCGCAGGAACTGGGTGTGCAGGGACTTGAGTTCCCTGCCGGTCACGGACCGGGACGCCGCACGTGCGAACTGGGCCAGCAGTTGCCCGCCGAACAGCCGGCGGTACTCCAGCCGCTGGGAGCGGCCCTCGTAGGTGTGCTCGTCCACGGCCGTCAGATCGAGGCAGCCGAGCAGGTCGGGCCAGAGGTCGGTGGTCACGCGGCTCTCCTCACAGGTCGACGAGACGTGGAGTACGGCCCTCGCGCAGGAGCAGCGACCCCGCCTCGCGTGTGAGGTCGCGGGCGGAGCCGAGCAGTCCGTCGAGGACGAGGGCGCGTTTGACGTGTCGGTGCAGATCGTGTTCGGCGGTGAAGCCGATACCGCCGAGTGCCTGCTGGCAGTGCCGGGCGGCGGTGAGGGCGGCCCGGCCGGCCGCCGCCTTGGCGAGGAGGGCACAGGTGTCGTCGTCTCCGGTGGCCGTCAGGACCGCTTCGGCGCCCTCCAGACCCACGTACGCCTCGGCCAGGCGGTGCCGCAGTGCCTGGAAGGAGGCCAGCGGACGCCCGAACTGGTGCCGGTCCAGGACGTGCCGGCGGGCCAGCGCGAGCATCGCCCGCCCGGTCCCGAGCAGCCACCAGCCCAGCGCCCGGCGTCCTTCGGCCAACGGCACGGCACCGCCCGCGGCGACGCGCCGCAGCGGGAGCGAGGGGTCCAGCGGACAGTCGTCCGCGCTGCCGTCCCGGGCCCACTCCACCCAGAGACCGCCCGTGTACGGCAGCGCCGGTGTCCGCCCCGGCGGGCCTCCGGTCTCGCGCAGGACGATGTCGTTGAGGACGGACGCGTGCGCCCCCGTCTCGCCGAGCAGGCGGAACACCAGCGGGATCGCCGTGCCGGGCTCCTCGGCCAGCATCTCGGCCCAGCCGAGGTCGGCGAGCGAGGCGTCGAGGACAGGGCCCGAGGCGCCCGACATCGTCTTGCGCAGGGTCTGTTCCAGCAGCTCGCGCTCTTCGGCGTCCACGAGCGGTCACTCCTTCCCGAGATCCAGCAGACGGCGGGCGGCGATGTTGCGCTGGATCTCCGCGGTGCCGCCGTAGATGGTCGCCGCACGCGAGTAGAGGTACTCCGTGCGCCATGCCCCCTCGTCCGTCAGTTCGACGGTGCCGGGCAGCAGGTCGCGCGCGGTGTCGAAGAGCCGTTGCTCGGCGGTGGCGAGGAGGATCTTGTCCACGGACGTCTCCGGCCCCAGCCGGCCGCCCTCGGCCAGCGCCCGCTGGGTGAGCGCCGAGCGGCAGCGCGCGGTGTGCAGATCGAGCCAGGCCGCGCCGAGGGCACCGGCGTCCGGCTCGCAGCCGTCCGCCAGCAGCCGGTCCAGGCGGCTGTGCAGGTGGGCGATCCGGTGCCAGAAGCAGGTGGAGCGCTCGTGCGGCAGCAGGTCCATGGCCAGCTTCCAGCCGTCGCCCGGTGCGCCGAGCAGGCGCTCGCCGGGGACGCGTACCTCGTCGAGGAAGACCTCGGCGAACTCGTCGACGCCGTGCATCGTGCGCAGCGGCCGTACGGTGATGCCGGGGGAGTCCATGTCCACGAAGAAGGCACTGATGCCGTCGTGGCCCGGCCCGCCGGTGCGGGCCAGCAGGACGCAGCGGGCGGCGTACTGGGCGAGGCTCGTCCACACCTTCTGCCCGGACACCACCCAGTCTCCCCCGTTGTCGCGCACCGCCCGCGTGGACAACGAGGCCAGGTCACTGCCCGAGCCCGGCTCGGAGAAGCCCTGGCACCACTGTTCGCGGCCGCTCAACAGCCGGGGCACCATCTCGGCGGCCAGCGCGGGCGGCGCGTAGTCGATCAGGGTGGGGACCAGGACCTCGACCATCGACCAGATGCCGGGCTCGGCCAGGTCGCGTGAGGCGACCTCCTCGCCGAGCACCGCCCGCAGGACGCCGGGCCCGCCGAGTCCCCCGACCTCGCGGGGCCAGCCGTACCGCATCCAGTCCGCTTCCCACAACGCCCGGCGGACTCGGGCGAGTTGTGCCACCTGGGCATCGAGGCCGTGGTCGTCGCCCGGAGCCAGATCGTGGCCGTCGAGCCAGGCCCGCAGCTCCCGCCTGAATTCCGCGGTTCTCATGAGCGGGTGCGCTCGAAGGCGTGCGGGCGGCCGGAGTCGTGGTCGCCGCTGCGCCGGATGAAGGTCATCGCGCGGGTGCGCAGCCGCCATCCCCCGGCCGTCCGTACGTAGGTGTCGTTGTAGTAGCCGATGCGCATCGCGTGCTCGGAGTGCTCGACGAAGCACAGGGGCTGGGTGCCGGTGGCGGTGTCGCCGTCCAGCTCGATCACCGGCGTGCCCACGAGGAACAGGCCCTTGGGCGCCGCGGCGATCAACGCGGGGAACTCGTCGAGCGGGTAGGTGTCGCCGAACGCGCTGTAGCTGCCGTCCGCGGTGAACACGCCGAGCACCCTGTCCACGTCGCCGCGGGTCATGGCGACCGCGTAGCGGGCGAGGAGTTGTTCGATCTCCACCAGGTCGTCGGTAGGGCTCAAGGGGCTGCCTCTCTCGTTGTCCACACGGGAAGAGAATGAGATTCTCGCTGATGAGTATCATGTACGAATGGTTGATTCTCCAATAGAGAGAAGCTAGTTTCCAAGCCATGGATCAATTCCTGGCCTTCACGGTGGTGGGCCTGAGCACCGCCGCGATCTACGCCGTGATCGGCAGCGGCCTGGTACTCACCCACACCACGGCGGGCGTCTTCAACTTCGCCCACGGCGCGGCCGGCATGCTCGCAGCCTTCTCCTACTGGCAGCTCGCCGTCGGCTGGGGGTGGCCGGTACCGCTCGCCCTCGCCACCGTGCTGCTCGTCCTCGCGCCCGCCTTCGGCCTGTTCGTGGAACGCGTGCTGATGCGCCCGGTCCAGGCCCTCGGCGAGGCCGAACGACTCGTCATGACAGTGGCCCTGCTCACCGGGTGCATCGCGCTCGCCCGCTGGGTCTGGGATCCCAACAGCCCCCGGCCACTTGCCCCGTTCCTCGCCGACCGGCCCGCGATCCGCCTCGGCCCGGCCTCCGTCACCTGGCACCAGGCCGTCACCATGGCCGTCGCGGTCGCCGTCGCCGCGGCACTGTGGTTCCTGCTCCACCGCACCCGGGCCGGCACGGAGATGCGCGCCTCGGTCGACGACCGCACCCTCGCCGGGCTGACCGGCGCCGACCCGCTGCGGGCCGGCCGTCTCGCCTGGATGCTCGGCATCCAGCTCGCCGCCGTCGGCGGCATCCTCATCGCGCCCGCCGTCGCGCTCGACGCCCAGCAGCTCTCCCTGCTCATCGTCAGCGCCTACACCGCCGCCGTCTTCGGCCGACTGCGCAGCCTGCCGCTCACCTTCCTGGGCGCGGTCGTCGTCGGCCTGCTGGAGGCCTACCTCGCCGGCTACCTGCCGCAGAACGACTACCTGCCCGGCCTGCGGCTGGCCGCACCCGCCCTGCTGCTCCTCCTGGCGCTGCTCGTCTTCCCGCACCGCAGGCTCCTCGGCCGCGACCGCCGTCTGGTCCGCGTACCGCTGCCCACCGCACGCGGCAGCCTCGTCTTCGCCGGCAGCGTCCTGCTCCTCGCACTGGTCCTGGCCACCGTACTGACCGACGAGGCGGTCGTCTCCTACGGCACGGTCTTCTCCCTGGGCATCATCGCCCTGTCCTACGTGCCGCTCGCAGGGTTCACCGGGCAGATCTCGCTGTGCCAGCTGTCCATCGCCGGGATCGGCGCGGTGGTGTGGGGCCACCTCGGTGCGCGGGGCGAGTTGTGGGCGCTGCCCGTCGCCGTGCTGGTCGCGGCGGCCGTAGGAGCGGTCGTCGCCCTGCCCGCGCTGCGCCTGTCCGGCGTCTACCTGGCGCTCGGAACCGCCGCCTTCGCCGTGATCCTCGACCGCTGGATCTTCACCCTCCCGGCGGTCGACGTGTTCGGTGTGCGCATCGCCCTGTTCGATCAGGGGTCCGTGCCGGTCACCGGTCCCGACCTGTTCGGCCGTCACCTCACCTCACCAACCCAACTGCTGCTCCTCGCCGCCGTGTTCCTCGCGCTCGCGTCGCTCGCCGTGGCCGCGCTGCGCCGTGGCCGCTTCGGCCGCCGGCTGATCGCCCTGCGCGACAGCGAGGCCGCCTTCGTCACCCTCGGGGGACGCCTGCTCGGCGCCAAGGTCGCGGTCTTCGCCCTGTCGGCCGGCCTCGCGGGCCTCGGCGGCGCCCTCTACGGGATGCAGCTGCAGACCGTCACCGCCGAGCAGTTCAACCTCGTCGCCGGTCTGCCGATCTTCCTCATCGCGGTCGTCGGAGGGCTCGGAGCCGTGGGAACCGGCCTGTTCGCGGGGATCGCCTTCGTCGTCCCGACCCAGCTGCTCGCGGACCTCGGCTCCTGGGCGCACGACCTGACCGCGCTGCTCATCGCACTCGCCGGGATGGGCCTCGCCCACAGTCCCGCCGGAGTCGTCCCCCGGATGCACGCCGAATGGGCGAGACTCGCCCGCGACCGGACCCTGTTCCCCGTACTGCTCGGTGTGCTCGCCCTGTGCTGGCTGCTCGCCGCCACCGGCGCGGTGCACGGCGGCCTGCTGCTCGTCGCGGCCCTCGTGGCCGCTCTGGCGCTCAACGCCCGCGCGTCCGCGCGCCGGGCCACGGACCACGACGTGCCGGTGGAGTGGTGGGGCGTCCGCCGCCCCTTCGGACCCGAGGACGGGGAGGTGCTGAGTCGTGCCACTGCTGCGAGTTGAGGAGGTGAGCGTCTCCTTCGGGGGCCGCCGCGCCCTGGACACGGTGTCCCTGACCGCGGAGGCCGGCCGCGTCACCGGGCTCATCGGACCGAACGGAGCGGGCAAGAGCACCCTGTTCGACGTCGTCTCCGGACTGCGCCGGCCGCTGACCGGCCGGGTCCTGCTCGACGGACACGACGTCACCCGGGAGGACCCGGCCCGCCGGGCCCGACGCGGACTCTCCCGCACCTTCCAGCACCTGGAGCTGTTCGGCCGCCTCACCGTGCGCGACAACCTCCTGGTCGCCGCCGAGCTCGGCCCCGGGCGACGGCACGCGGCCCATGCCGCGGACCGGGTGCTGGCCCGCCTGGGTCTGACGGACCGGGGCGACGCGCCCGCCGACGCCCTGCCCACCGGCGTGGCCCGGCTCGTCGAGGTCGCCCGCGCGCTCGTCCTGGAACCGAAGGTCCTGCTCCTCGACGAACCCGCCGCGGGACAGGACGCCGAGGAGACCGGGCGGTTCGCCGATCTGCTCCGCTCCCTCGCCGGTGAGGGCACCGCCGTACTCCTCGTCGAGCACGACATGAGCCTGGTCATGACCGTCTGCGACGAGGTCCACGTCCTCGACCTCGGCACCGTCGTCGCCAGCGGACCGCCCGCGCGGATCCGCCACGACAAGACGGTGCTCGCGGCCTACCTGGGGGAGGAATGACCATGGGAGCCACCGGGGGCCCGCTCCTCGAACTGAGCGGCGTGCGCGCCGCGTACGACGGGATCACCGTCCTGCACGGCGTGGACCTCGAGGTCGGCGCCGGTCAGGTCGTGGCACTCCTGGGCCCCAACGGAGCGGGCAAGACCACGACCCTGAAGGCCGCCGCGGGAGTCCACCCGATCAGCGGCGGCCGGCTCCTCCTCGGCGGCCGGGACGTCTGCGGGGCCCGTGCCGGGGAGCTGGCCCGGGCCGGCGTCTGCCTCATCCCCGAGGGCCGTGGGGTCTTCCCCAACCTCTCGGTGCGGGACAACCTCTGGATGATGACCTTCACCGGCCGCACCCGGGAGGAGGTCGAGGACGCCGCCTACGCCCGCTTCCCCGTGCTCGGCGACCGGCGCGCACAGGCCGCCGGCACCCTCTCCGGCGGAGAACAGCAGATGCTCGCCCTCGCCCGCGGACTCACCACCGATCCCGCCGTCCTGCTGCTCGACGAACTCTCCATGGGGCTGGCCCCGCTGGTCGTGGCGGACCTGTACGAGCGGGTCGCGGACATCGCCCGGGAGGGGGTCGCGGTCCTGGTCGTCGAGCAGTTCGCCGCCGCCGTCCTGAAGATCGCCGACCGTGCCGCCGTCCTCGTCCGCGGCCGGATCCCGTGGCAGGGACACCCCGATGGTTCCCTGCACGCAGAACTCTCCTCCTACTACCTGGGGAGCGCCCCATGACGTCCAGCCCCGCCCCGGAGCCACGCGCGGAACGCTTCGTCCGCGAACTCGCCGAGCTGAAGATCCCGGACCCCGCCGTCGCACGCGCCGCCCTGTGGCTCCGCCTGGGCGGAGTCCTGATGGCCGTGGGACTCGTCCTCGGCGCGGTGGCCTTCCCCCTCGCCCACGGCACCGACAACTCACTGGCCCAGGGCGACGCCCTCGCCGTCGGCCTCGGCGGGATTGCCGCCGCGGTGGTGGGCGCGGCGCTCTTCCTGCGCTACTCGCTCACCGGCTTCCTGCGCTTCTGGCTGGCCCGCCAGTCCTACGACCTGGAGCTGCTGGGTGAGCGGCTCACCACCACGCCCCCCACGACATCGCTCCCGGAAGGAGATCCGCGCAATGGCGTCCCCCGCACCGACCCCGCGCCCCGGTGACCAGCTCGCCTCGGCCACCGACACCACACGGGTGATCGTCATCAGGGCCCCGCAGCAGGCGGCGGGCCCGATCGAGTGCGGCGGCAGCCCGATGGTCCCCGCCGCCGAGGCCCCCGCCCCGTCGCAGGTCGACGGTACGCCGGGCACCCTCATCGGCAAGCGGTACGTCGACGCCGCCGACACCCTCGAACTCCTCTGCACCGCCTCCGGCTCCGGCCATCTCGCCTACGCAGGCGAACCGCTGACCATCAAGGCGCCCAAAGCGCTGCCCGCCTCCGACTGATCCGAGACCGAGCCCCGAGGAGGAACCCCATGGACCGCGACGACATGATTCTCATCAGCGTCGACGACCACATCATCGAGCCGCCCGACATCTTCGTGAACCACCTGCCGGACCGCTACAAGAAGGACGCCCCCCGTCTGGTCCGCCGAGAGGACGGCACCGACGTCTGGCAGTTCCGGGACAACTCGGTCGGCAACGTCGCGCTCAACGCGGTCGCCGGGCGTCCCAAGGAGGAGTACGGCATGGAGCCGCAGGGCCTGGACGAGATCAGGCCCGGCTGCTACGACGTCGACGAACGGGTCGCCGACATGAACGCCGGCGGTGTTTTGGCCCAGATGAACTTCCCCTCCTTCCCGGGCTTCTCCGCCCGGCTGTTCGCCACCGAGGACTCCGACTTCTCCCTGGCCCTGGTGCGCGCCTACAACGACTGGCACATCGACGAGTGGTGCGGCGCCCACCCCGGCAGGTTCATCCCGATGGCGCTCCCGGCGATCTGGGACGCCGAGTTGTGCGCCCAGGAGATCCGGCGGGTCGCCGAGAAGGGCTGCCACTCGCTGACCTTCCCCGAGAACCCGGTGCCGCTCGGCTACCCGAGCTTCCACTCCGAGTACTGGGACCCGGTATGGCGGGCACTGACCGACTGCGGCACGGTGATGAACCTGCACATCGGATCCTCGGGTCGCCTCGCCATCACGGCCCCCGACGCCCCGCCGGACGTGATGATCACCCTCCAGCCGATCAACCTGGTCCAGGCCGCTGCCGACCTGGTCTGGTCGCGCGTGCTCAAGGAGTACCCCCACATCAAGATCGCTCTGTCCGAGGGCGGCACCGGCTGGATCCCGTACTTCCTGGACCGCATCGACCGCACCTTCGAGATGCACGCCACCTGGACCCTCCAGGACTTCGGCGGCAAGCTGCCGTCCGAGGTCTTCCGCGAGCACTTCCTCACCTGTTTCATCTCCGACCCCGTCGGCGTGAAGCTGCGCCACGACATCGGCGTCGACAACATCTGCTGGGAGGCGGACTATCCGCACAGCGATTCCATGTGGCCCGACGCACCGGAGGAACTGCACCGGGTGCTCACGGCGAACGACGTGCCGGACGACGAGATCCACAAGATGACCCACGAGAACGCGATGCGCTGGTACTCCTTCGACCCCTTCGCGCACATCCCGCGCGAGCAGGCCACGGTGGGCGCGCTCCGCAGGGCCGCCGAGGGCCACGACGTGTCCGTGAAGCCCCGCAGCAAGCAGGCGGCCGTCGCCCCGACGGAGAAGCTGGCGAACTACCGCAAGAAGGCGGAGGCGGCACTCGCGATGTCCAAGGACTGAGCCCTCACAGGTGGAACCGGTTCGGTGCGGATCCTGTGGACGACCGTTGTCGGCTGTTCTTCGACCGGCACCTTGCGCCCGTTGGGCGCGGAGGGAGGAGCGGTGGTGTAGCCCGCTACACCACCGTGGGGTGCTGTGCTCTCCCGCTCGCGGTCGCCGGTCCGCCTAATGTGAGCGATATGTGGAAAACGATGGGCCAGGCCGCTCGGGCGACCCTTCAACTGGGCAGATCGGTCGTGATGGTCTTCGGGATGTGCCTGTTTGTCTGCGTGCTCCTGATCGCAGCCGCCGGCACGCTGATCGTGATCGGCGCCTGGCTGTTCCCGGAAACGGTGTTGCTGATTCGCCGGATCGCCGGTGCCAAACGGCATCTGGTCGCTTCGTGGACGGGCAGCGAGATCCCGCAGGCGTACCAGCCGATCACCGGCCGCCTGCGGGAACGTCTGCGTACCTCGGTGCGAGACCCCGGCACCCGCTCCGACCTGCTGTGGATGGCGGCCTTCTACGTCTACGGCTGGATAGGGCTGCTCACGGTCCCCCTGTGGCTGCTCGGTCTGGTCGTCGACGGAGTGTGGAGCGGGCTGCTGCGGCGCCGACCGGTCGTACTGCCGCTGATCAGCCGCCTGGCGGACCTGGAGGCCGGCTGGTCGGCCGCCCTGCTCAGGCCCTCCCCGCAGGCGGTGCTGGCGGCCCGGGTCGACGAACTGACCGAGACCAGGGCAGACGCCATCGCCGCACACGGCGCGGAACTGCGCCGCATCGAACGCGACCTGCACGACGGCGCACAGGCACATCTGGTGTCCCTGTCCATGCGGCTCGGGCTCGCCCGGCGTGCCTACGACCATCAGCCCGAGACCGCGCGCAAGCTCCTCGACGACGCGCAGGAACAGGCGGAGCAGGCCCTGACCGAACTGCGCCAGGTCGTACGGAACATCCACCCCCCGATCCTCTCGGACCGGGGCCTGGCCGGAGCGGTGCGAGCCTTGGCGGCCGGCAGCGGACTGGACGTGGCCGTCGCCACCGACGGTCTGGCCGACGACGGTCCCCGGCCCCCCGCGGCGGTCGAGGCGGCAGCGTACTTCGCCGTGGCGGAGGCCCTGACCAACGCCGCCAAGTACAGTGGCTCCCCACGCGCCACCGTCCGGCTCGAACGGCTGCGCACCGGTCTGCGGGTGACCGTGCGGGACGAAGGCACGGGCGGCGCGGACGAGACCGGTGGCTCAGGGCTGATCGGCATCCGTCGCCGGGTGGCCGCGCTGGACGGTACGGTGACGGTGATCAGTCCCGAAGGAGGACCGACAGTCGTTGCCGTGGAGCTCCCTTGCGTGTGGTGATCGCCGAAGACAACGCGCTTCTGCGTGAAGGTCTGGTCCTCCTGCTCACCTCGTCCGGACACGAGGTGGTGGCCGTCGCCGGAACGGGGCCGGAAGTCTTGCCGGCCCTGCTGGAACACCGCCCGGACGTCGCCGTGCTCGATGTGCGCATGCCGCCCGGATTCCGGGACGAGGGGCTGCGCGCGGCCCTCGCCGCCCGTGAGCGGATCCCGGGCCTGCCGGTACTGGTGCTCTCGCAGTACGTCGAGGAGTCCTACGCCGCCGAGCTGCTGAGCGGCGGCAGCAGCGGAGTCGGGTACCTGCTCAAGGACCGAGTGGGAAGAGTGGACGAGTTCCTCGACGCCCTGGAACGGGTCGCCGCCGGAGGCACGGCCCTGGACCCCGAGGTCGTCACCGAGCTGCTCACCCGCCGCCGCGACTCACCGCTGGACTCGCTGACCCCTCGTGAACGCGAGGTGCTGAAGCTGATGGCGGAGGGGCACGACAACACCACCATCGCCAAAACCCTGGTCGTGACGGAACGCTCGGTGAGCAAGCACATCGGCAACGTCTTCCTCAAACTCGGTCTGCCGCCCAGCGACAGCGGGCACCGCAGGGTGCTGGCCGTCCTCACGTATCTGAAGGACCCGCGCTCGGCCGTTTGACGCCCTCGCCCGATGGTGTAGCGGGCTACACCATCGGTTCGGGAGATCACTCCCTCGTCGCGGCGCCCGCCGGACGGGATCGTGGAGAGCACACAGGGCACGCCGCCTCGGCGTCCGCCGCGGCGGACGCGAGTGCCGGCCCTGTCTCTTGCTCCGTACCGCTGATGTGGAGGCGTTCTCCCCGCCATGGCAACTTTTCTGTACAACGTCGGTCGTATGGCCTTCCGACGGCGCTGGCTTGTCACGTTCCTGTGGGTGGGCGTGCTGGCCGCCGTGGGCTTCGCCGCGGCCAAGGCACCCGCCGCCCCCGACGACGGGTTCGCCATGCCGGGCCTTGAGTCGCAGAAGGCGTTCGACCTGATGGACGAGCGCTTCCCGGATTCGGGCGCCGAGGGTGCGAGCGCCCGGCTCGTGTTCGTCGCCCCCGACGGGGAGAAGGTCACCGCCACGGAGAACAAGGCGGCCATCGAGGAACTGGTCGGCGAGGCCGGCGAGGGTTCGCAGGTGGTCCGGGCGGTCGACCCGTTCCAGGCGAAGGCGGTCAGCGAGGACGCCTCCATCGCGTACTCCACCGTCACCTTCGAGGTGAAGGCGGCGGATCTCACCGACGCGAGCAAGGAACACCTTCAGAAGGCCGTCGACCAGGCCAGGGACACCGGCCTGACCGTCGAGGTCGGCGGCGACGCCCTGGCGACGCAGCCCGCGGCCGGCGGATCGGCCGAGGCGATGGGCCTGCTGGTGGCCGCGGTGGTCCTGGTGATCACCTTCGGCTCCATGGCCGCTGCCGGACTGCCGCTGCTGACCGCGATCATCGGCGTCGGCATCAGCATGACCGGCATCATCGCCCTGGGCAGCACCTTCGGTCTCTCCCTGACCACCGGCACGCTCGCCTCCATGCTCGGCCTGGCGTGCGGCATCGACTATGCCCTGTTCGTCGTCTCCCGCTACCGCGAAGAGCGCGCCAAGGGCCGTGACCCGCGGGAGGCGGCCGGGCTCGCCGTGGGCACCGCCGGATCGGCCGTGGTCTTCGCCGGCCTGACCGTCGTCATCGCCCTGGCCGGGCTGTCGGTGGTGGGCATCCCGATGTTGACCAAGATGGGCCTGAGTGCCGCCGGCGCGGTTGTCATCGCCGTCCTGATCTGCCTCACCCTCGTGCCGGCCCTGCTCGGCTTCTGGCCCAAGGCCGTCCTCGCCCGCCGCGACCGCAAGGCGGCCAAGCGGGGCGGCGAGATCACCACCTCCGGCCGCAGCCAGACCGCCGACAACATGGGCAGCCGCTGGGCCAGCCTCGTGGTGCGCCGCCCGGTGCTCGTGCTGCTGCTCGGTGTGATCGGCCTGGGCGCGCTGGCCATCCCGGCGACCGGCCTGCAGCTGGGCATGCCCGGCGACGAGGCCAAGCCCACCACCACCACCGAACGGCGCGCCTACGACGCCCTCGCCGAGGGCTTCGGCCCCGGCTTCAACGGCCCGTTGACCGTCGTCGTCGACACCAAGAACAGCGATGACCCCGAGGCGGCCGTCGCGACCATCTCCGAGGAGATAGCCGCCACCGACGGCATCGTGTCCGTTTCCCCGGCCCAGTTCAACCAGGCCCGCGACGCGGCCATCCTCTCCGCCACCCCCTCCACCGCTCCCACCGACGCCGAGACGATCGACCTCGTCAAGGCCATCCGCAGCGACCGTCCGGCCGTGGAGCAGCAGGTCGGCGCCACCTACGAGATCACCGGCAGCACCGCGGCGAACATCGACTTCGCCCAGAAGTTCCAGTCCGCGCTCGTGCCCTACCTGATCGTCGTGGTCGGCCTGGCCATCGTGCTGCTGATGGTGGTCTTCCGCTCCCTCCTGGTGCCCCTCAAGGCCGCCCTCGGCTATCTGCTCTCCGTACTGGCCGCCCTCGGCGCGGTGGTCCTGGTCTTCCAGCACGGATACGGCGCCGAACTGCTCGGCGTGGAACAGACCGGTCCGATCATGAGCATGATGCCGATCTTCCTGGTGGGCATCGTCTTCGGACTCGCCATGGACTACGAGGTCTTCCTCGTCTCCCGCATCCGCGAGGCCTACGTCCACGGTGAGCGGCCCGCTCAGGCCATCGTCTCCGGCTTCCGCTCCAGCTCCCGGGTCGTGGTGGCCGCCGCGCTGATCATGATCGCGGTGTTCTCCGGCTTCATCGGCTCCGCCGAGTCCATGATCAAGATGATCGGCTTCGGCCTGGCCGTCGCGGTCCTCTTCGACGCCTTCGTGGTCCGCATGGCCGTCGTTCCCGCCGTTCTCGCCCTGCTGGGCGACCGCGCCTGGCGCCTGCCGCGCCGGCTGGACCGTCTCCTGCCCGACATCGACATCGAAGGTGAAGCCCTCACCCGCACCACGGCGCACACACCGTCCCACCAGTACGAGAACGAGCCCGCATACCGCGGATAGAGAACCACGACCCGGTGGGAGGCCTTCTGCGCACCCATCGACTGACCGGGGCCGCTCCAGCGGTGGCGGCCCCACATCCGCCGTGACCGTGGGGACGGGGAACGGCGGGGACCGGGCCCGGCGGCCGAGCGAATCTTCCGCTCGCCGCCGGGCCCGAGCCGTTCCGGCGGCTCCGGCGACACTGCTCGGCTTCCTCGGCGGCATGCCGGGACGAATCCCCCGGTGCGGAGCGGCGGTGGCCGGGTGTAGCCCTCTACACCTCGGACCCGGGGGCGCACCGCCTCGTCATGGTGCTCCCGCGACGGAAGTCTGGAGACCGGGGCGTCCTCCCACTTCCTCACCCGGACGGCACGTGTTCCGGCTGGGGCGGCCCCTTCTCTCGTCACATCGCATCACCGGCGTGTGCGAGACCGCAGACCTCGTGACTGGAGAGTTGTCGTGACGAACATCCCGGCTGCCGTAGCCCTCGCCCTCGCGTCCGTCGTCGCCTACGCGACCGCGGCCGCGGTGCAGCACCGGGTGGCCGAGAGAGCCGCCGGGGCCGGTCTGCGAGCCATGCTGACCGACGGCGTCTGGTGGGTGTCGGTCTGCGCCAACGGTCTCGGCGCAGTCCTGCACGTCGCCGCCCTCGCCTACGGACCGCTGAGTCTGGTGCAGTGTCTCGGCGCCCTCACCATCGTCGTCGCGGTCCCGATCGGTGCCCGCGCCGCCGGCCGGGGCGTCGGCCCCGCGGAGTGGAAGGGCGTCTGCCTGACCGCCGCCGGTTTCGCCCTGCTGCTCCCGCTCATGTCGACCACCGGGGCGGGCGGCACTCTCGCCACCACGGGATCCCTCGCCGTCGCGGCGATCGCCCTGCTCGTCGCCGCCCTTGCCGTGTCCGTCCGTCATCCGGGTCTGCGCGCGCCCGTGTTCGCCACCGCCTCCGGGATCGTCTCCGGCACCGGTTCCGCCCTCACCCAGACCGTGCTGCACACCGGCCGGCTGCTCACGTGGCAGACGTTCGTGATGGCGCTGGCGGCGATCGGCCTCGCGGTGGTGGGCGTGCTGCTGTCGCAGTCCGCGTACACGGGCGGACTCGGAACTTCCCTGGCGATTCTCACCCTCGCCAACCCGCTCTGGGCGGCCGTCATCGGCGTGGCGCTTCTCGGCGAACGGTTCTCGGGCGGGGCCCTGGGGACAGTACTGGCCATCACGGGCGCCGTGCTGACCGCCCGAGGGATACTGCTGCTCGCCCGGTACTCCTCCCGTGGTCTCGCTGCCCCGCCCGCCGTGCCGACGGTGGAGGCGGTACGGCGGATCGCCGACCACAGCTGTCCGCCGAGAGTCACGGTCGTCTCCCCGTGAACTGTGCTGTTCTTCGGTTCTCGCCCCTTCCCCAGCGGTACCGGCCGTTACCCGATCTTGATGAAGCGGCCCCTTGTGAACGACCTCCGACTTCGTCTTGGCTACTGACACGCGTCAGTAGTGCCAATTCCGCCCGACTCAACCCACCTGCAGGGCCGAAACAGGGAGATCTGGATGAGTACCGATCCAGTAGGACACAGCGTCGTGGTGACCGGTGCGGCACCGTACATCGGACGCGCGGCCCGCCCTCACCTTCCTGCCTCCGACGCAGCCTCCTTCGTCAACGGGGTGGTGTTCCCGCCCGCCGACGGCCGGTCTGCCGCCTGAACCGCGCCACTGCCCGTCCCTGTGGCTGGACCGACATCTTGCGTCCACACGGCGATCCGCCTTGCGTGACCGATGCCGCCATCGACAGCACCTCCCCGCGCGCGAGGATCGACCCGCCGGTCCTCGCGGCGTTCCGGCGGTTTCGACCCCGGCGCCCCTCATGCCCCGCTCGACCGGGCCGACGCCCGACGGCCCGCACCTTGAGGAGACAGACATCATGACGACACCCGTCATCGCGGGATTCCACCCCGACCCCTCGGTCTGCCGCGTCGGCGACGCGTACTACCTCGCCAACTCCAGCTTCGAGTACGTACCGGGCGTTCCGATCCACCACAGCACCGATCTGCTCACCTGGACGCACATCGGCAACGCGCTGACCCGTCCGAGTCAGCTCACGCCGCACGCAGGAACCGCCAGTTCGGGCATCTACGCGCCGACACTCCGTCACCACGACGGCAGGTTCTGGCTGGTGACGACGAACATCTCCGAGATACGCCGGGGACACCTGATCGTGTCGGCCGAGCGGCCGGAAGGGCCGTGGACGGATCCGGTGCACGTGGCGGGCACGATCGGCATCGACCCCGATCTGACCTGGGACGAGACAGGCGTATGCCACCTCACCTGGGCTTCCTTCCAGCCCTGCCTGCACGGCATCGCGAGCGTGCCGATCGATCCCACGGCCGGCGCGATGCTTGCGGAGCCGCGCCTGCTGTGGAACGGCACCGGTCTCGCCGCCCCGGAAGGACCGCATCTCTACCGCGTGGGGGAGTGGTGGTACCTCCTGCTCGCCGAAGGCGGCACCGAGCGAGGCCACGCCGTCACCGTCGCCCGCGCCCGTACCCTTGACGGCCCCTTCGAGGCGGCTCCCCACAACCCGATCCTCACCCACCGCAGCACGGACCACCCGGTGCAGAACACCGGGCACGGCGACCTCGTGGAACTGGCCGACGGATCCTGGGCCATGGTGTACCTGGGCGTGCGACCGCGCGGAAGGACCCCCAAATTCCATGTCAACGGGCGCGAAACCTTCCTTGCCGGCGTGGACTGGGTGGACGGCTGGCCGGTCGTGGACGAGCAGCGGTTCGCCGCGCGACCACGGGACCACGCCTTCACCGACCGGTTCGAGACGTCCGAACTGGATCCGCGCTGGGTCGCGCCCGGCACCGCTCCCGCCACCTTCGCCCGCTGGGAGGACCGAGGCCGCCTGGTGCTCGAACGGCCGTCGCAGCAGGAGTCGCCGGCGCTGCTTCTGACGCGTGCCAGGGACACCCGGTGGACCGCACAGGCACGACTGGACACGTCCGGCGGAACCGGCCGTTTCCTGCTCCGGATCGACGGCGACCACTGGTACGGGCTGACCGCCGACGCGGACGGCGTCGAGGCGACGGCCGCCATCGGACCCGCCGTCAGCCCGGTCGCACGGAGGTCCCGCTGCGCCGGGAGGAACGTCACCCTGCGCATCACGGTCCGGGACTCCGACCGCCCCGCGCAGTTCGGCGCACCCGACGAGCCCGACCTCGTGGAACTCGCGGTGGTGGGTGACGACGGTACCTGTGACGTCCTGGCCACCCTCGACGGGCGCTACCTCTCCACGGAGGTGGCCGGAGGATTCACCGGCCGGATGCTCGGCGTCGAACCGGTCCACGGCCAGGTCGTGGTCGAGGAAGTGTCCTACTCGACTCAGCTGGGGTGAGACGCCGCGGCACCGGGGCCACCGGACCCGGGCCGTGGGCTCCCGGTGGTGTGTACCGACCGACCGGCTCTGTACACACCACCGGGGAACCGGATTGGCTTCCCGGAAGCCGGTCCGGGAACGGGTGTCAGGCCGCCTGCCCCGCCTCGACGGCGTCGACCGGGCGAGCCTTGGGAATGGCCGCCACCAGAAGCGTTCCGACCGCACAGGCGCCGGCCACCAGCAGGAACGCGTTGGTGAAGCCGGCGTCGAGATAGAACTGCGTGCCGTGCGCGACGGCACCGTCCCGGGCCATCGTCGTGAAGACGAGCTGGGTGATGACCACCTGCATCACGCCCTGCACGAGCCACTGCGAGCCGTTGGCGAGGGCCTGCTCCTCGGGAGCCACCGACTGGATCACCATGATCGGCATGATGGAAACGACCAGACCCATACCGGGGCCGCTGATCAGGCCCATCACAATGAACTGCCACTCGTTGTGGTGCAGTTGGGATCCGACAGCGTAACCGGCCGTGACGAGCGCGCCGCCGATCGCCAGCAGGATCCTGGTGTCGAACCGGCGGGCGAGCTTGCCCGCCAGAACGGCGATCACGATGACCAGGACACTGATCGGAGCGCTGACCACGGCGCTCTTGGTGACCGACCAGCCCAACCCGTCGGACACACCGGGGATTTCGGGCATGAGGGTGAGGATCATGGTGACCGTGCCCACCGCGTAGGTCGCACCCGCCGCGACCGAGGTGGCCAGGAAGACGGTCCACACACGACGCCTCCTGACCAGCGAGAGCGGGACGAGCGGATGGGCCACCTTCGCCTCGTAGGGGATGAAGACGAGCACCGCCAGCACACCCAGCCCGATCCAGGTGAGAGTCTTGCCATTGGTCCAGCCCCAGTGTGAACCCTCGCCGATGGCGTAGACGACAGCGGTCAGGCCGCCCCCCAGTAGCAGGCCGCCGATCCAGTCCATACGGTGGTCCGACTCCCGTACCGGACTCTCGGGGATGCAGAAGAGCTGCAGCAGCAAGCACGCGGCGGCCGAGCAGGCGATGAACCACAAGGCGGCGCGGAATCCATTGCTGTCGAGCAGCCAGGCCGACAGGAAGGGGCCGCCCAGCCCGACCAGACCCACACTGGCCGCGAGCACGCCACTGGCCGTACCGACCAGGCGCTTGGGGAACACATCACGCGCCATGGCGTAGGCGATGAACGCCGAGGGACCGTAGACGCCGGCGAAGACGCGTCCGACCAGCAGCGTCTCGTAGTTGGTCGCCAGTGCCGCGATGACGTCACCTACGAGTCCGAGGACGGTGATGGTGACCAGCACCCGCTTCTTGCCGTACATGGCCGCGGCCTTCATGGCGAAAGGCGTCAGGAAGGTGCCGATCAGAGCGGCGCCCAGGGTGAACCACGCGATCTGCGTGGTGCGGAAGTGGATCGCCACCTCCGCCTGCGCGTTGCCGGCGAGCAGACCCGTGATCGGGTTGAGCGCCACGGTCCACAGCAACGCAACGAGAGCGAGTGCGTGACGGGTGGAGAAGCCGCTCTCCTCGGGTCTCGTATCCGAGACGATTTCGGTGGAGGACATGGTTCGCCTTTCCGTACGGGGAGGGTGCACGGGATGTCGTGTTGAAACGATTCAATGCATGCGCTGAAGGAGTTGGGCGGGGGTAGGCCTCGGGGTGGTTGCAGGCGGTCGCGGGGAATGCGGTGCTGGTCCGCGAGAAGCGGTGCGGCATCTGCTGCGTTGGGTGCTGACGCGCGTCAGTGGCGCGCGTCAGTAGCAAACAGCAGTGGCGTGGTGCCAGCAAGACGTCTACTGGTAACGGCTGGATAACGGGATGAGGGATGCCGGGTGGCTATGTAGAGGATCGATGCACCAGCCGCAGGCCGGCGGCGGGGGAGGGGGAATCCTGACGTCCTCCGCGAAGGCCGGCCAGCACCGCTTCGGCCCGGTACCGCCCCGCTTCCTGCAGGTCGAAGTACACCGTGGACAGGGCGGGTGCCGCGAAGCGCGCCATCGGAATGTCGTCGGCCCCGATGACGGCGAGGTCCTCGGGAGCGCTCAGCCCGATGTGGCGCATGGCCGCAAGGAGCGCTATGGCGTGTTCGTCGTTGAAGGCGCAGACCGCCGTGACCGATGCGTCGCGCCAGCGCCTCAGCGGCCGGACGAGATCGTCGATCTCCAGATCGGCGGCCAGGGCGACGGGCTGTGCCACGCCTGCGTCCGCACAGGCGGAGATCACACCCTGCAGCCGGTCCTCGGCCATGCTCCGGAACCTGACCTGTGCCGGCAGGAGGTAACCGATCCGACGATGCCCGCGGGTGATCACGTGCTCGGCCTGGAGACGCCCCAGCGGAGCCATCGAGGGGAAGACGCTCTCGGCAGTGGGCGACACGACGGTGACTCCGAGCCGTTGCATCGCCTGGACGATGTCGTCGTCGAACGCCTCGAAACCGAGGACGGCGGAAGCGCCCACAGCGGCGCACACGTCGGGCAGGCTTCGGCTCTGCCCCGCCATCAGGTGGGTGACCAGCGTCAGACCGTGCTCGGCGAGAGAGGAGGTCAGCTCTTCCACGAAGCGGCTGATGCTGGGACCGATGGGCAGATCGGGGATGGACAGCAGGACGATGTCGCTTCGGCCCGCCGCCAGCGTACGGGCCGAGGAGTTCGCACGGTACTGGAGGCGCTCGGCGGCTTCCAGGACACGCCGACGCGTCTCCTCGGGGATCACTTCCCCGGGCCGGTTGTTGAGCACGTAGCTGACGGTGGTGCGCGAGACACCCGCCACCCGGGCCACATCGGCGCTGGTGCTCCGCTTCCGAGGGTGCGTCATCGTCTCCAGCCCGTTTCAGCGGTCGGCATGACGCGGTGCCGGCCGCGGCAGCCCCTCCGCCGCAGTTCGCGACGGGTGCGTCGATGATACGTTCCACGCCCTGCCGGAGGGGTGGAACGGCAGGCGGTCCCGCCCGGCCCGATCCGTCCCTCCGGCTGATCATCGACTCACCGGTCACGCGCTCAGGGGTTCGCCTGGTTCGTCACCCCCTCGTGCTGCCGAGGTGATCCACCTGCTGATGACGGTGATGCCCATGCCGAAATACGGCCGGTGCGGACGGTCCAGGAACCCGTGGGTGGCCTCCGGTACGACGTGGTGGTCGACGCGGGTGCCGGCGGCCGAGAGCTCTCGGGCGAAGGCTCCGCCGGAAGCCCGCAGGGTGTCGCGGTCGGCGTCGACCATGAAGGTCGGCGGCAGCGGCGGGAGATCGTGACCGCCGGGGAAGGCGAACGGGAGCGCCATGGCCTCGTCGGACCCCGCGTAGTTGTGGTTCATCCGCCGCACCACGTGCGGACGGAACTGGACGAGTCCGTGTCGGCCTCGCACCCGGCTCCGTAGTTCCTCGGGGAGCGGCGGGAGCGCCGCGTGGAAGGTGCCGTACACGAGGACGAGACCGGCGGGCATCGCGTGCTCCTCGGCGTGCATGCGGAGCGCGGCGGCCGCCGTGAGGCAGGCGCCGGCGCTCGCGCCGCCGAGCAGGACAGGGCCCCGCCCGGACGACACGGCGTCGAAGGCGTCGACGACGTCGTCGAGCGGCACGGGAAACCGGATGCCCGGCAGCCGGCCCGGGGGCGGATCACGGAACGGGTTCCATCGGGGCACCCGGCGGTAGTCGACCGCGACGACCTCGATCCCGTTGCGGGCGAGGGCGGCGCCCACGGCATGGGACTCGTGCTGGTCGAGGCCACCGGCCGAGAACCCTCCGCCGTGCAGCCATACCAGCGTTCCCGCCGACGGGCCGTCGGCGACGTAACGCCTGACCGGGATGGAGCCGTGACGGCCCGGCACGTGGTCGTCGTGGAAAACGATGCCCTCGCTGAGAGCGCGCACCGCCCGTACGGCCTTGCCCCTCACGCCTGCCGCCCCGCGTCGGTGGCCGACAACTGCCCGAGCGCGGCCTTCAGATCGCGCTTGAGCGCGTCGGCTCCTTCGGGTAGACGAGCCGCAACCGTCGCGAGCGACATGTCCGCCAGATGGTCCCCGGCGGCTTCGATGGGGACGCCGGGGAAGTGCTTGCGCATGACGTCCAGCACGGCGGCCCAGACCGCGGCGTCGCGCTGGATCTCCCGCAGGGGCGTGTCCATGGTGATGTCGTCGGGGCCGCTCCCGCCGGAGGCGGGGTAGTGCCAGGAGTACTCCCCGCCCTCCACGTGTTCCACGAGACGGTCCGGGTGCAGGGGCAGTTCCACGGTCGCGGTGGCGCCCTCCGGCACGGTGACGTCGACGTGCATCTCACCCGCGTCGAGACGCCAGGCGACCTCCGCACGGCCCAGGACGGTGTCGTGCGCCGCCCACGCGGAGTCGAGACCGCCGCCCGGCTTCGGGGAGATGCGGATGCGGCGCCAGCCGGGCTCGGCGCGTTCCAGCCCGCCCACGACCCGGTGCAGCCAGTCCGCCACGGCGCCGAGCGCGTAGTGGTTGAGCGAGGTCATGCCGGTGGAGTTGAGCGTGCCGTCCGGGAGGACGGAGTCCCAGCGCTCCCAGATGGTGGTCGCTCCCATGGTCACCGGGTAGAGGAACGACGGTGCCTTCTCCTGGAGCAGCAGGTCGTATGCCTCGGAGAGATGGCCGGTGGCGGTCAGCGCGTCGGTGATCAGCGGGGTGCCCGCGAACCCGGTCGCGATGGTGAAGCCCGACTTGCGCACCAGCGTGGCGAGGCGCTCGCCCGCGGTCGCCAACTGGTCGTCGTCGAGGATGCCGAACATGATCGCCAGGGCGTACGCGGTCGCGGACTCGTTCACGACGCGGCCTGCCTGCGACACGTACTCCCGGCGGAAGGCCGTGCGCACGCGCTCGGCGAGCCGGGTGTAGTGCTCGGCGTCCTCGGTCTCACCGAGGACCTCGGCAGCCCGCGCGAGTTCGCGGGTGGTCCTGCACAGGTAGGCGGAGGCGACGAGATGGGGGTCCGTCTTGCCACCGGCGGGGTTGTCGGCGGGCGCGTCCGGATCGAGCCAGTCCCCGAACTGAAAGCCCCTGCTCCACAGCCCGTGCTCGTCGAGCATCAGCTCGACCTTGCGCATGAACGCGGTCATGGAGGCGTAGGCGGCGCGCAGGATGCCGGGGTCGCCGTACTCCTGGTACAGCAGCCAGGGCAGGCTGATCGCGACGTCGCCCCACAGGGCGGTCGGCGTGGATCCGGTCCGCAGGACGTCGGGCACGACCATGGGGACGTCACCCGTCTCCTCCTGCTCCGCGGCCAGGTCCCGCAGCCAGGAGCCGAGGAGGTCCCGCACGTCGTAGAGGAAGGCGGCGGTGGGGGCGAAGGCGTTGAGGTCCCCGGTCCAGCCGAGGCGCTCGTCCCGCTGCGGGCAGTCGGTGGGGACACCGACGAAGTTGTCCCGCATGGACCAGACGGTGTTCTCGTGCAGCTTGTTCACCAACGGGTGGGAGGACTCGAACCAGCCGGTGCGGACCATGTCGCTGTGGACGACGACGGCGTGCACCGACTCGGGGGAGACCTCACCGGGCCACCCGTCGATCTCGGCGTAGCGGAACCCGTGGAAGGTGAAACGCGGCTCCCAGGTCTCCTCGCCCCCGCCGCGCAGGGTGTACCGGTCGGTCGCCGCGGCCGTGCGGTTCGTCTCGGTCTCCAGCTCTCCGGCGGGGGTCAGCACCTCGGCGTGGCGCAGGATGACGGTGCGTCCCGGCTCCCCTTCGACGGTGATGCGGACCCATCCGGAGATGTTCTGCCCGAAGTCGACGATCGTGCGTCCGTCCGGGCTCTCGAGAACGGCCTTCGGCGCGAGTTCCTCGATGCGCCGGATCGGCGGTGCGGTCGGCGTCTGCAGCGTCTCGGGGTTCCAGTCGAAGGGCACGGCACGGGCCCAGCCGGAGTCGTCGAAGCCGGACCGGTTCCAGCCGTCCGGCTCAAGACGGGCGTCGTACGTCTCGCCGGCGTAGATGCCGTTCGCGCGCACGGCTCCCGTGCCGACACGGAAGGACTCGTCGGTGCCGACGACCTCGACGCGGTCGTCGAAGTGGAGTTCCAGCTGGGCGCACAGAGCCGGTCGGTCGGCGTAGTTGTGCCGCCGGTTCTCCCAGGTGAGTGACCCTACGGCCCAGCCCTCGCCGACGATGGCGCCGAACGCGTTCGCTCCGGGCGCCAGCAGGCCGGTCACGTCGTGGTCCGAGACCATCAGACGGTGGTGGTAGCTCGTCCAGCCGGGTGCGAGCATCTCGTCGCCGACCCGGACACCGTTGACGTACGGCTCGACGATGCCCAGGGCGGTGACGCGGAGTACGGCGCGCCGAAGCCCCTCGGCCACCTCGAACTCCCGCCGGAAGTACGGTGCCGGGTCGCCCTCGGCGGAAGGGGCGGCGGCGCTGATGAACGAGGCTTGCCACGGGTGCGGCATGGGTGGTCCTCCTAGCGGGGGATGCGCGGGTGCGGATGAGGTCATGGCAGCGGTCCCGGTCAGCGCGCGTCCGCCTGTCGGGCCGGGACGTCGAGGGTGCGGCTGCCCGTGATCTGCTCGCTGCTGGTGCCGACGAGGACCGTCACGTCACCCGCCTCGATGCCGCGGGTGCCGTCGACCATGGTGTGGAACAGTCGGTCGAGGGGGGCTTCGAGCACGGTTTCGGAGGTACCGCCCGCCGGTACGGTGACGCGGGCGAACGCGATCAGCTGACGCACCGGCCGTACGACCGCCCCGTGCTCGTCGCGAGCGTAGACCTGGACAACCGTGGAGCCGTCCCGGTCGCCGCGGTTGGCCGTGCGCGTGCGCACGGTGAGGGCCGTGCCGTCGTCCGAGAGCCGGGCGTCCAGCAGCTCGACCGCCAGTTCGGTGTAGCCCAGACCGTGTCCGAACGGGTAGAGCGGACCGCCGTCCAGGTCGTTGTAGCCGGTGCGCCGGCCGGTCGGGTGCGCGTAGCCGCTGCCGTACGGGTGGCCGTGGAAAAGGGGGATCTGTCCGATGTGCCGAGGGAACGTCATCGGCAGGCGTCCGCCCGGCTCGACGGCGCCGGTGAGCGCGTCCGCCACCGTCGACGGGCCGTGTGCCCCGAGGAGCGGAGCCAGGAGCACCGCGGCGGACGCCTCGGCGACGTCCGGCACGACGAGGGGGCGTCCCGTGATGAGCACCGTCACCAACGGCGCCTCGGCCCGCGCGAGGACCGAAACGAGTTCGTGCTGGTTGCCGGGCAGCCGCAGCTTTGCCGAGGTCTGGCCCTCTCCCGCGGTGTGCTCGCCCGCCCATCCGGTGCGTTCGCCGACGACCGCGACGACGGCGTCGGCGTCCCGCACCGCGCCGAGCACCGCGCCGGCGTCGATCGGGTCGGTCGTGTCGGGCGAACCGGCGTCGAGGAACGTGACCTCCAGGTCCGGCGTCGCGGCGAGTGCGCCGAGCAGTGTCGGGGTGTCCGGGTACTGCTCGCGGGTGAGCGTCTCGAAGCGCGGGCCGATCCCTGGGATACGGGTGTTGAACAGCTCGGTGAAGATGTACTTCTCCGGGTCGATGCCGGGTACCTGCCCCGACCGAATCAACTGCATCGCCAGCGGGACCTCGGCGTTGGCGACGTCGGTGTAGGCACCGAAGTGGATGCGCAGTTCCTCGGCGAGGCTGCCGACGACGGCCACCTTGGTGCCTGCCCGCAGTGGCAGCGTGCCGTCGTTCTGCAGCAGCGTCACCGCGTGCTCGGCGATCTCCCGGCCGACGGCCGCCGCCGTCGGCCGGTCGAGCGGCTCGGGCGCGCGAAGGGGCCGGTGCGGCGTGAAGTCCGGGACGAGTCCCAGGTCGCGCTTGACCTCCAGTACGCGCCGCACCGCGGTGTCGACCGCCTCCTCGCTCACCAGGCCGGCCTCCACGGCCTCACGGAGCCGGCGGAAGCTCTCGTCGGCCGGGAGCTCGACATCGAGGCCGGCCCTGAGGGCCTGGGCCGCGGCCTCCCGCTGGTCGCGGGCGGTGTGGTACACCGAGTGCAGCATCGTGAC
Organism: Streptomyces sp.; assembly: GCF_031181555.1. Taxonomy (GTDB): domain Bacteria; phylum Actinomycetota; class Actinomycetes; order Streptomycetales; family Streptomycetaceae; genus Streptomyces; species Streptomyces fimbriatus. Next base: position 17,493 of record NZ_JAPSKQ010000044.1, on the reverse strand, counting down.
GGCGTCGTAGTCGCTCACCACCAGGCCGGTGAAGCCGAGTTGTCCACGCAGCAGGTCGGTGAGCAGCCACCGGTTCGCCGCGGCCGGCACGCCGTCGATCTCGTTGTAGGAGTTCATGACGATCGAGAGTCCGGCTTCGTCGACCGCTCGCCGGAACGGTACGGCGAACTCGTCGGTGAGCTGCCGTCGGCCCAGACTCGTCCGCGCCTGGTTGAGGGCGCCGTCGGAGCTTCCGTAGCCGAGGAAGTGCTTGCCCGTGGCCAGCACGCCCGTGTCGCCCTCGGGCCCGTTGATGCCGCGGATGAAGGCGACGCCCATCTGCGCGGCCAGTTCCTGGTCCTCGCCGAACGTCTCGTGGACCCGGCCCCAGCGCGGGTCGCGTGCCAGGTCCAGCACGGGGGAGAAGCACAGGTGGATCCCGTAGTCGCGGAACTGCGCGCTGGTCAGCGCCGTACTGCGCTTGATGAGGTCGGGCATCCACGTGGCCGCCTGCGCCCAAGCCGTGGGGAACTGGATGCCCGTGCCGTGCACGAGTCCGTTGAGCCCCTCCGCGTGGATGAGGACGCCGATGCCGAAGCGGCTCACCTCGCGCGCTTTTGCCTGGACGTCGGCGAACACGCGCCGTAGTCCGTCGGCGGGCAGGGGCAGCATCCAGGCCAGGGAGAGGTGCCCGAGACCGTGCGGCCGCAGGTCCGCGATCTTGTCGGTGTCGACGAAGAACGCCGCCTTGCGGCCCTCCTCCGTGGTGAGGTCGAGTCCCGGGTCCTGCCGCACCGAGAAGAGCGCTGGCAGGATCATCCCGTGCAACTGGGCGATCTTCTCGTCCAGGTCCATCTTGCGGACGAGTGCGTCGAAGGTGGTCATGCGGTCATCTCCAAGGCTGTGTCGTTGGCGGGTCCGGCGGGAAGAGGGGCGGACGAGGGCTGCGCCGGGACGACGGCGAGCGTGAGACTCACCGGTTCGCAGCCCTCGGCCTCTGCGGTGACGGTGATCGTGCCGACCGAGGTCGGCCGCACGACCGCGAGGGCGCGCCCGTCGAACGTCCGCCGGGTGCCCCCATGGAACGTCTCCTCGGTGACTGGCGCACCGCTGCCGAGCGCTTGCAGCAGACCGCTGCCGGAGACGGTCACGCGCACCTCGCGGTCGGCGGTGTTCCGCACGACGCCCGAGTCGTCGGTGAGCGCGAGTGAGACGAACGCGAGGTCGCGGGTGTCGGCACGCAACTCGTCTCGGTCGGCGGTGAGCGTGAGCCGCAGAGCTCCGGTCGCGGACGTGAGAGACGTACGGCCGGTCTCGTCGCCGGCCCGGTAGGCGACCGCCGTCAGCTCACCGGGGCGGTGGAGCACCTCGAAGTCGGCCCGGAAGGCCCGCTCGGCGCCGACCGGGGAACGGCCGATCGGCTCGCCGTCGAGAAGCAGCTCCACCTCGTCCGCGTCGGCGTACACCTCGACGTGGACGGGGGCGCCCTCGAAGCCGGGCCAGGACCAGCTGGAGACGGAGTCGGTCCACGCCCACGGGGTCGACACGGCGACGGGCACGCCGTGCCGCTCCGGGCGCCGTACGGCGATGTAGGGCTCGGTACGCAGCCCGAACACGATCTCGCGGTAGTACGACACCGGCCGGCGGTGACCGACGATGTCCAGGTCGCCGCAGTACGCCGTCAGCCCCGGGTAAGGACTGGAGAAGCCCGCCCCCTCATCCGGCTGACCGGCGTACTTGACGAGGCCTATGCCGGTCTCACCGAGGTAGTCGAATCCGGTCCAGGTGAAGTCGCCGATGACGTGCGGATGCCGCTGCACCAGCGCCCAGTTGCGGTCGATGACGGCCGGCCAGGTCTCGGTGCCGACGATGACGCGGTCGGGGAAAAGATCCTGGTCCAGGGCGTAGCGGGACTCGCCGTAGTTCATGCCGGCGACGTCGAGTGCCGCGAACGACTCCTCCGTGCGCTCGGTGACCATGGGCGAGGCGATGATCTGCCCCATCATCTCGCCGAACGCGTTCATCATGCCGTTGACGCCGCCGGCGCTCTGCTCGTCACCGGAGGTGTCGGCGGCCTGTGCCGCAGCCCGTCGTTTCGCCATGCCGTCCAGGACGAGGTCGAGCACCGAAACGAAGCCGTTGATGCCGTTGGTCACCAGCCGGGTGCCGTCGAGGGAGCGCAGCTTCTCGGCGAGTCTCCTGCTCCACCGGCCGCCGTCCGGAGAGCCCGTCTCGGGTATCTCGTTGCCGATGCTGTAGAAGATCACGCTCGGATGGTTGAAGTCTTTGGCGACCATTGACTCGAGGTCGCGCTCCCACCACTCGGGGAAGTCGGCGGAGTGGTCGAAGTCGCTCTTGCCCTGCGTCCACATGTCGAAGGCCTCGTCCATGACGTACATGCCGAGCCGGTCGCACGCGTCGAGCAGAGCACTGCTCGCGGGGTGGTGGGAGCTGCGGATCGCGTTGAACCCGGCCGCCTTCAGCAGCTCGATCCTGCGTTCCTCCGCGCGCCCGATGGCGGCGGCGCCGAGCGGGCCGTTGTCCCCGTGCAGGCAGGCCCCGCGGAGCTTGACCTCGGTGCCGTTCACGCGCAGGCCGCGCCGTGCGTCGACCCGGACGGTGCGGATGCCGAACGGGACCGACACCTCGTCCACCACCTGGTCGTCGTCGCCGAGCTCCACGCGGGCGAAGTACCGGGTCGGCGTCTCGGCGCTCCACAGACGCGGCTGGTCGATGAGCAGCCGCAGTCGCACGGTCTCGGCGTCGGCCGGCAGCAGAGTGACCGGCGCGCGCCCTCGTGCGACCTCCACGCCTTCCTCGTCGGTCACGACGGCCGTCAGACGCAGGGTGCGGGTGTCAGGGCCCGCGTTCTCCACGCGGGCCGCGATCTCGGTGATCGCGACCTCGTCGTCGACGTCGGGGGTCGTGACACGGACGCCGTCGACGGCGAGGTGTGCCGGGTTCTTCACGATGAGGCGTACGTCCCGGTGGATGCCGCACCCCGCGTACCAGCGGCTGTCCAGGTGCGTGCGGCACGCCACCCGTACCTCGTTGTCGGCTCCGAAGCGCAGGTGCGGGTCGATGCGCACCAGGAAACGGGAGTAACCGAACGCGTGACGGCCTGCGAGCGCGCCGTTGACCGTCACGACGGCGTCGCGGTAGACGCCGTCGAACTCCAGGTACAGGAGCTTGCCGCGGTCCTCTTCGGAGACGGCGAACGTCTTGCGGTACTCGAACGCGCCCCCCGGGAAGTACCCGTTGGTGTGCCCGTTGGGGACGTCCGCCCGCCGTTCGGCGGTGATCAGGGCGTCGTGCGGCAGCGTCACCGGCGTCCAGGACGAGCCGGCCGTGCCGCCGAGTTCCTGGAACGGGGTCACCTTGCGGCGGTAACTCCAGCCGGTGTTGAAGTCGTGGTGTGTCATGGTCGCTTTCCCTTTCACCGGACGCTCTTGACCCGGGCCAGGATGATGAGTCCGCCGACGAGCGCGAAGGCGCCGGAGACGATGTAGAGCAGGGGGTAGTTGCCGCCTCCGCCGAGCGCCAGGACCAGGGGGGCCGCGAAGGGTGCCGCCGCTTGCGGGACCGTCGTCGAGAACTGGTTGATCGCGTTGTAACGCCCCGCCTCCGTGTCGCGCTCGGGCAGCACGTCCAGGACCAGTGCCTGGTCGACCGCGGAGAAGACGCCCAGACCGAGATTGGTCAGGAACGAGCCGACCAGCAGCACGGGGAGATCGGGCGCGACCGCCATCGTCAGCGCGCCGAGGCTGAACAGGATTCCGGCGCCGAACACGAAACCGCGGCGGTTGCGCAGCTTGTCCGACAGGAAACCGCTGACCCCGGCCCCTCCCATGGTCGCGACGAGTCCGACGGCGCCGACCGTCGCGACGAGCCCGCCGATATCGGTGACGGACTTGTCGAGCTTGTCGGCGAAGAAGAACGTCGTGAACGTCGTCGCCAGCGTGAGCCCGAACATGAAGAGGAACCTGCCCAGCCAGTTCCAGGCGAAGTCGGGGTAACGGCGTACCGGGAAGACGTACTTCGAAAGCATCAGCTTCGCCGTCACGCTGTCGTCGAAGGCCAGGTCCCGGCTGTCCCGCTCGGTGATCAGCAGGAAGAACAGGAGCACCGCCACGGCGCCGAGGCCGGCGGGCACGAGGAACAGCAGCAGGTTCGACGACGTCAGCATGCTCGCGATCGCCACGCCGATGATCGACGCTGCCATCTGCGCGACACCGGCGAGGCCCGCCACCTTGCCGCGCTGGGACTCGGGCAGGCAGTCCGCCATCGAACTGCTCAGCAGGGCGAGCGCGCTGCCGAACCCGAGCTGCACCACCACCCAGCCGAGGACCAGGACGGGAACCGACGGCGCGAGCGCGACGCAGACGAATCCCAGGAGGCCGACGGCCACGGTGACGGGCAGCCACGGCCGACGTCGGCCGAGACGGGAGCGCGTCCGGTCGCTCAGCACTCCGAGAACCGGTCCCGACAGGACGAGGGCCAGTGACCCGCTGCCCACGACGAAGCCCAGGATTCCCTCGTTGTCGGGCGCCAGCTGGTCGACGCGGACGCTCAGCGAATATCCCATGGGCGCGACGATGGCCGCGTACAGACCGAACTGGGCGAGGACCAGCAGCAGGATGTACCGGCCGCCGACCTTGGGCCGGTCGTCACCCTCGGCGGCCTTGGAGGCAGGGGACACGGTGGTCAGGGTCGCTACCGGTTCCGTCGCCGTCGGCGCGGGCGGAGGAAATGGGTCGGGAGGCACTGCGGACATGGCGGCTCCTTGATCGTGGCCCGTCGCCGAGGATGGCGAGTGGACGCGCGCCGCATTGGTATCACGTGATACTTGGAATGGGATAGAGGTATCACGCGATACCTGAAGGCGGGATAGGGTCAGGAGCACTTGACTCGACGCGGCGGACGACCGTCCGCAAGCCCGGAAAGGCATCGACACGGATGACGAGACCCGCCCGCCCCGCGACGGCCGCCGACGTGGCGACGCGCGCCGGGGTGTCGCGCGCCACGGTTAGTCACATCCTCAACGGCCGGGAGGAGCGGTTCCCCGAGGAGACGCGGACGCGGGTGCGTGCCGCCGCCGAGGCGCTGGACTACCGCCCGTCCCCGGCCGGCCGTGGTCTCGTCACCGGGCGGAGCGACACGATCGTCGTCGTGATGCCGGAGACCACCATCGGCCAGAACCTGCAGAACGCGCTCGAGCGCCTCGGTGACGACGCCGCCGGCATGGGGTCCAACGTCGTGCTCCGGTTCGCCGGCACGGACGCGGAGAGGACCGTCACGGCGCTGCTGGGACTGCGCCCCCTCGCCGTGGTCGACTTCGGCTCCCTCGACCGGGCCGCCCGCAGTCGTCTGGCCGCGCAGGGCGTGCCCACCGTCCCGGACCTCACGGGCGCACGGCGCGGCCGGCTGCACGAACCGCAGAAGGAGATCGCCGAGCTCCAGGTCGCGGAGCTGACGAAGCGGGGCGACCGTCAGATCGTCTACGCGTCGGTCTCCGACCGGCGCCCGGACCCCTACGGCCCCGCCAGGTACGCCGGGGTGGCGGCCGCGTGCGAGCGCCGGGGCCTGGCGACGCCGCTGTCCGTGCCGGTCCCCGTGGATCTGGAGCCCGCCGTGAAGGTCCTGCGCGAGCTGCCCTCCGGCGTCCCGCTGGGAGTGGCCGCCTACAACGACCAGGTGGCGCTGGCCGTCCTCGCCGCGGCGGCGAGGCTGCGGCGGACGGTTCCCGATGACCTGACGGTCGTCGGAGTCGACGCGACGGATGTGGGTCAGCTGTGGACCCCGCGCCTCACCACGATCGCGGTCGACATGGGGACGTTCGTGAACGATGTCATGGTGGAACTCGCCGCCGCACTGGGACGCCGGATGCCGCGCCGACGGACCGGGGGCGGACAGATGCTCCAGGTTGTCGCCGGTGACACCACATGAGTGGGAAGCCGGACGAAGGAAACGCTCCGGCGCACGTGTGGTGTCAGCCGAGGGCGGCGTCCGCCGTCGCGTGCTGTGCTTCCGCGCGGGTCGCGATCCGCAACCCGGCCGCACCGTCGGCGACCGCGCCGAAGGCCATGATCTCTTCGCCCGCGAAGACCGGCTGCCGGAACCGGTAGGAGAGGGAGTGCAGCCGACGCCCGGGCGCGTTCCTGCGGACCAGTTCCAGCATCAGCAGGACGAGGAGCGGACCGTGTACGACGAGGCCCGGATAGCCTTCCACGTCGCGGCAGTACGGGGCGTCGTAATGGATGCGGTGAGTATTGGCCGTGAGTGCGCTGAACCGGAACAGCAGCTGTTCGTCCGGCTGCACACGCAAACTCCAGGGGGCCCCTGCCTCCGGGAGGGCCGACGTGCCCCTGGGCGGTGCGGATGTGTGGCCGGAGGGCAGTCCGGAGCGGTAGACGATGTCCTGCTCCTCGACGAGGCACACCGTGCCCGACTGGCGGAACTCGTGCCGCGTCGTGACGAACAGGAGCGGGCCCGTGCGGCCCTGCCGCGGCACGACCGCGCTCAGGCTGCTGACGCGTTCGGCCGGGACGCCCAGACGCAGGGGCGCGGTCACCCGGAGGCGTCCTCCGGCGAACATCCTCCGACGGTCGGGAATCGGAGGCAGGAACCCGCCGTCGCGTACGTGCCCGTCGGGCCCGAGCTCGTGCTGTGCCGGCCAGTGGAGGAAGTACAGCCAGTGCCACAGGGGCGGCAGCGGGTCTCCTGCGCCGGCTGCCGACTCCGGCAGGTCGAGCATCGCGGACAGGGCCACGGCGGGCCCCGGCGGCAGCGGATCGACGTCCGTGACGGGCGAGGGACGCCACGACTCCACATAGGAGACGAGGGGAACGGGGGCTGATCGCATGACCGGTCTCTCCCTGTGTACGCGCACGCCGCCGGTGAGGTGAGGCGTCGGCCGGCCGGAGCACACCCCATCATGAGAGGCCCGGGAACGGGGTGACCAATAGGAATCGGTGATGGGCGCATGCCGGGACCGCATGCCGCACTCCGCCGCCTACTCGTGGCCGGGCTGCGGGACGCCGTCCTGCCGAACCCGCGCCGAGGGCCAGCGTCCCTGCCGCACGGCCGAGTCGACCACGTCCGCCAACGCCCGGGCGACGGCCTTCACGGCGGGTGTCTCGCGCCTGGACCTGGGCGCCGCGAGGACGATGCGGCGCCACACGGCGGGCTCGCACAGCGGCGCCGCGCTCACGACGCCCGCGGCGACGTCCTCGGAGATCCCGACACCGGGCAGGACGGTCCAGCCGTGCCCGGCCAGGACGAGCCGCTTCTGCACCCGCATCGCGTTGCTCTGGACGGCGACCGTCAGGGAGACCCCGGCCCGCGCCGCCGCCCCGTCGATGAGCGACCGCAGCCCGTGCCCGGGAGTCGGCAGGACCAGTGGATGCCGGGCGACCTCGGTGAGGGGCACGGGAGTGCCCGCGGACAGCTGTTCCGTGGGCGGGGCCACCGCCCACAGGCGCTCCCGCAGCAGGGGACGGGCGTTCAGGGACGGCGTGCTGTCGAGGTCGTAGAGCAGTGACAGATCGAGTTCGCCGTCGTCGAGCCACTGCTGCAGATGGCCCGAGTACGCGGTGACGAGGCGGAGTTCCACCCCGGGGTGATCGCGGGCGACGCCCGACGCGAGCGGCTCCGCCAGCAGGTCGCTCGTGCTGTCCAGGAGCCCGACGGTGACGATGCCCGTCACCGCACCGGGCACCGGCTGCACCTCGGCGCGTGCCCGTTCCAGTTCGCCCAGGGCCCGGCGCGCCCTGTCCACCATGATCGTGCCGGCCTCGGTGGGGCGCATGCCCTGCCGGGTCCGCTCGAACAGCGGGACCCCGAGCTCGTGCTCCAGGGCGCGGATCTGCCGGGTGACCGCGGGCTGCACCAGGTGCAGGAGCGCGGCGGCCCGCGTGACGCTGCCGACCTCGGCCACGGTGACGAGGGCCCTGAGCTGTTTGATGTCCATCCCGCCCCTTCGCCATCCGCTTCGGGTATGCCCCCATCAGGATTCGCTATTTCCCGTGAGCGGTCATGAGCGTCGATGATGACAGCCGGACCCACGGGCAGCCAGCCCTGTGAAGGAGGCCGTCGCATGCCTGCGACCGACCCCGTAGCACCGGACGCCGAGGATGGTGCGTCCGACCCCGCACCGCCCTTGTCCGGCATCACCGTCGTCAGCCTCGAACAGGCCGTAGCGGCACCGTTCGCCACGCGTCAGCTGGCCGACCTCGGCGCCCGCGTCATCAAGGTCGAGCGCCCGGGCGGCGACTTCGCCCGGCGGTACGACACCACGGTGTACGGCGAGTCCAGCTACTTCGTGTGGCTCAACCGGTCGAAGGAGTCGATCGCGCTCGACCTGAAGTCCGGCCGTGGCCGGGAGGTCGTCGACCGGCTCCTCGCCCGCGCCGACGTCTTCGTGCAGAACCTGGCCCCGGGCGCCGCCGGACGTCTGGGCCTGGGCGCCGATCTCCTCGCACAAAGGTTCCCCTCCCTGATCGCGTGCTCCGTCTCCGGCTACGGCTCCACCGGTCCCTGGGCGGACCGCAAGGCGTACGACCTGCTCGTGCAATGCCAGACGGGTCTGGTCTCCCTGACCGGCAGCGCCGGCGAACCCGCCCGGGTCGGCATCTCCGTCGCCGACATCGCCGCCGGCATGTACGCCTACTCCGGCATCCTCACCGCTCTGTTCACCCGCGCCACCACCGGCGTCGCCCGAGCCGTCGAGGTCTCGCTGTTCGAGGCGTTGGCGGAGTGGATGCACCAGCCCGCGTATTACACCGCCTACGGCGGGAGCCAGCCGCCGAGGGTGGGCACGCGGCATGCCACCATCGCCCCGTACGGCGCCTACACCGCCCGGGACGGCAGGGACGTCCTCCTCTCGGTGCAGAACGAGCGCGAATGGGCCGCCCTGTGCGAGACGTTCCTCGAGCGTCCCGGGCTGGCGGGGGACCCCCGGTTCGCCACGGGATCCGCCCGCGTGGCGCACCGGGACGCCCTGGATGCGATCGTGGCCGAGCGGTTCCGCATCCTGGACAGTGCCCGGGCCGCGGCACTGCTCGACGACGCGGGCATCGCCAACGCCCCGGTCAATGACGTACGGCAGTTCCTGGACCACCCGGTGCTCGCCGCGAGGGACCGCTGGAGACATCTGCCGCTGCCCGGCGGCGAGTCGGTGCGCGCGCTGAGGCCCCCGGCCGACCTCTCCGGCGTCGGCCCGCGCATGGGCGCCGTGCCCGCCCTGGGCGAGCACACCGGCCCGATCCTGGGCGAACTGGGGTACGGCGACGCCGAGATTGCGGCCCTGCGGGACGACGGTGTCGTCTGACCGGTCCCGTCACTGTCTCCGGCCGGGCCGGACGCGTCGTTCCACAGGAGAAGGAGGGGCACCGCATGAGCACGCTCGACATTCTGCCCGAGGACGAGCGACTCGTCGTGCGCACGGTGCGCGACTTCGTCGACAAGGACGTCAGACCTGTCGTCCGCGCACTGGAACACACCGACACCTACCCCGAGGCACAGATCGAGCGGATGAAACGCCTCGGCATCTTCGGACTCGCCGTTCCGGAGGAATACGGCGGCGCCCCCGTGTCCACGCCCTGCTACGTCCTGGTCACCGAGGAACTGGCCCGCGGCTGGATGAGCCTGGCCGGGGCGATGGGCGGCCACACGGTCGTCGCGAAACTGCTGCTGCACTTCGGCACTCCCGAGCAGAAACGGCGCTACCTGCCGAAGATGGCCACGGGGGAGATCAGGGCGACCATGGCCCTGACCGAACCCGGCGGCGGCTCCGACCTCCAGGCCCTGCGCACCGTGGCCCGCAGGGAGCCCGGCGGGGGCTACGTGATCGACGGCGTCAAGACGTGGATCACCAACTCCCGTCGCTCACGGCTGATCGCGCTCCTGTGCAAGACCGACCCCGAGGCCGCTCCCGCGCACCGCGGCATCTCCATCCTCCTCGTCGAGCACGGTCCCGGCCTCAACGTCTCCCGTGACCTGCCGAAACTCGGGTACAAGGGTGTCGAGAGCTGTGAGCTGTCCTTCGAGGGCCACCGGGCGCCCGCCGACGCCGTTCTCGGCGGCGAGGAGGGCAAGGGCTTCGCGCAGATGATGAAGGGTCTGGAGACGGGGCGGCTCCAGGTCGCCGCCCGCGCGCTCGGCGTCGGTCGCGCGGCGCTCGAGGACTCCCTGAGGTACGCCCGTGAACGCCACTCGTTCGGCAAGCCGATCTGGCGGCATCAGTCCGTCGGCAACCATCTCGCGGACATGGCGACGTCACTGACCGCGGCGCGCCAGTTGACCCTGTACGCCGCACGCGAGGCGGACGCGGGGCGCCGGGTCGACATGGAGGCGGGCATGGCCAAGCTCTTCGCCTCCGAGACGGCCATGCAGATCGCCCTGAACGCCGTCCGCGTCCACGGCGGATACGGCTACTCGACCGAGTTCGACGTGGAACGCTACTTCCGCGACGCCCCCTTGATGATCGTCGGAGAGGGCACCAACGAGATCCAGCGGAACGTGATCGTGCGCCAGCTCGTCGAACGCGGAGGCCTCGACACCTGACGGGAGGGACGGCGGTGGTAGCGGGTGCGGACGGACCGGCCGCCCGCACCCGCCCCGCCGACCGTCCGCCTCAGCGGCGGGCCGAGGAGGCCAGCAGCGGCAGCGAGACGGTTTCCGCCTCGGCCCGGTGGCCGGCGATGTTCACGTGGATCCCGTCGCCGACGGCGTACTTCTCGTTGATGCTGTTGGGCGCGACCGGGTCCTTGATCACATGGTCGAAGTCGATGACGCCGTCGCACTCGCCGTCGCAGGCGCCCTGGTCGCGCACGTACGTGCCGACGTCCCAGCGGTACCGGTTCATCTGATCGGTGTAGATCGGCCGGGGTGTGACGGGAACGACGTAGACCTCGACACCAACCCGGCGCAGTCGCGCGAGGACGTCCCGGTAGGCGGTGACGACCTGTTCACCCGTGCAGCCGCTCTGGAGGTCGTTCGTGCCGTAGAAGAGGATCACGCCCGTGACGCCGTGCAGGGCCAGGACGTCGCGCTCGAGCCGGGCGCCGGCGTCGAGGCCCGCGAACTCCGGTGGATGGTCCGGACAGTCGGCGGAAGCGGTCGTGCCGTTGACTCCCGCGTTGGCGACGGCCAGTTGCCGGTCGGCGGGCAGCTCGCGGGTGATGCGGCGGGCGAGCACGTCGGTCCATCGGTTCTCGGGGCTCGAGGGTGTGCAGCCGGGGCCGCAGTCGACGCTCCCGGCACCGTCCACGACGGAGGAACCGTAGGCGACGATCGTGCCCTTGACGCGGGGGTTGCGGACGTCGACCGCACTGACCATGTAGGTGGCGTGGGTCCGCTGGGTGTAGGCCGCCCCGCCGGTGTCCCCGACGTGGTCGCCGCTGCCGGGCGCGGTGAGGTAGTTGTGGCGCCAGGAGACGCTGTGCTCTCCGGGCCGCACGGTGCCGGGGACGTGGAGACTGACGGCGAGATCCGTCTGCGGCGCGGTGGCCGGAGGGATCGGGTCGCTCCACACCTCGCCGTGGGCGGGCACGGTCACGCCGCGGTGGCCGCCGAAGGTCAGGACGCGGGTGGTGCCGGGGCGGATGGCCGGTCCGCCGTCGTCGCTGACGGCTACCGCCCCGCGGCCGATGGTGAGGGGGGTGTCGGAGAACTGGTTCTGGACGCGCACGCGCACAGCGTCACCGCCCTGACTCAGACGGGTGATCGAGCGGACCGTCTGATCGGTGAGGGACGCCGTGGCGAGGCCCTGCTGGGACTGCGCCCACACGGTGTGCCAGGCCCGGCCCCCCGGCACGCCGCCGGAGCCGGATCCGAGGGCCGGGGCCGAAGTGGTGAGGGAGGCCAGGAGCAGGGCGGCCGCCGTCGTCGTCGTACCGGTCTTCGTGAGGAGGTTCACCGTGTACCCGTTCTCCTGATCGGATGTGACCGTGTCGCTGCCCGGGTGCCGCAAGCCCGGGGATCCGGGAGGCCGGGCGCGGCACCCGGGTGCCGTCGTCAGCTCGTCACGAGGTGCTGTCGTCCGGCACTCGCGAAGGCGCGCAGCTCACGGGGGACGTCGGGACCCGTGGGTGTGTAGACGGCCTCGCCGAAGCCGTACGAGGAGAGCCGCGCCAGCTGGACACCGATCCGGTCGGCGCCGCCCACCATGCGCTTGACATCAATGTGGTCGAGGAGCCGTCGGTCACGCGGGAGCAGGTGAGTGACGTGGCCCTCGAAGGCCAGCAAGTGCCGTTCGCCCTCCGGGGCGAGGGACTCCAGCTCCTCGCGCCAGACCCGGCCGCCGGGCAGTGCGTCGACGCCTTCCGCGCCCTTCGTCGCGTAGGCGTTGTGCCAGTCCACGACTCGCCACGGCCCGATCGCCTCGCGGACGCGGTCCGACGCCGGATCCTCGCCGGCGTCGAGCACGGTGCCGGACAGGATCGTCGCTGTGGGCAGGGTGGGGTGGGGCGGGCCGATGATTCCGTCGGCCGCCTCGGCCGCCAGGGCGGCGCCCCGCGGGCCGAACGCGCTGATCCAGAGGGGAACCTCCACCGGGCGTGGTGCCGCCAGGCCGTCCGCGTGCAACATCCGTGCCGGGGCGCCGTCCACCACCACCGTGTCCCCGGCCAGCAGCCGTCGTACGGCGGTGACGTACCGGCCCAGACCGGCCAATGTCATCGGGCGTTGCCCCATGGCCAGACGGGACGTGAAACCGGTTCCGAAGCAGGCCCGGAACCGGCCGCCCGAGATGCGCGCCACGGTGACGATCCCGGACGCCATGGCCATCACCGACCGCTGGTCGGGAATGAGGACGGCGGTGGCCAGCCCGATCCGCGTGGTGCGTTCCGCGGCCAGGGCGAGATGGACGAAACAGTCCTCCCACAACGGTGCCGAGTCGTAGATCCACACCCGGTGGTAACCCAGCCGCTCGGCCAGAGCGGCCAGTTCGGCGAAATCGGGTCCCGGAGGAAGGCCGCAGGACAGCGTGAGGTCAGCCATGCCGGTGCCCGTCCACCGCTCGTCCGTCCGGTCCGCGCCTCACCGCGAGCCCTCCTGCCCCGTGGTCCGCGCCGGCGGCTCGAAGCCGGCGACGATGACGGCGTTGGTGACCGCCGCGGCCTGCCGCAGCGGTTTGGCCTCCTGGTAGCCGGCCGACTCGTACCAGGCACGTGCCGCCTCCACCGAGGCGAACTCGACGACGACGGTCCGGTCGCCGTGCCACTCGCCCTCGAGGACGTGGGGGCTCGGATCGACGACCCGGACGCGGGCGCCCGCCTCGGCCATCGACGCGGCGGATGCCTTGCCGTAGGCGGCCATGCCCGCCTCGTCCCTGATGGCCTCGGTCATGATGACGTAGCCCTTGGGCATCGCGTCTCCTTCGTCCGGCCGGGCGTCAGCCCGCCGTCGTGATGGCGTGTTCGGGGCACAGGGCGGCGGCCCTGCGCACCGCCTGCTCGTGCTCGGCGGGGATCTCGGGCAGGAGCACCGTGGAATATCCGTCGTCGTTCAGGTCGAACACCTCCGGACAGATGCCACAGCAGACGCCGTGTCCGCGGCAGCGGTCGTCGTCGACGGTGACCTTCATCGGCCCTCGCTCTCTGCAGTGTCGAACTCCAGGTGCAGCTCGGTCAGTCCGCGCAGGATGAACGTCGGTACGTAGCTGTAGCGTCGGTTGTTTGCCGATCCGTGCGCCCGCTCGGAGATCCTGATGTCCGTCGTGCGGTCCAGCAGCCGCTCGATCGCCACCCGCGCCTCGGCCCGGGCCAGCGGGGCGCCCGGACAGCTGTGGACGCCGCGGCCGAAGGCGACGTGGCGCCGCGTGTTCGGGCGCTCGAGGTCGAAGACGGCCGGATCGGCGAACTGGCGCGGATCGCGGTTCGCGGCGCCGTTGACGAGCATCACCGTGGTGCCGGCGGGCAGGTCGACGCCGCCCACCGTCGTGGCTGTCCTCGACAGTCGGAAGTCGCCCTTGACCGGACTCTCCGTGCGCAGGGACTCCTCGATGAACGCGGGGATGCGCTGACGTTCCGCGCGCAACAGCCTTTGCAGGTCCGGACGTTCGGCGAGCGTGCGGAGCGCGGAACCGAGCAGGCGGACGGTCGTCTCCTGGCCCGCCGCGAAGAGGTTGGCGGCGACGCGCACGACGTCGGTGACCTCGGGCGTCGAGCCGTCGGGGAAGGTGGCGGTGGCCAGGCCCGTCAGCACGTCCCCCCGGGGGTGGCGGCGGCGGTCCTCGATGTACCGGGTGAACTGTCCGTACAGGAACTCCAGCGGCGTGTGCTCCATCGTCTGCTCGCCGGTGCTGCCGATCCCGGGCTCGGCGGCCTCCGGGTGGTGGAGCCTGGCCCGGAACTCCGCACGGTCCTCGTCGGGTACGCCGAGCAGGTCGGCGATGACGAGCAGGGTGAACGGACCGGCGAAGCCGCTGATGAACTCGCCCCCGTCCGCCGCCAGGTACGCGTCCAGGAGCCCGTCGGCGAGGTGCCACATGGCAGCCTCGTTCTCCTTCAGGCGCTTGGGGGTGATCAGGCGCATCAGCAGGGCCCGGTGGGCGGTGTGCACGGGCGGGTCGAGCGTGGGGAGTTGGTCGCTCATCGGAAGTTCGTCGCGGTGCCGTGCGATCAGCTCGCTGACGTCGTCCCCCTCGAGGGGGACGGGGAACCCGGGAAAGGGGCCGGTGACCGAGGTGCACGACGAGAACGTGTCGTGGTCGTTGTAGATCCGCACCGCTTCCTCGTATCCCGTCACCATCACCACGCCGTGGTGGGGTTCGCGCTGGACGGGACACTGCGCGCGCAGATGCTCGAAGTAGGGGTAGGGGTCCGCGACGAGCGCCTCGTCCCGGAAGAAGTCGATCGCGTCGTAGTCCGGCATGGGATGGGAACGTCCCTTCGTCGTGCCGTGCCGAGTGCACCGGGTGCCTGCCGCCGGTCGTGGCCGTGGACAGGAGGACGATAGCTCGACTCTTGACTGAGGAGAAGCATGTTATCGCCAATGCACTTCAAGGCTCTCCGGTCAGGTGCCCGTTTGTGTCGGCTCTCCACCCTCTCCTTGACGGTTGCTCATTTTTGAGAATACCGTTCTCGCAATCAGAGATCCGAGTTACCTCAACCCGGTGTCGTCAACTGGAGGATCCGACCCAATGGCGCACTTCAAGAAGCCCGAAGAGGGAAGCTGGACCGAGCACCTCAAGGTCGACACGGAGCCGGTCTCCTACGAGGACTCGACGTCGCCCGAGCACTACGAGCTCGAGCGCGAGGCCATCTTCAAGCGGACGTGGCTCAACGTCGGCCGCGTCGAGCAGCTCCCCAGGAAGGGCAGCTACTTCACCAAGGAGCTGGACGCCGCCCGCACCTCCGTCGTCGTCGTGCGCGGCACCGACGGCGAGGTGCGCGCCTTCCACAACGTGTGCCGGCACCGCGGCAACAAGCTGGTGTGGAACGACTTCCCGCGCGAGGAGACCAGCGGCGTCTGCCGCCAGTTCACGTGCAAGTACCATGCCTGGCGCTACGACCTGGACGGCAAGCTCGCCTTCGTCCAGCAGGAGGGCGAGTTCTTCGACCTGGACAAGTCCGAGTACGGGCTCAAGCAGGTCAGGGCCGAGGTGTGGGAGGGGTTCGTCTTCGTCAACTTCGACGAGAACGCCGCACCGCTGCGGGAGTACCTCGGCGAGCTCGCCAAGGGCATCGAGGGCTACCCGTTCCACAAACTGACCCAGGTCCACAAGTACCGCGCCGAGATCGGCAGCAACTGGAAGCTCTTCATCGACGCGTTCGCCGAGTTCTACCACGCGCCGATCCTGCACTCCGGCCAGTACATGCCCGAACAGGCCCGGAAGATCCAGAAGTACGGTTACGAGGCGCTCCACTACGACATCGACGGCCCGCACAGCATGGTCTCGTCCTGGGGAGGCATCGCCCCGCCGCACGACCGCGAGATGGTCAAGCCCATCGAGGCGGCGCTGCGCAGCGGCCTGTTCGGCCCGTGGGACGCGCCGGACATCGGCATGGCCACCGAGGACCTGCCGCCTGCCGTCAACCCCACCCGGGACCCGCGCTGGGGCATGGACTCCTTCGTCTTCTTCCCCAACTTCATGCTGCTGATCTGGCGGCCGAACTGGGTCCTCACCTACCACTACTGGCCGACCTCGTACAACACGCACATCTTCGAGGGGACGTGCTACTTCGTCCCGCCGAAGAACGCCTTCGAACGGCTCCAGCAGGAGTTGGCCGCCGTCTCGTTCAAGGAGTACGGCCTGCAGGACGGCAACACCCTGGAGGCGACCCAGACGATGCTCGAGTCGGGCACCGTGGACCGCTTCCCCCTGAACGACCAGGAGGTGCTCCTGCGCCACCTGCACCACTCCGCCCAGGAGTACGTCCGCGAGTACCAGCGCCGCACCGCCGGCGCCCCGGCCGCGTCCTGACCCGAGGAGAACCGAATCATGGCCAGTGTCTTTCCCGAGGGCTTCGAGGCCCTGGAGCCGTTCGTCGACTGGGCGGTCCCCACGGAGAAGGCCCGCTACGCCAAGCGGATCAGCAGCACGATGGACGAGCTCGACGCGTTCTACGACGTCGCCTTCCCGCTGCTGAAGTCCGGCACGGCGCGCCTGGAGAAGATTTCCATGGAGGACATCTCCGAGCCCGACAAGCGCCTGCTGTGGCTGTTCTGCTCGCTGGTGACCGTCGCCTTCTCCGTCGAGGCGTGGCGCCAGCCCAGGGTTCCCGACTCGGGAGCCTCCAGCATCGACGCGATCGTCGAACCGGCCGTCTGACCGGTCACCTGGAAGCAGCGCTGCGACCCGCCGATCCGCTCACCCGGCGGGTCGCAGACGCCTCACACCACACGCCCCTTTCCGGGCCCCGTCCCCAGGAATCTCCCATGCCCATGACGATCAGACCACCGAGACCGCGGCGGCTCTTCGGGTCCGTCACCGTGGCGGCACTACTCATGACGGCCGCCTGCTCCGGCGATGACTCGGACTCGCCCGACTCGTCGCAGAAGGCCACCAGGCTCTCGCTCTCCATCCAGGGCGCCCCCACGTCGTTCGAGCCGACCCGCATAGACGCGGGCCAGTCGTCGTACATCTGGAGGGCGCTCTACGACACGCTGCTCCACATCGACAACGACGGCCGGCTCCAGCCGAACGCGGCGCAGCGCTACGAGTACTCCGCGGACCGGCGCACCCTCACCCTCACTCTGCGCAAGGGCATGAGGCATTGTCAACTTTGACAGAGCGTCAGGAAAACGGCCGGAAAGTTTGCGGTCTCCCATCCCGAACTGACACTTCCAAGTGACGCAAAGCGGACATTAATGGTGACTGGGGGAGGGTGCTGCGGGAAAATTTCCTGTTAATTATCTGACACCCTGTCAAAGTTGACAGTGCCCTCGGCAACGAAACCGCCGCAGCCGACAACACCCCCCGCACCGGCGAGACCTGGACCGACTACAGCCAGCTCTCCGGCATCACCGCAGGCGGCAAGACCTACGACCTCGTCCACGCCGGCACCAGCA
>NZ_JAPSKQ010000204.1 GCF_031181555.1 Streptomyces sp. | reverse complement strand
CGCGGTCAGCTCGGCGATCTGCTGGAGCGTCGCACCGATGTCGGACGTACGCGTCGTCGTCATCGACTGCACGGACACCGGAGCGTCCCCGCCCACCGCCACCGACCCGACCTGGATCTGCCGGCTCCTCCGGCGCTCGGCGACCGGCCGCAGGGGCACCTCGGGGACTCCGAGGGAGACAGCGGTCACGGCCTCACTCCCGGTTTCCGGAGGCGGTCTCGCGCATGGCGCGCAGCGACTCCTTCAGGGACCCCATGGTGGCGAGGACGGCGGTGGGCTCGTAGCCGCAGTGCGCCATGCAGTTGGCGCAGCGCGGATCCTTGCCGCGTCCGTACCGGTCCCAGTCGGTCTCCTCGATCAGCTCCCGGTACGTCGGCACGTATCCGTCGCTCATCAGGTAGCAGGGGCGCTGCCAGCCGAAGAGGGAGTAGTTCGGGATCGCCCACGCGGTGCACGGGAAGTCGACCTTCCCCTCGAGGAAGTCCAGGAAGAGCGGGGAGTGGTTCAGCCGCCAGCGGCGCCGGTTGCCGCCGGCGAAGGCCTTCTTGAACAGCTCGCGGGTCTGCTCCACGCCCAGGAAGTGCTCCTGGTCGGGGGCCTTCTCGTAGGCGTAGGCGGGCGAGATCATCATCTCGTCGACCTTGAGGTCGTCGTTGAGGAAGTTGAGCACCTCGACGACGGTCTGCGGGGTGTCGGTGTTGAAGAAGGTCGAGTTGGTGGTGACCCGGAAGCCGCGCCGCTTGGCCTCCTTGATGGCCGCCACGGCCTCGTCGAACACCCCCTCCTTCGCGACGGACTCGTCGTGCCGCTCCCGCAGCCCGTCGATGTGCACGGCGAAGGCGAAGTACGGGGAGGGGGTGAACCTGTCCATCTTCTTGCGCAGCAGCACGGCGTTGGTGCACAGGAAGACGTACTTCCTCCTGGCCACCAACTGCCGCACGATCTCGTCGATCTGCGGGTGCATCAGCGGCTCGCCGCCGGCGATCGACACCATCGGGGCACCCGACTCCAGGACCGCGCCCACGGCCTGGGCGACCGGCATGCGCTGCTTGAGCACCCCGGCCGGGTGCTGGATCTTCCCGCAGCCCTCGCACTTGAGGTTGCAGGCGAAGAGCGGTTCCAGCTCGACGATGAGCGGAAACTTGTCCCGCCGGCGGAGCTTCTGTTCGGCCAAGTATGTAGCGACCTTGATGGACTGGCGCAGCGGCATGGCCATCTGGCTCACCTCCTGGGGAGCAGCAAGGAACGGTGCCATTCATAGAAAGCCGGAAGTACGGAACGAAGAACACGGAAAGCCGATATTCCACCGCGCACCGTGCCGATCCGGACCAGTTCGTGTTCCGGAGCGTCCACGACCACCCGGACGGCCGCAACCGGGCGCTCACCCGCACGGACGGCGCTCAGCAGCGTGGCCGCCGATTCCATGTCGACCGCGATCGCACCGGTCGCGAGCAGATCGGACCGTTCGTGACCGCGGACGACGTGGTCGGAGCCGGTGAGCGGCCCGGTGTGGACGGTGCGTCCGGGCACCGTGCGCGCCAGTTCCTTCACCAGCAGCTCGGTCCCGGTGCACGGCACGCTGCCGCGCGGGTCCCGCGTCTCCTCGGCGACGACCAGGTCGCCGGGGTGCATGCCGGGGGCGAGCCCCGCGCAGAAGCCCGTGGCCAGGACGGCCGCCCCGCGCAGGGCCGGATCGGCGAGCACCCGGGTGACGGAGCGCTCGGCCGCCACCGGCCCCATGCCCGTGCGCAGGACCGTGACCGGCCCGCCCCCGCTCCCCTTGCCCCGTTCGGCTCCGGGGCGCTGAAAACCGGTGGCGAGGGCCCGCCCGTGCTCGCTCGTGCGCAGGGCGAGCTGCTCGATGCCGAGCGCGCAGGCGATCAGCAGCGGAGCCGGAGCGGGCCGGGCGCTCATCAGCTGCCCTTCGCCTCGGCGAGGGACTGCTCCCGGCCGGCGCCCTCCTGCACGGTGCCGGTCTTCGCCGCGAGGGGCTTCTTGGCGAAGGGCTCCCCGTTCACGTACCGGCCGAGCGCGGTGAGCGGGAAGACCTGCCGGTACAGGTGGTAGTTGATGGAGAAGTCCCAGGGGAAACCGGTGCCGGTGAAGTACGGCTCGTCCCAGGAACCGTCCTCGCGCTGGGTGGCGGCCAGCCACTCGATGCCGCGTTCGACGGCCCGGGACCCCCTCTCTCCCGCCGCCAGCAGCGCCATCAGCGCCCATGCCGTCTGCGAGGCGGTCGAGGCGCCCCGGCCGCTCCACTGCCGGGCGTCCCGGTAGGAACGCAGGTCCTCGCCCCAGCCGCCGTCGTCGTTCTGGACCGACTCCAGCCAGGCCACGGCCCGCCGGATCGCCGGGTGCGAGCCGGGGATCCCGGCGGCGACCAGCGCGGGTACGACGGAGCCTGTGCCGTAGAGGTAGTTGACGCCCCAGCGTCCGAACCACGAGCCGTCCGGCTCCTGTTCGGCGAGCAGCCACCGGATGCCGCGCCGGGTGCGCGGGTCGTGGGCGAGGCCCTCGGCGGCGAGCATCTCCACGACGTGCGCGGTGACGTCGGCGGACGGCGGGTCGATGACCTCGCCGAAGTCGCAGAACGGCAGCCGGTTGGGGAACGGGCTGGTGTTGTCGACGTCGAAGGCGCCCCAGGCGCCGTTCCTCGACTGCATGCCGAGGTTCCAGCGCACCCCGCGTCCGATGGCGTTGTCCACCCGCTCGGGATCGTGGTGCTTGACCCGGCGCAGCGCGAGGACCACTTCGGCGGTGTCGTCGATGTCGGGGTAGTTGTCGTTGTGGAACTCGAACGCCCATCCCCCCGGCGGCAGATGGGGCCTGCGCACGGACCAGTCACCGGGCCGCACGATCTGCTCGCCCAGCATCCAGTCGGCGGCCTTGACCAGTTGCGGGTGGTCGGCGGGCAGGCCCGCGTCGGCCAGCGCGATGGTGGCGAGGCAGGTGTCCCACACCGGGGACTGGCAGGCCTCGATCATCCGGGCCCCGTCCTCGCGCCACACGGCGAACCGGTCCAGCGACTCCAGCCCGGCGCGCATCACGGGATGGTTCAGGTCGTAGCCGAGCAGGTGGAGCGCGATGATCGAGTACACGGCCGGGGGCTGGATGCCGCCCCAGCAGCCGTCGTTCTCCTGCCGCTCGACGATCCAGCGGGCGGCGGTGTTCATGGCCGCCTTGCGCAGCCGGCGCGGAACGGCCTTGCGCAGGGCGTGCAGGGCCCTGTCCAGCCGCTGGAAGGCCCCGTCCCAGCTGGCCGCCGGAGCCAGGACCCTGGGCGGGTTGGGACGGGCGGGGTCGGTGTGCAGTTCGTCGAGCGGGAACGGGGCGGGGCGTACCGGGCGCTTGGCGGAGACGATCGTCAGCGGGACGATGGTCTGCCGGGCCCAGCAGCCGAAGTCGTAGATGTTGAGCGGCACCCAGGGCGGGAACCAGATCAGCTCGGGCGGGAGTTCGGGCAGGTCCTCCCACTTCCACCAGCCGAACAGGGCCAGCCAGATCCGGGTGAAGACGCGGGAGGCGGCGATGCCGCCCTGCGCGCGGACCCAGGCGGAGGCCTTCGCCATGTGCGGGGCGTCCGGCGGATCGCCCGCCAGGCGCAGCGCGACGTACGCCTCGATGGTGGTGGAGAGTTCGCCGGGTCCGCCGTGGAAGGTGGCCCAGGTGCCGTCCTCGCGCTGCTCTCCGCGGATGAACAGGGCGGCGGCGCGGGTGGTCTCCTCGTCGCGGATGCCGAGGAACTGACGCAGCAGCAGGTCCTCGGCGTCCATCGTGACGTTGGTCTCGAGGTCGCCCTTCCACCAGCCCTGGTCGTCCTGCCGGGACAGCAGGAAGTCGGTGGCGCGCCGCATGGCGCGGGCGGCGATGTCGGGAACCCCGGCCGCCACGGGAGTGTCGGTGTCGGTGTCGCTGGCCGCGGTCACTCGGGACGGCAGGGCCGCCCCGGTGCTTCCGTCGGTCGTCGCTGTCATGGCTTCCCCTTCGTGCAGTCCTGCAAGTCGTGGTGTCTGCTGTGGGTCCGCCGTCGGCCGGTGCTGTTCTCCCCGCAACACCGGCCGGCGACTACGCGAGGGCTATTCGACCGATAGTGATCATCTCTTTCGTACGACGACGAAGTCCGCGAGCGCCGTGAACTGCTCCCGCACCCGGTCGGGCATGTCGACGGCGTCGAGGGCTTCGATGGCGATGGCGTGCTGACGGCGCGCCTCTTCGGCGGTCCACTCGCGGCCGCCCGCCTCCTCGATGAGGGCGGCGCGGGCCGCGAACTCCTCCTCGGAGAAGTTCGCGAAGTCGCTGCTCTTGGCGTCTGCGGCGAGGATCTCGCCGAGCCGCCCGGAAGCGGGGCCGCCGGACGCGAGCGCGGCCACGACCGGAAGGGACTTCTTGCGCTGGCGCAGGTCGCTCCAGGTCTGCTTGCCGGTGGCCTCCGGGTCGCCCCAGATGCCGAGGAGGTCGTCGACGGCCTGGAAGGCGAGGCCGAGGTGGTAGCCGTACTTCTCCAGGCTGTCGGCGGTGCGCTCGTCCGCGCCGCCGAGCACCGCGCCGATGGAGCTGGCGCAGGCGAGCAGGGCGCCGGTCTTGTTGCCCTCCATCTCCAGGCACTCCTCGACACTGACGCGGTCGCGGTGTTCGTAGGAGATGTCCTGCGCCTGGCCGTCGATCAGCGCGCGGCTGGCGGTGGTCAGCCGGCGGGTGGCGCGGCCGGCCTCGGCGGTGCCGAGTTCCAGCAGCACCTCGTTGGCCAGGGCGAACAGGGCGTCGCCGACCAGGATGGCCTGGGCGGGGCCGTGCACCTTCCAGACGGTGTCGCGGTGCCGGCGCTGTTCGTCACCGTCCATCAGGTCGTCGTGCAGCAGCGAGAAGTTGTGGACCAGTTCGACGGCGACCGCGCCGGGGACACCGGTCTCCGGCGCGGCCCCGGTGACCTCGGCGGACAGCACGGCGAGCGCGGGGCGCACGGCCTTGCCGCCGTCGCCGTCCGCGGGCCGGCCCTGGGCGTCGATCCAGCCGAAGTGGTAGGCGGCGACCGTGTCCATGGGAGGTGCCAGGCGGTCGACGGCCGCCCGCAGTACCGGCGTGGCCAGGGTCCGGCCGCGCTCCAGGAGCGCGGACACGTCCACCGCGGTCCTTCGAGCGGCCTGCGAGGCCGGGGGCACAGTGGGCACAGTCTCTCCTCTTGTTGCGGTACCGGGGGTGCGGAGGTCTGCCGCGCCGCGCTCGTCGAGCATCAGGCCGCCTCCTCGATCGCGAAGAGGTGGCGGGGGCGGGGCCGGCCCAGGGCGCCCAGCGCGGCGTCCGCCGCGCCGACGCCGCTGCGGACCGCACCCTCCATGGTCGCGGGCCACCCGGTGGCGGTCCACGCGCCGGCCAGGTACAGGCCGGGTGCCTTGGTGCGGGCGCCGGGCCTGAGCCGTCCGACGCCGGGGGCGGGAACGAACGTGGCGGTGCGTTCCCGGGTGACGAAGAAGTCCTTCACCCGGGCGTCGCGGGTGCGCGGCAGCAGCCGCCGGAGTTCGGGCAGGTAGCGCTCGCGCAGCGTGGCCACGGGCTCGTCGATCTCGTTCTGGGCGACCGACTGGGACAGCGCCAGGTACTGGCCCTCCTGCAGCCCGGACGCCTCGGTGCGGTCGAAGACCCACTGCACGGGGGTGCCGAGGGCCGCGAGGAAGGGCCGCGCGAGGACCTTGCGGTCGTAGACGACGTGGACGTTGAGGATCGGCGCGGTGCCGATGCCGAGCAGCCGCTCGGGGGCGTCCAGCGCGCCCGCGGGCAGCAGCTCGTACGCCTCGCGCTGCGGTACGGCGAGGACGACCGCGTCCGCCGGCAGCGTCCCGCCGGGAACCCGGACGCTCCATCCTCCGTCGTTCGCGGAGACGGAGGTGACCCGGGTACGGACCTCGGTCCGCACGCCCGCGGAGTCGAGCGCCTTGCGGGCGAGCCGGTCGTGCAGGTCGCCCAGGGGTACGCGCGCCCAGCCGATGTCGGCCGCGCCCGGGTCGGACAGCAGGCCGGTCTTGAACACCATCGCGGCGAGCGACAGGGAGGCGTCGCCCGCGACCGCGTTGAGGGTGGCGACCCCGACCAGGTCCCACAGGGCCTCGATGGCGCGCGCCGACTGGCCGTGCGCGGTCAGCCAGCTGCCGAAGTCCTGGGTGTCCAGGGCCGGATCGGCGGGGTCGAGCCCCTTCAGCGCGAGCGCGGCCCGGCCCACCCTGGCCCGCTCGGTGAGCGAGAGGTGCGGATACGTCGCGAGGCTGCGCCCCAGGTGCAGGGGCACGGGCAGCGCGTCGCGCCGCAGCCGGCCGAGCCGCCGTCCCTCGGGGCGCGTGACGTCGACGACGGGCACGTCGAGGCGGTCCTGCAGCGGTGCCAGCGCCGCCCCCTGGATGCGGTCGAGGAACCAGCGGTAGGCGGTGCAGCAGCGCAGGTAGACGTGCTGGCCGTTGTCGACGGTCAGGTCGCCGCGCCGGAAGGAGAAGGCGAGCCCGCCGAGACGGGGCCGGCCTTCGAGCAGGGTGACGCGCACCCCCGCGTCGGCGAGCGCGAGCGCGGCGGTGATGCCGGCGAGCCCGCCTCCGACCACGACGGCGTGCCTCCCGGCCGGTGCCGGGCCGCCCGCGAGGGCCCCCTCGGATCGTGTGCCGTGGGTCATCGTGCGCCCTCCCCTGCCCGGCCGCCGTGCCCGAACGGTGCACGGCCGCCCGTCTCAGTCTGGGACGCGGCGTCGTGACGGAGGGTTGCCCGCCGCTTTTCGCCGGGGGCATCACCTGGGAGCGGTGTGTCCATCAGGCGCGCCTCCTGACGGTCCGACGGGTGACGTGCCGGGCGTCCAGTCCGGACAGGCCGCGCACCGCGACGTACGCCTTCTCGCGTCCGGGCAGGGAGACCCGGCCGCGCAGCACGGCCTCGGGGTCGCGCTCGATGCGGTCGAGCAGCCGGCGGTAGATGCCGGCCATGGCGGCGACGCAGGCGCCGCTGCGCCGGTCGAGCAGGGGGAGCAGCCGGTAGCCCTCGGCGAAGAGGGCGCGGGCCCGGCGCACTTCGAAGTGCACGAGGCCCGCGAAGTCGGAGCCCTCCGGTGGGATCGGCCCGTCGAACCCGGCCGAGCAGCCGAACTTGGCGAGGTCGTCGGCGGGCAGGTAGGTGCGTCCGCCCTCGGCGTCCTCGCGGACGTCCCGGAGGATGTTGGTGAGCTGGAGCGCGAGGCCGAGGGTGTCGGCGTACTCGGGGGCGCGCTCGGCGCCGCGCGCTCCCCGTTCCGTACCGAACACTCCGAGCGAGAGCCGCCCGATGGCGCCCGCGACACAGCGGCAGTAGGCCTTCAGGTCGTCCCAGGTCTCGTAGGTCTCGCCGCGCACGTCCATCTGGACGCCGTCGATGAGCTCGTCCAGGCCGCCGAGCGGGATCGGGAAGTGCGCGGCGGCATGGGCGAGGGCGACCGCGACCGGGTCGGTGTCGTCCTCGTCGACCGCGCCGTCGCGGATCCGGGTGAGCAGCGCCCGGGTGTCCTCGAGCCGGGCGACCTTGACCTCGTCCGCCAGCGCGCCGTCGCCGATGTCGTCGACGCGCCGGGAGAACGCGTACAGCGCCGACATCGCGCGCCGCTTGGACGTCGGCAGCAGCCGGATGCCGTAGGCGAAGTTGCGGGCCTGGTGTCCGGTGACGGCCTCGCAGTAACGGTAGGCGGCGAGTACCGGTGCGGACGCGTGCGGTTCCGACTCCACGGTCCGGATCACCCCTCTCCTCGCAGAGTCACGCCCGCCTCGCGCAGCAGCCGGAGCTTGCCGGGCTTGGGCGGGCCGGAAAGTACGTCGTAGTCGGCGGCGGCGATCGCGTGGAGGGCCGCCCTTCCTCCCGCCACGAACCCTGCGAGCAGCAGCCTCAGTCTGCCGTGGACGCTACCCACCAGGGGGGCGCCTTCATTCAGCAGGTCCCGGGCGCGTTGGGCCTGGTACGCGACCAGTGCGCGCACCGATGCGCCGGCGCTGTCCGTGGCGAGATCCGCCTCCTGGACGTGAAAGCGCTTCATGTCCTCGGCGGGCAGGTAGATGCGGTCGCGGCCGAGGTCCTCGGCGACGTCCTGCAGATGCTCGACGATCTGCAGGGCCGTGCAGATCGTGTCGGAGCGGCGGACGCGCTCGGGCGTCGAGGTGCCGGTGATGGCGAGGACCAGGCGGCCGACGGGGTTGGCCGACAGCTCGCAGTAGGCGAGCAGGTCGTCGTAGGTCTCGTACCTCTTGACCAGCTGGTCCTGGCGGTTGGCGGCGATCAGGGCGAGGAAGGGCTCGGGGGTCAGCGCGTGGCGGCGGACCGTCGGCCGCAGTCCGCGCAGCAGCGGGTGGCGTGGCTCGGGGACGGACGCGTCGAACACGCGGTGCAGGTCGTCCTCGAAGGCGTCCAGCAGCACCAGCCGGTCCTCGGCCTCCTCGGCGGAGACACCGAGGAGGCGGGCGTCACGGCCGCCGGGGGCCAGATCGCCGTCGCCGATGTCGTCGACCAGACGGGCGAAGCCGTACACGGCCATGAGGTCGTCGCGCCACGGCCTGGGCAGGAAGAAGGGCGCCACGGGGAAGTTCTCGGCGGCGGCCTTGTCGAGCGTGGCGCGTGCGGGATCGACGGCGCGCGCCGTGCCGGTGGACGTCATCGCGGGCTGCCCTGGGCGGGGACGGCACATGCGGCGTTCAGCCGGGGAGTTTCCGTAGCCATTGCCGTCACATCTCCCGTTCTACACTGCCAACCCAATGCATACTATTTCGGACACGCCCGCCCGGGCTTCCGCCCAGCGGCCTCGCTGAATGGTGTCGGGCATTATGGCCCTGATTGCCGCCTTTCGGGACCGGTACAGCTTACGTTGTACAACGCGGCGTGTTCCGTCGGGGGTACGGCGCATCGCAACAACACACCGATCGGCGTCAGAATTCCTCGCCGGGGCGGGAGTTGACGCCTCCTTCGCGGACGCCGGACCCCACCGGGGAAGTTCCGGCGGGGCCCTGGTCGCATCGGGTTACTTGCCCGTGAACTTCTCGTACTCCTTGAGCACCTCGTCGGTCGGCCCGTCCATGCGCAGCTCACCGCGCTCCAGCCACAGGACGCGGTCGCAGGTGTCGCGGATCGACTTGTTGTTGTGGCTGACCAGGAACACCGTCCCGGCCCGCTTGCGCAGCTCCCGGATCCGGGCCTCGGAGCGCTTCTGGAAGGAGCGGTCGCCGGTGGCCAGCGCCTCGTCGATCATCAGGACGTCGTGGTCCTTGGCGGCGGCGATGGAGAAGCGCAGCCGGGCGGCCATGCCGGAGGAGTAGGTGCGCATCGGCAGGGTGATGAAGTCGCCCTTCTCGTTGATCCCGGAGAAGTCGACGATCTCCTGGTAGCGCTCCTTGATCTGTTCGCGGGACATGCCCATCGCGAGCCCGCCCAATATGACGTTCCGTTCACCCGTCAGGTCGTTCATCAGGGCGGCGTTGACGCCGAGCAGGGAGGGCTGGCCGTCGGTGTAGACCTTGCCCTTCTCGGCGGGCAGCAGGCCGGCGATGGCCCTCAGCAGGGTGGACTTGCCCGAACCGTTGGAGCCGATGAGGCCGATGGCCTCGCCCCGGTAGGCGACGAAGGAGACCCCGCGCACGGCGTGCACCGTGCGCACGCCCCGCTGCGCGTCGTCCTTGCCCCGCTTGAGGATGCGGCTGAGCGCCGCCGTGGCGCTGCCCTTGCCGGTCCTGGCGCCGTTGACGCGGTAGACGATGTGCAGGTCGTCCGCGATGACGGTGGGAATGCGCGCGCCCGTCGTCTCGTCAGCCACGGCCGTACCTCTCCTCTGCCTTCCAGAAGTAGACGAAGCCGACCACGCCGGCCAGCAGCGCCCAGCCCACCGCGAACGCCCACACGTGCGGGGGCAGGTACGAGGAGCCGTAGTCGTCG
>NZ_JAPSKQ010000043.1 GCF_031181555.1 Streptomyces sp. | reverse complement strand
GGGGGGGGGGCGGGGGCCGCCCCCCCCCCCCCCCCACCGCTGCCCCCCACCCCCCTTCCTCCCTCCCCGAGGAGTGATCGTGAACGCCGAGAACGCCCTCCGCCGCCGACTCCTGCTCACCGGTGCGGCGGCCGGCCTGGTCGCCGCCACCACCCTGCCGGGCACCGCCCACGCGCGGGACGCCGACGTCGTCGAGCCGGACATCGACAGCACCCGGACCTGGGGCGCCCGTCCCCCCGGGGGGACCATCCGCCTCCTCGACCACCGCCCGAGCAGGATCGTCGTCCACCACACGGTGAGCGCCAACACCTCCGACTTCTCCCGCGCCCGGGCGCACGCCCACGCCCACTGGGTCCAGGACCTGCACATGGACAAGAACGGGTGGGTCGACACCGGCTACCACTTCCTGGTCAGCCGGGGCGGCTGGATCACCGAGGGCCGGCACGGCAGTCTGAAGGCCCTCACCGGCGGAACCACCTTCCCCCTCGGCACGCACACCGCCGGGCAGAACGACTACGCCGTCGGGATCGCGTGCGAGGGCGCGTACCACGACGGCGCGGTACCGCCCGGGGCCCAGTGGGAGGTCCTGGTGACCCTGTGCGCGTACACGTGCTCCCGGTACCGCGTTCCGTCCGGGCAGATCTACGGCCACAAGGACTACGGCGACACCCTCTGCCCGGGGGTCGTCCACGACATGCTGCCCCGGCTGCGCGCCGAGGTGGCGGCCCTGCTGGCGTGACGGCCGCCGGGCCGGGATCCGCGGGCGGCGAAGGAGTCCGGGTGCCCGGGCGGCCCGGCCCGGGGCCCTTCCCTCCCGTGGGCCGAAGGCGCGTCGGGCCCGGCCTGTACATCTCCGTCGGCATCGGGGCCGACGGGCCCGTCCCCGGCCCGTACTCCCTGCCGAGTCCGGGCGCGCCGGTCACCGGGGGCAGGACGCCGACGGGTTCCGGACCGCCGGTTCCCGAGGAGCGGACGTTCTGCCGGGAACCGCGGCCGGCCAGTGAGGAGTTCGTCCCCGAGGCGCCGGCCGTGAGCGGACCGGACCGGGACCGGCTCGGCGCCGAGGGCGCCGAGCCGGTCCGGGCGGTGCGGGAGTTCACCGGCCGGGTGCGTGCCGCGGGGCCGGTGCCCAGCCGGTGATGTGCGGTTGTCCGGCGCCGTACGACCGGCCGTTCCTGTACCGGTGCCCGATCCGCTTCACCGGCTCCCGTCCCTTCGGGCACTCGGGCTGCCTGGGCATGAAGCCCCTCCACACCACCGGGGCGGGGCTGCCGCTGCGGGCGGTGGCCGAGGGCACCGTGCCGCGCGAGCCGCTCCCCCGGCGCGGGCACCCCCTCCCCCGAGCCCTCGCTCGAGCAGGGTGCGCCCCCGTCAACTCGGACGACGCGATCGGGCAGGCCGGGCTGTTCGCGAACCTCATGGCGTGGCCGGGGCCTTCACAGCCGTGATCTCCTCGCCCGCCTCCATCGGGTGGGTGACGTCGGCCGCTTCGCGGCTGCCGTTGCCCAGGTGGTTGAAGACGAAGTTCAGCAGGACCGCCATCACGCAGCCCGTGGAGATGCCGGAGTCCAGGATGATCCGGGCCGTCTCCGGGAAGGAGTGGTAGAACTCCGGCGCGCTGATCGGGATGATGCCGACGGCCAGCGAGACGGCCACGATGAGGACGTTGTTGTCCTTGTCCAGTCCGGCCCGGACCAGGGTCTGGATGCCGCTGGCCGCGACCGAACCGAAGAGGACCACGCCGGCGCCGCCGAGCACCGGGCGCGGTACGACGGCGATCAGCGAGGCGGCCATCGGACACAGGCCCATCAGCACCAGGAAGCCTCCGCCGGTGGCGACGACGTACCGGCTGCGGATCTTCGTCATCGCGACCAGACCGATGTTCTGGGCGAAGGCGCTGCACATGAAGCCGTTGAACAGCGGGCTGATCGCGGAGCCGAGGGTGTCGGCGCGCAGGCCGGCCGCGATGGTCTTCTCGTCCGCCGGGCGGTCGACGATCTCGCCCAGCGCCAGCATGTCGGCGGTGGACTCGGTCATGGAGACCACCATCACCACGCACAGCGAGATGATCGCGGCGAGCTGGAACTGCGGGGCGCCGAAGTGGAACGGTGTCGGGAAGCCGACGATGCTCGCCTCCGCGACCGGCGAGAAGTCCGTGACTCCGAACGGGATCGCGAGGAGCGTACCGCCCACCAGGCCGAGCAGGACGGCGATCTGCTTGACGAAGCCGCGGGTGAAGCGGCGCAGCAGCAGGACCATCACGAGGGTGGCGGCGGCCAGACCGAGGTTGGTCGTCGAACCGAAGTCGTCCGCCGAGGGGCTCGCTCCCTGTGCCCAGCCGAAGGCGACCGGCAGCAGCGAGACACCGATGAGGGTGATCACCGTGCCGGTGACGACCGGCGGGAAGAAGCGGACCGCCTTGCTGAAGAAGGGGGACACGAGGAAGCCGAGGAGGCCGGCGACGATCACCGCCCCGAAGATGATCGGCAGGGCGTCGTCCTTGTCCTCGGTGGAGGCGACGATCGCGGTCATCGGGGCGACACCGGCGAAGGTGACGCCGTTGACGAAGGGCAGCCGGGCGCCGATCTTCCAGATGCCGAGGGTCTGCAGGAAGGTGGCGAGGCCCGCGGTGAACAGGCAGGCGCCGGTGAGGAAGGTGAGTTCGGTGCCGGTGAGACCGATGGCCGCGCCGACGATCAGGGGTGGGGCGACGACGCCCGCGTACATGGCGGCCACATGCTGCAGGCCGGTGGTCGCCATCTTGAGCGCGGGGAGTTTTTCGTCAACGGGGTGGTCGGCCACTGCGGCTCTCCTCCGGTCGGTTACACGTCGGCTTTGACGTGGGTGTCATGGAGGTGTTGCGGGTGGTCGTGCGGGACCGGGGACGGATCCGCCCGGCCGGGGACGTCGTCCCCGGGCCGAACGGTGGGCCGTTCCGGGGCGCGCGCGTCCACGCGCGCCCCGGAGACGGCTGCCGCGCACCCCTGTCGGGGTCCACGGTCGCCGGCCGGGAGCCGTCCCTCTCGGCCGGAGTCTTCGAGGTGTTCAGTTCTGCGCGGCGATCCGTGCCAGCCGCTGTGCCTCGGCACGGGTCGTGCGGGCGATCGTGTCCTCGTCGGCCGTGAGCAGCCGGCCGTTCTCCACGATCTGCCTGCCGTTCACGAAGGAGGCGGTGACCGGGGCCGCCGCGCCGAGGACCAGCGCGGTCACCGGGTCGGCGATGGAGGCGTGGGCGAGCGTGTCCATCCGCCACAGCACCAGGTCGGCGAGCTTGCCCGGCTCCAGGGAACCGATCTCGTCGGCGCGGCCGAGCACCCGGGCCCCGCCGTGGGTGCCGAGCCGCAGCGCCTGCCGGGCGTTCAGGGCGGCCTCGCGGTGGACACCGAGACGATTGATCAGCAGGGCGTTGCGCAGTTCGGTGTGCAGTTCGCCGGACTCGTTGGAGGCCGTGCCGTCCACGCCGAGGCCGACCGGGACGCCGGCCGCGAGCAGGTCGGGGACGCGGGCGATGCCGGCCGCGAGACGGGCGTTGGAGGAGGGGCAGTGGGCGACGCCGGTCCCCGTCCGGGCGAAGGCGTCGATGTCGGAGTCGTTCATGTGGACGCAGTGCGCCATCCACACGTCCTCGCCGAGCCAGCCGGTGGACTCGAAGTAGTCGGTCGGGCCCATGCCGAACAGCTCGTGGCAGAACTTCTCCTCCTCCGCGGTCTCCGAGCCGTGGGTGTGCAGGCGCACGCCGAGGCGCCGGGCCAGCCCGGCCCCTTCCCGCAGCAGTTCGGTGGAGACGGAGAAGGGGGAACAGGGGGCGACGGCGACCTGGGTCATCGCGCCGAAGGAGGCGTCGTGGTGCTCCCGTACGGTCTCCTCGGTCGCGGCCAGGGCATCCTCGAGGGTCTCGACGGCGAAGTCCGGGGGCAGTCCGCCGTCCTTCTCGCCGCGGTCCATGGAGCCGCGGGCGAGGGTGAGGCGGACGCCCATGTCGCGGGCGGCGCGGATGACGGCGCCGGCCAGGTCACCGGAGCCCCGCGGGAAGACGTAGTGGTGGTCCGTGGCGGTGGTGACCCCGCCGCGGGCCATCATCGCGAGCGAGCCCTGGGCCGCCGCGTGCACCATCGGCTCGTCGATGCGCGCCCAGGTCGGGTAGAGCGCGACGAGCCAGTCGAACAGGTTGTGGTCGGTGGCCAGGCCCCGGGTGATCCACTGGTAGAAGTGGTGGTGGGTGTTGACCAGACCGGGAGTCACCAGATGCCCGCCGGCGTCGATGCGGCGGACGACGTTCTCCAGGCCCTCGGGGGCCCCGCCCGCGCCGAGCGACTCGATGCGGTCGCCGGCGAGGACGAGGTGACCGGAGGCGTACTCGGTGTCCTTCGCGTCGACGGTCGCGATCGCGCAGTTCTCGATGACGATGCGCTGGGCTGCTGCCATGGTTCGTCCCTTGTGTTCTCGGGTTCCTTCTGCGGGCAGGGCACGGCAGGACCCCGGGAGTTCTGGGTGCCGCGGCCGGGGAGGCGGCCGCGTGTGCCGAAGGAGGCGGGTGCCCTCGGCGGACCGAGGGCACCGGGTGGGTCAGAGGTTGGTGAGGTCCACCGGGATGCGCGCCTCGCAGCCGTCGCGCAGGACGGTGGCCTCGATCAGGCCGTAGGGGCGGTCGGCGGCGAAGTACACCTCGTTGTCGTTCTTCAGCCCGAACGGCTCCAGGTCCACCAGGAAGTGGTGCTTGTTCGGGAGGGAGAAGCGGACCTCGTCGATCTCGCTGCGGTTGTTGATGATCCTCGCGCCCATCTGGTACAGCGTCTGCTGGAGCGAGAGGGAGTAGGTCTCGGCGAAGGCCTGGAGCATGTGCTTCTTGGTCTGCTCGTAGGACTTCTCCCAGTGGGGCATCTTCTGCTCGTCGTCGGTCCAGTTGAAGCGCCAGCGGCCGGACACCTCGGTGGCGAGGATGCGGTCGTAGGCCTCCTGGAGCGTCGTGTACTTGTCCTTGACGTAGCCCCAGAACTCGGAGTTGGTCGAGTTCATCACCACCAGGTCCTTCAGACCGGATATCACCTCCCACTTCTCGCCGTCGTAGGTGATCTGGGTGAGGCGGACCTCCTGGCCCCTGCGCACGAAGGAGTGCTTGACCTCGTCGGCGCCGATGAACTTGGAGTTGGCGTCGGAGGTGGCGATCCGCTCCCAGGCGTATTCCTCGATGCGGATGCGCGCCCGGTGGATGGGCTCCTGCGAGGTGACGAAGTGGCGGGCGAGATGGATGCCGAACTGCTCGGCGGACTCGATTCCGTACTCCTTGGCGAACGCGAACACCGTGTTCTTGGTGGTGTCGGTCGGCAGGACGTTGGCGTTGGAGCCGGAGTAGTGGACCTCCTCCATGTCGCCGGACAGGGCGACCGAGACGTTCAGGTCCTTGATGTGGTGGGTGGCGCCGTCCCGCGTGATCTTGACGACTCGGTTCTCGGCCTTGCCGTACTGGTTCTGTCCCAGGATGGTCGGCATGTAGCTAGCTCCCTCGGTAAACGGAGTAGCCGAACGGGTTGAGCAGCAGCGGCACGTGGTAGTGCTCGCCCGGCACGACGGCGAACGTGATCGCCACCTCCGGGAAGAACACCGCGGGGCCGCTGTCCCGATTCGCGGGGGCGTCCTGCTGCGCATCGGCTTGCTTCTTCGCAGTTTTCTCGAAGTACGGCTCGACCGCGAAGTCGAGTCGTACGTGGGTGGTCCCCTCCGGCAGCGCCGGGAGGTCCTTGCACCGCCCGTCCGCGTCGGTCACGGAGCCGCCGAGCGCCTGCCAGTCCCCTCCCCGCCCGTCCTGGGCGGGCTGCCCCGAGCGGGCGGAGAGGTGGACGGCGACGCCCTCGGCGGGGCGGCCGGCGCTGGTGTCCAGGATGTGCGTGGACACGGAGGCGGTGGTCTCGGTGCTCATGCTGCGTCAGTCCTCTTCGACGAGTCGGGCCAGCCGGATACGGTTGATCTTCCCCAGCTCGGTGCGGACGATCTCGCGCTCCTGCTCCGGCGCGTTGCCGATGCGTTCCTTGACCGCGTCGCGCATCTGCTCGCCGGTCCGGCCGGTGGCGCAGATGAGGAACACATGGCCGAACTTCTCCTGGTAGGCCAGGTTCAGTTCGAGCATCTCCGCCTTGAGCCCCTCCGAGGCGCCGGCCATGCCGCTCTGTTCCCTGGCGGAGGTCGGGTCGCCGGGCTTGGGGCGGCCGATCGGCGGGTGCCCGGCCATCGCCTCCTCCAGGTCCGCCGCGGTCAGTTCCGCCATGGCGGCGTCACTGGCGGCGTACAGGTCCTCGGCGGTGGCGTACGGGCGGGCGGCGAGCAGGCGCCGGGCCCACGCCGTGGAGGCGCACGCCTCGTGCAGTGCGGCGAAGGCCGCGTGCTCCTCCAGGGCGTTGAAACGGGCCAGGCCCAAGGGCGTGGAAGTCGACGTCACGGGAGCCTCCGTGGCCGCGAACGGCCTTCGTGCTGAACGGGCGTGCCGATAGTGAACGCGGTCACGGACAGCTCGTCAACAGTTTGTTGAAAATTCGGGGGAACATATACGAGTCCGCCACGACGCTCCCCCGGATCGCCTCCAGCATGCGCCCACAACGCCTCGGGCCGCCCCCCGGATGCCGGGGGGCGGCCCGTGACCGCCCATGGAATCCGCAGGTCAGGAGTTCTTCTCGCGGTTGAGGTAGTTGTAGACGGTGAAGCGGCTGACGCCGAGCGCGCTCGCCACGGTCTCCACGCCGTGCCGCACGGAGAAGGCGCCGCGCGCCTCCAGACTGCGGACGATCTCCTGTTTGGCCCTGCGGTCCAGGTCCGCGAGCGGCATGCCCTTCCTGCGCTCCAGGGCGGCGAGGATGTGGTCGAGGGAGTCCGCGAGCTGCGGCAGGCGTACGGCGACGACGTCGGCGCCCTCCCAGGACAGCACGACGTCATCGGTGCCCGCCTCGTCCGGCGGGAGCATCTCGCCGCCCATGGCGTCGACCAGCGGCTTCACCGCCGCGATGAAGGCAGCGTCGCCGGCGCCGGTCACCGCTCGTCCTCCCCCACCACGTTGACCTGGAGCGAGATACGGGTGGCGCCGGCCGTCAGGGTCCGGCGCAGCAGCGCGTCCACGGCGGTGAGCACCGCGTCGGCGCTGCCCTCGGCGGTGTTGCCGAACGGGCCGACGTCCACGGCGTCCAGTTCGGCCGCCTCGATGATCTCGCGGGCCACGACCGCGTGCCCGGGCGCCTCGTCGAGATCGAAGGGCTCGGTCGTGAACTCCACTCTCAAACGCATCACTCGCACTGCCCCCATGACATCGGCTCCGGCCCGCTCATCCTCTCAGCCATCCGGCCGGGAGGGCACGTCCGCGCACATTCTGCCGCCGGGGCACCGGCGGTGCGCCGCGGGCCGCCCGGGTCCGGATGCCGCTCGGCCGCATGTCGCAGGGGTGGGAGGTGAGCGGCGCCGGCGCGCCGCGAGCCCTTCGCACCGCCCCCGCTCCCGCGCCGGACGCGGGAGCGCTTTTTCACGGCCGCTCTTGACAGCCCCTCCCGGCCACAGGCAATCTTCCAATACGCAGAAATCAACTTCCGCGATACGAAATACACAGGGAAGGAGCGCGGCCCCGATGGGATTCGCAGACCAGCGCTTCAACGTCAACCTGTCGATCCTCTTCACGGAACTCCCGCTCCTGGAGCGCCCCGCGGCCGCCGCCGCGGCCGGCTTCACCGCGGTCGAGCTGTGGTGGCCCTGGGTCGACTCCCCCACCCCCGAGCAGTCCGAGCTCGACGCGCTGAGGAAGGCGATCCAGGACGCGGGCGTACGGCTCACGGGCCTGAACTTCTACGCCGGACAGCTGCCCGGCCCGGACCGCGGCGCGCTGTCGGTCCCCGGCGAGGAGTCGGAGCGGTTCCGCGCCAACGTCGACGTGGCCGCCGCGTTCGCCGAGTCGGTCGGCTGCAGGGCCCTCAACGCGCTGTACGGCAACCGGGTCGACGGCGTGGACCCGGCCGAGCAGGACGCGCTCGCGCTGGAGAACCTCGCGCTCGCCGCCCGGGCCGCCGACCGGATCGGCGCGGTCCTGCTGATCGAGGCGCTGAACAAGCCCGAGTCGCCGCTGTACCCGCTGGTGTCGGCGCCGGCCGCCGTGGAGGTCGTCGACAAGGTCAACGCGGCCACGGGACTGGGCAACGCCCGCTTCCTGATGGACCTGTACCACCTGTCGATGAACGGCGAGGACCTGCCCGCCGTGATCGAGCGGTACACCGCGAAGACCGGTCACGTGCAGATCGCCGACAACCCCGGCCGCGGCGCCCCCGGCACGGGCTCGCTCCCGCTGGAGGACCTCCTCGACCGGCTGCGGAAGGCGGGCTACGAGGGCTGGGTGGGCCTGGAATACAAGCCGGGCGACCGCCCGAGCCGCGAAGCCTTCGGCTGGCTGCCGGAAGAAGCCCGCGCCGCCCGCTGAGCGCCCCCCCCGGGGGCTGCCACCCCCGGGGCCATCCGGGACCACCGGCCGCCGCATCGGCCCGCACGGCCTCCTCCGCGACCGCCGGACGTCCTCACCCGCCGGACCGGCCGAGTCCCCACCGGCCGGCGTCCCATCGCAGCACAGCAGTCAGAGAGGCACTCCCACCATGAGCAATCTCCCCAAGATCTCCTGGATCGGCCTCGGCATCATGGGCTCCCCCATGTCCGAGAACCTGATCAAGGCGGGGTACCGGGTCACCGGCTACACCCTGGAGCAGGAGAAGCTGGACCGGCTGGCCGCCGCCGGCGGCACCGCCGCCTCCTCCCTCGCCGAGGCGGTCCGGGACGCCGACGTGATCATCACGATGGTGCCCGCGTCCCCGCAGGTCGAGGCCATCGCGTACGGTCCCGACGGCATCCTCGAGAACGCGCGCTCCGGCGCCCTGCTGATCGACATGTCCTCGATCACCCCGCAGACGTCGGTCGACCTGGCCGCCGCCGCGAAGGACAAGGGCATCCGGGTGCTCGACGCTCCCGTGTCCGGCGGTGAGGCCGGCGCCATCGAGGCGGTGCTGTCCATCATGGTCGGCGGCGAGCAGGCCGACTTCGACGAGGCCAAGCCGATCTTCGAGGCGCTGGGCAGGACCATCGTGCTGTGCGGTCCGCACGGCTCCGGCCAGACCGTGAAGGCCGCCAACCAGCTGATCGTCGCCGTGAACATCCAGGCGTGCGCCGAGGCCGTGGTCTTCCTCGAGAAGTCGGGCGTGGACCTGAAGGCGGCGCTGGACGTCCTCAACGGCGGCCTGGCCGGCTCGACCGTGCTGACACGGAAGAAGGACAACTTCCTCAACCGCGACTTCAAGCCGGGCTTCCGCATCGACCTGCACCACAAGGACATGGGCATCGTCACCGACGCCGCCCGCACCGTCGGCGCGGCCCTGCCCGTCGGTGCGGTGGTCGCCCAGCTGGTGGCGAGCCTGCGCGCCCAGGGCGACGGCGGCCTGGACCACTCCGCGCTGCTGCGGGCGGTCGAGCGCCTGTCCGGCGCGCGGGTCTGACCCGCACCCCGAGACCTCCGGGCGGCGCCGGCGCCGACACCTGTCCTGTCGCGCCCAAGGCGGCGGCGCCGCCCGGACCCCTGCCCCACCGTTCAACAAACTGTTGACGCCCCGATCTCCACGAACCTAGGCTCCACGAAGCGGAAACAGCTTTCCGCTGCCCCTCGCATGGAAGGTCCACGATGTCGAAGCGCGTGCTCACCACCGAGTCCGGCGCCCCGGTCGCCGACAACCAGAACTCCGCCACCGCCGGCGTCGGCGGCCCGCTGCTGCTCCAGGACCAGCACCTGCTGGAGAAGCTCGCGCGCTTCAACCGCGAGCGCATCCCGGAGCGCGTGGTGCACGCCCGCGGGTCCGGCGCGTACGGCCACTTCGAGGTGACCGACGACGTCACCGGCTTCACCCACGCCGACTTCCTGAACGAGATCGGCAAGCGCACCGAGGTGTTCGTGCGCTTCTCCACGGTGGCCGACTCGCTCGGCGGCGCGGACGCGGTGCGCGACCCGCGCGGCTTCGCGGTCAAGTTCTACACCCGGGAAGGCAATTACGACCTCGTCGGGAACAACACCCCGGTGTTCTTCATCAAGGACCCGATCAAGTTCCCCGACTTCATCCACTCGCAGAAGCGCGACCCGTTCACGGGCCGTCAGGAGCCGGACAACGTCTGGGACTTCTGGGCGCACTCCCCCGAGGCCACCCACCAGGTGACCTGGCTGATGGGCGACCGCGGCATCCCGGCCTCGTACCGGCACATGAACGGCTACGGCTCGCACACCTACCAGTGGACGAACAGCGAGGGCGAGGCCTTCTTCGTCAAGTACCACTTCAAGACGAACCAGGGCATCCGCTGCCTGTCCACCGAGCAGGCGCAGGAGATCGCGGGCCAGGACCCGGCCTCCCACCAGACGGACCTGCTCCAGGCGATCGAGCGGGGCGTGCACCCCTCCTGGACGCTGTACGTGCAGCTCATGCCGGTCGCCGAGGCGGCCGACTACCGCTTCAACCCGTTCGACCTGACCAAGGTGTGGCCGCACAAGGACTACCCGCTGCAGCGGGTCGGCCGGCTGGTGCTGGACCGCAACCCGGACAACGTCTTCGCCGAGGTCGAGCAGGCCGCGTTCTCCCCGAACAACTTCGTGCCGGGCATCGGCCCCTCCCCCGACAAGATGCTCCAGGGCCGCCTGTTCGCCTACGCGGACGCCCACCGCTACCGCCTGGGCGTCAACCACACCCAGCTCGCGGTGAACGCCCCGAAGGCCGTGCCCGGCGGTGCGGACAACTACGGCCGGGACGGCTTCATGGCCTCCAACGCCCAGGGCCGCCACGCCAAGAACTACGAGCCCAACTCCTACGACGGCCCGGTCGAGACCGGCCGCCCGCTGTCCGCGCCGCTCGCCGTCTCCGGTCACACCGGCACGCACCCGGCCCCGCAGCACACCAAGGACGACGACTTCTTCCAGGCGGGCGAGCTGTACCGGCTGATGTCGGCGGAGGAGAGGTCCCGTCTGATCGCCAACATCGCCGGCGGCCTCGCCCAGGTCTCCCGCGACGACGTGATCGAGAAGAACCTCGCACACTTCCACGCCGCCGACCCGGAGTACGGCAAGCGCGTGGAGGAGGCGGTCCGCGCCCTGCGCGAGGACTGAGCGCGACGACTCGCGTACGGCCCCTGACGGGAGGTCGGGTCCGTACGCGCAAGCCCGCGGGGACGTGGTGCGGCCCGGATGAGGGGTGACCGTACGAGGTCCCGCGGGCGGGGCAAGGGCGCCGCGGCGGCGTGCGAGCCAGTGCGGTGGTGAAGGCCGCGGGACTCCTTCTTCGACCTGAGGGGAGGGGTTCCGGGGCCGTCGCACCCGCCGCGGTCCCGAGCCCCTCCCTCTCACAGACCCCGTCCGGCGGCGCGAACGATCCGTCGCGCCCGGCCTCGCCCCGCCGGACGGCCACCACCGAACACCTCGGCGTCCGGGGATCCGGCCCGGGGTGCGCACCGGCCCGGTGCGCAGCAGCCTGGGGGCATGGCACATCCCACCGAGCACCCGCACATCGTGGTGCACCCCCCGG
This sequence comes from Streptomyces sp., assembly GCF_031181555.1. Lineage (GTDB taxonomy): Bacteria > Actinomycetota > Actinomycetes > Streptomycetales > Streptomycetaceae > Streptomyces > Streptomyces fimbriatus. The sequence goes on along the minus strand of NZ_JAPSKQ010000043.1, from coordinate 30,827 downwards.
CCCTGGACGGATCCCGGCGGGTCACCTCCGGCGACGAGACGCTGGGCATCGCCACGCACGCCGACGACGTGAGCGAGATCCTGCGGCTGGCCGACCTGTACGTCACCGACCTCGAGGAGACCGACGTCATCGAGTGGCAGGGCGGCGGCCCCGACGACTGGCCGGGCCTGTCGGAGCACCACGACGCCTGAGCGCGTCCGGGCACCACGTCGCCCGAGCCCGTCTACGGCTTCGGCCGTAGACGGGCTACGGCATCCTCAAATCAACCTCTGAACCGGGCCCCGGAAGGCTTCGACCGCCCCGGCCGGCGGGCACACTCCCCGCACACGGGGCCCGCCGGCACGGGGGCGGCGGGCCCCGGTCCAGGGGGTGTCATGCCATGAGCGGCAGCACGGGCGTCCGGGGGACGCCGCACGAGATCGCCCTGCTGGGCGGCGGCCCGCGCGCCGCAGTGACGGTCGCCGTCGTCGCACTGCACCTGCGGGGCGCCGTGGAGGCGGGCGCGCCGGGGACGCTGCGGGCGGTCGACGGGGAGGCGGGGCGGGCCCTGCCCGCGCTCCCGCCGCCCGGGACCCCGCTGGACGTGTGGCCCGCGGACGGCCCGGGGCCGGCGGAGCCCGTCACCGGCGCGCGGCGGGCGCTGTACCTGGAGAGCGCGGTGTACTCCTGCCTCGGGGAGCCGTCCGAGGTGCGGGAGCTGGTCCGGCACCCGGACGTCCGCTGGGCCGTCGCCGAGGTGCGGGTGGGGCTCGCGGAGGCGGGACTGCTGCGGTATCCGCTGCTCGGGCCGACCAGGGCCGCCCGCCGACGACTGCGGGTCCTGCGGAAGGCGTGTCCGGTGCCCGCGAGCCGGCGCGGCCTGCCGGACCACGACAAGCTGCTCGCCGTCGCCCTGCACGGCGAGACCGCCCTGCGGGTGCTCGTCCCGCGTTTCGCCCTGCGGGCGGGGCTGACCGGCCGGGTGGCGGTGACGGACAGGGGGATGCTGCGGCACTCCCCCCGCGGCGGCATCTACGGCGGAGGCGGATCCTCCTCCTCCTACTACTGCGGCGGAGGCGGCGGAGGCGGCGGGGACTGAGCGCACGGGAAAGGGCAGTCCCGGTCCCGGGACTGCCCTTTCCGCGTCCGTGCGCGTCAGGCCTTCAGCGTCCTGACCGCCGTCGGGGCGTGCCCCGGCTCGGTGGCCAGCTCCTCGAACTCCACGACGTCGGAGATGTCGTTGGTGCCCGACATGGAGATGTTGGTGACGCGCTCGAGGATCGCCTCCACGACGACCGGCACCTGGAACTCGGCGGCGAGCTTCTTGGCCTGCTCGAAGGCCGCGCCCAGCTCGCCGGGGTCGGTCACCCGGATCGCCTTGCAGCCCAGGCCCTCGGCGACCTTGACGTGGTCGACGCCGTAGACGCCCAGTTCGGGCGAGTTGATGTTCTCGAACTCCAGCTTGACCTGGAAGTCGATGTCGAACGCCCGCTGCGCCTGGCGGATCAGGCCCAGGTAGGAGTTGTTGACCAGGACGTGGACGTACGGGATCTTGTGCTGCGCGCCGACGGCCAGTTCCTCGATCATGAACTGGAAGTCGTAGTCGCCGGAGAGGGCGACCACGGGCGCCTCGGGGTCGGCCTTGGCGACGCCGAGCGCGGCCGGGACGGTCCAGCCGAGCGGGCCCGCCTGGCCGCAGTTGATCCAGTGCCGCGGCCGGTAGACGTGCAGCATCTGGGCGCCGGCGATCTGGGAGAGGCCGATGGTGGAGACGTACCGGGTCTCCGGGCCGAAGGCCTTGTTCATCTCCTCGTAGACGCGCTGCGGCTTGATCGGGACGTCGTCGAAGTGCGTACGGCGCTGGAGCGTGGCCTTCTTCTCCTGCGCGGCGGCGGCCCAGGCGGAGCGGTCGGGCAGCTTGCCTGCGGCCTTCAGCTCCTTCGCCGCCTCGACGAACAGCTCCAGCGCGGCCTTGGCGTCGGAGGCGATGCCGTAGTCCGGGGCGAAGATCCTGCCGATCTGGGTGGGTTCGACGTCGACGTGGACGAACGTCCGCCCGGCCGTGTAGACGTCGAGCTTGCCGGTGTGGCGGTTGGCCCAGCGGTTGCCGATGCCGAGGACGAAGTCGGACTCCAGGAAGGTCGCGTTGCCGTAGCGGTGCGAGGTCTGCAGGCCCACCATGCCGGCGTTGAGCTCGTGGTCGTCGGGGATGACGCCCCAGCCCATCAGGGTCGGCACCACCGGGGTGCCGGTCAGCTCGGCGAACTCCACCAGCAGGTCGGCGGCGTCGGCGTTGATGACGCCGCCGCCCGCGACGATCAGCGGGCGCTCGGCGGCGTTCAGCATGCCGATCGCCTTCTCGATCTGCGCGCGGGACGCGGCGGGCCTGTAGACCGGGAGCGGCTCGTAGGTGTCCGGGTCGAACTCGATCTCCGTCATCTGGACGTCGATCGGCAGGTCGATCAGGACCGGCCCGGGGCGGCCGGAGCGCATCAGGTGGAAGGCCTGCTGGAAGACGCCGGGGACCTGCGCGGCCTCCAGGACGGTGACCGCCATCTTGGTCACCGGCTTGGCGATGGAGGCGATGTCGACGGCCTGGAAGTCCTCCTTGTGGATCACGGCGGTCGGAGCCTGGCCGGTGATGCACAGGATCGGGATGGAGTCACCGGTCGCGGAGTACAGGCCGGTGATCATGTCGGTGCCGGCCGGCCCGGAGGTGCCGATGCAGACGCCGATGTTGCCGGGGTGGGTCCGGGTGTAGCCCTCGGCCATGTGGGAGGCGCCCTCCACGTGGCGGGCGAGGGTGTGGGTGATCCCGCCGGAGGCTTTGAGCGCCGCGTAGAACGGGTTGATCGCCGCGCCCGGGACGCCGAACGCGTCGGTGACGCCCTCACGCTTGAGGATTTCAACTGCCGCGCGGGCAGCGGTCATGCGAGCCATCGAGTACTCCTGCTTCGACTGTCGGATTCGCGCTCCCGTCGCGCCCCGCGGTGAGCTCTTCCGCATTGTGGAAAATATCTTCTACGATCTGAAATGAATCTATGCCGGGTGGCCGAAGCCGTCAAGGGAGGGGGCAAGTACCGGACACGCGGAGGGTTCGTGGAGGACGATGGGGGCGCTGCCCAGAGATGCCGTCGTCCGGGAGTGGGCCATGCCCGAGAGCGTCCCGGTGCGCTGTCCGGCCTGCCGTCGCGCGCACCGTTACACGGCACCGCCGTACCCCTGCGCGTGCGGCGCGCCGGTCACCCCGCCGCTGGACCCGGACGCGGTGCCCGTCCCCGTCGGCCACCGCGCCTGGCGGGAGGAGTGGGTCACCGTGCGGTGCGGACACTGCGGGCGCGACGGCGAGTGGCCGCGGCCTGAGCTGGGGTGCCCGTGCGGGACGGTGCTGCGGATCCCGGTGGCCGGCCCGCGGACCCCCGCACCGTCCTCCCCTGCCGTCCCGGCGGCGCCTCGGGGGCGTCCCGCCTTCCGCTCCGTGCCGGTCCGCACCGCGCGGGACGCGGTCACGGCCGCCGTGCTGTATCTGCGCCGGCTCGGCCACGAGGACGTCCGCCGCGCGGACCGGCACCCTCCGGCCGGCATCGGGCTGGCCGGCCGGGGCGTTCTCGCCCAGGTCGATCCGTCGGCGCGTCCGGCGACGCTGCGGGACGTGGAGTGCCTGTGGCTGACGGCGATGACGGAGTCCGCCCGGTGCCTGTACTTCTCCCTCGCCGGATACGCCGAGGACGCCCGGTCCCGCGCCGACGCCCTGGGCGTCCCGCTGTTCCTGCTCGACCTCACCGGCACCCCGCGGCCGGTGAACGGCCCCGCCGACGCGCTGGACCGCGAGGGCGCCTGAAAACCCGGCGACGCGCCCGGCGCGGGCGTCCGATACTCGGCGGATGCGCATCCGCCCCGCCGCCCCCGGCGACCTGCCCGCCCTCCAGGACATCGAACGGGCCGCCGGCGCCCCGTTCCGCGACCTCGGCATGCCGGAGATCGCCGACGACGAACCGCCCGCCCTCGACACCCTGGAGCGCTGCCGGCGGGCCGGCCGCTGCTGGGTCGCGGCCGACGGGCGGGACCGGCCCGCCGGGTACCTGATCGCCGAACCGGTGGACGGCGCGCTGCACGTCGAGCAGGTGTCGGTCCATCCGCGCGCCGCCCGCCGGGGCGTGGGCCGGGCCCTGCTCGCCCACGCGGCGGGGCGCGCCCGCGAGGAGGGACTGACCGCGCTGACGCTGACCACCTTCGCCGAGGTCCCGTGGAACGCCCCCTACTACGCCCGCCTCGGCTTCCGGACGCTGAGCGAGCCCGAACTCACCCCGGGACTGCGGCGGATCCGTGCCGAGGAGGCCGCGCACGGGCTCGACCGGTGGCCGCGCGTGTGCATGCGCGTGGAAGTCCCGCACACCGGCGAGACGATTGCCAGACTGTCTGAATGATGATCAGACTGGCACGCGAGCACGACTTCCCGGGGTTCCTCGGCCTGGCGGCCCAGGTCGAGCAGTGGTTCGGACCGATGGTCGAGGAGCCCGGGTTCCACGACGCGGTGCGCGAGCACATCGCCGACTCCATGGCGCTCGTCGTCCCGTCCTCGGGGCCGGACCTGCTCGGCGGACTGCTGTTCGGGGCCGAGGCTCCGGCGTACCACGTGCACTGGCTCGTCGTCTCGCGCCGGGCCCGGGGCACGGGCGTCGGCAGGGCGCTGATGGCGGACGCGATGCGCAGGTGGGTGCGGGGTCCGGGGCACATCGAGGTCGTCACCTTCGGGGCGGACCACCCCGGTGCCGAGGTCAGCGGCGCCCGCGTGTTCTACGAGCGGCTCGGCTTCACGCCCGCGGAGGCCGCCGACCCGGGCCCGGAGGGCGGCTCCCGGCAGGTCTTCCGCCGGGCCGTCGCCTGACGCGCACGGCACCGGCCCGGAGGGGACGCCGGCCGCGGCGGCACCTCCCCGGGTCGGCGTCCCCGGAGCGGGGTCAGCCGGCCGCGTACCGCTCCCGCAGTTCCACCTTGCGCACCTTCCCGGACACCGTCATGGGGAAGGCGTCGAGGAGTTCGAGCCTGCTCGGGATCTTGTAGTGGGCCAGCCGGTCCCGGCAGAAGGCGTGCAGCTCCTCCAGGGTGAGCGGGTCGGCCGGGTCGCGCGGGACGACGCAGGCGAGGACCTCCTCGCCGTAGCGCTCGTGCGGGACGCCGACGACCTGGACGTCCGCGATCTTGGGGTGGGCGTAGAGGAACTCCTCGATCTCGCGCGGGTAGATGTTCTCCCCGCCCCGGATGATCATGTCCTTGATGCGGCCGACGATCTCCACGTAGCCGTCCTCGCGCATCACCGCGAGGTCCCCGGTGTGCATCCAGCGGCCCGGGTCGACGGCCTCGGCGGTCTTCTCGGGCTCGTTCCAGTAGCCGAGCATCACGCCGTAGCCGCGGGTGCACAGCTCCCCGGCGGAGCCGCGCGGCAAGGTCACGCCGGTGGCCGGGTCGACGACCTTGACCTCGGTGTGCGGCAGGACCCGGCCGACGGTGGCGGTGCGGTGCTCCATGTCGTCGTCCATCCGCGTCTGCAGCGACACGGGGGACGTCTCGGTCATGCCGTAGCAGATGGAGACCTGTTCCATGTGCATCTCGGCGACGACCCGCTTCATCACCTCCACCGGGCAGGGCGAGCCCGCCATGATGCCGGTGCGCAGGGAGGTGAGGTCGTAGGACGCGAAGCCGGGGAGGTTCAGCTCGGCGATGAACATCGTCGGCACGCCGTAGAGCGAGGTGCAGCGCTCCTGCTGGACCGCCACCAGGGTGGCCTCCGGGTCGAAGGAGGGGGCCGGGACGACGATGCAGGCGCCGTGGGAGGTGGCGGCCAGGTTGCCCATCACCATGCCGAAGCAGTGGTAGAAGGGCACCGGCAGGCAGACCCGGTCCTGTTCGGTGTAGCCGATGGTGCGGCCCACCCAGTAGCCGTTGTTGAGGATGTTGTGGTGGGAGAGCGTGGCCCCCTTGGGGAAGCCGGTGGTGCCCGAGGTGTACTGGATGTTGACCGGGTCGTCGCAGCTCAGCCCGGCGGCGATCGCGTCGGTCCGCTCCCGCGGCACGGTGGCGGCGCCCGCGGTCAGCGCGTCCCAGGAGGGGTCGCCGATGTAGACGACCTCCCGCAACTCGGGGCATTTCCCGCGCACTCGGTCCACCAGCGCCCGGTAGTCGCTGCCCTTGTGGGCGAGCGAGGAGATCAGCAGGCGGATCCCGGCCTGCCGGAGCACGTACTCCACCTCGTGCGCGCGGTAGGCCGGGTTGATGTTGACCATGATGACGCCGATGCGGGCCGTGGCGTACTGCACGAGGACCCACTCGGGACAGTTGACCGCCCAGATCCCGACCCGGTCGCCCTTCGTGACGCCCTTCGCCAGCAGTCCGCGGGCCACCTCGTCGACGGCGGCGCCGAACTCGGCGTAGGTCCAGCGCCGTCCGGAGGGGACGTCGACCAGGGCCTCGCGGTCGGGCCACGCGGCGACCGTCCGGTCCAGGTTGGCGCCGATGGTGTCGCCGAGCAGCGGGGTCGTGCTCGTGCCGTGGCTGTACGACGCCGGCGCGGTCACCGGAAGTCCTCCTCGCGGTACTCGTCCGCGCTGCCGGCGGCCGTGGCCTCGCGCAGTTCGACGCGGCGGATCTTGCCGGAGACGGTCTTGGGGAGCTCACCGAACTCCAGGCGGCGGATCCGCTTGTAGGGGGCGAGCGCCTCGCGGGAGTGCTCGAAGAGCACCTTCGCGGTGTCGGGGCCGGGTTCCCAGCCCTCCGCGAGCACGACGTACGCCTTGGGCACGGCCAGGCGCAGCTCGTCCGGGGCGGGCACGACGGCCGCCTCAGCGACCGCCTCGTGCTCCAGCAGCGCGCTCTCCAGCTCGAAGGGGCTGATCTTGTAGTCGGAGGCCTTGAAGACGTCGTCCGCGCGCCCGACGTAGGTGATGTATCCGTCCTCGTCCCGAGCGCCGATGTCGCCGGTGCGGTAGTAGCCGCCGGCCATCACCTCGGCGGTGCGGTCGGGGTCGCCGTGGTAGCCGGTCATCAGGCCCACCGGACGGTCGGACAGGTCGAGCGCGATCTCGCCCTCGGCGGCGCCGGGCGCGCCGGAGACGGGGTCGAGCAGTTCGACGCGGTAGCCGGGGCTGGGGCGTCCCATGGAGCCGGTCTTGAGGACCTGGCCGGGGCTGTTGGAGACCTGCACGGCGGTCTCGGTCTGCCCGAAGCCGTCCCGGATGGTCACGTTCCAGGCGCGCCGGACCTGTTCGATGACCTCGGGGTTGAGCGGCTCACCGGCGGCGACGACCTCGCGGGGCGGGGTGCGCAGCTGGGTCAGGTCGGCCTGGATGAGCATGCGCCACACGGTCGGCGGGGCGCAGAAGGTGGTGACGCCGGCCCGGTCCATCTCGGTCATCAGCCGGGCGGCGTCGAAGCGGGTGTAGTTGTGCAGGAAGACGGTCGCCTCCGCGTTCCACGGGGCGAAGAGGTTGGACCAGGCGTGCTTGGCCCAGCCGGGCGAGGAGATGTTCAGGTGCACGTCGCCGGGTTTCAGGCCGATCCAGTACATGGTGGCCAGGTGCCCGATCGGGTACGACGTGTGGGTGTGCTCGACCAGCTTGGGCCGGGCGGTGGTGCCCGAGGTGAAGTACAGCATCAGGGGGTCGTCGGCGAGGGTGGGCCCGTCGGGCGCGAAGTGCTCGGCGGCGCCGTACGCGTCCGCGTACGGCAGCCAGCTCTCGCCGGCCCCCTCCCCGACCGCGATGCGGGTGTAGTCGCCGGGCACCTCGTCGAACTTCGGGGCGTCCGCGGCGCGCACGATCACGTGCCGGACCCGGCCCCGGTCGACGCGGTCGCGCAGATCGGCCGGGCCGAGCAGCGGGGTGGCCGGGATGACCACGGCGCGCAGTTTCATCGCCGCCAGCGCGGTCTCCCACAGCTCGGCCTGGTTGCCCAGCATCACCAGCACCCGGTCCTCGGCGACCACGCCCCGCTGCCGCAGCCAGTTGGCGACCTGGTCGGAGCGGCGCGCCAGCGCGGCGAAGGACAGCCGGGTCTCGCCGCCGTCCTCCTCGACGAGGTGCAGGGCGGTGCGGTCGTTGCCGTCCGCGATCACGTCGAACCAGTCGAGCGCCCAGTTGAACCGCTCGGGCCGGGGCCAGGTGAAGCCCCGGTAGGCGGTGGCGTAGTCCTCACGGTGTTCCAGCAGGAAGTCCCGGGCCCTGCGGAACGCGTCCGTCGCCGTCGTCATCTGTCCTCCTCGCTCTCCCGGACCATTGCCGGGCGGCTCTCCGACATCGTGTAATCCGTGATGCAGGTCTCACTACCCCCGAACGGGGGGGTGCGCCCGTACAGGAGCCGCGGTGGAGGGGCGAACAGGTGACAGCTGACCCGATGAGGGCGGTCGAGGCGGTGGAGATCCGCAGGGCGCTGGCCCGGCTGCGGCGCGCGACCGGGCTGCCGGTCGCCTTCGGCGGTCTGGTCGAGCCCGGGCGGCGGCAGGTGCGGATCAGTGAGCTGAGCGGCACCGCGACGCCCGCGCTGAGCGCGCTCGCGGTGACCTCCGGCAACGGCCTCGGCGGCAGGGCGGTGGCGCTGGCCCGGCCGTGCGCGGTGACGGACTACTCGGTCTCGCGGCAGATCAGCCACGAGTACGACGCCCCCGTCGCCGCCGAGGGCCTGCGCGCCGTCCTCGCCGTGCCGGTGGTGGTGCGGCGGCGGGTGCGCGGCGTGCTCTACGGCGCCCTGCGCTCGGCCCAGCCGCTCGGCGACCGCACGCTGGGGGTGGCGGTGCAGGCGGCGCGGGACGTGGAGCAGGCCCTGGTGGCGCGCGAGGAGGCGGGTGAGCTGCTGGCGGCGGCCCGTCCGCGGCCGGACCCGGGCGGCCCGGAGCCGGACCCGCGGCCGGACCCGGCGTCCGGGGCCGCCCGGGAGCAGGTGCGGGAGGCGCACGCGGCGCTGCGGGCGCTCGCCCCGCGCATCGCGGACCCCGCCCTGCGGGCCGAGCTGCTCGGGGTGTGTGCCCTGCTCACGGCCGGCGGGGAGCCGTCGGCGACGGTGCGGCTCGCGCCCCGCGAGGTGGACGTGCTCGCCTGTGTGGCGGCGGGGGCGACCAACGCGGTGGCCGCCGAACAGCTCGGGGTGACGGCCGAAACCGTCAAGGGGTATCTGCGCTCGGCGATGCGGAAGCTGGGGGCCCGGACCCGCGGGGAGGCCGTGGTCGCGGCCCGCCGGGCGGGGTGGTTGCCGTAGGTTTGCGGTGTTTTCCCGGACGGGCCATTACCACAGGTACGGCTTTGGTTTTATCGTTGCCCGGCCCGCTGTTATTTCCCTCACCACACCGTCCGTCCGAAATTAAAGAACCTGTTGCCTAATATTGGCCGGGACACGCCACACGGAGGGAGCGGTGACCGTGCGACGGGACTTCGAGGAGCCTGCCAGGTGCCGCCCCGACCTGGTCATCGGCCGGGAGGAGCTGTTCTCCGACGCGCGCGGGCAGCTCGCCCGCGGCGGAAGCGTGCTGCTCCACGGGCCCGCCGGAATAGGAAAGTCGACCGTGCTGCGGGCACTTGCGGCGGAAAACACCGGTGCGGCACGGACGGTGTTGCGCTGTTCGGCCACGGAGTCCGAATCCCACCTGCCGTTCCTGGCGCTGGCCGACCTGTTCGGCCTGGTCCTCGACAGGGTCTCCGCCCGGCTGCCCGCCGCCCAGCGCACCGCCCTGGAGTCGGCGCTCACCGGACGCGGCGAGTCCACCCTCCAGCGGGACGGGCTCGCGCTGCGCCTGGCGGTGCTGTCCACGCTGCGCGCGCTGGCCGCCGAGGGCCCGGTCCTCGTCGTCGCCGACGATCTGCAGTGGCTGGACTCGGCCAGCGCCGAACTCCTCGGCTTCGCGGCCCGGCGGCTCGGCGACACCCCGGTGCAGATGGTGTGCGCGGTGCGCACGGAGGGCCAGGAGTACGACCGTCACCTGCGCGCCTGCCCGCCGGACACGCTCGCCGTGCGGCTGGGCCCGTTCTCCCGCACCCAGGTGTCGGCGCTGCTCGACCATCGCGGCTACACCGGTCTGTCCCGCTCCACGGTCCGTGACATCCACCGCACCAGCGGCGGCAACCCGCTCTTCGCGCTGGAACTGGGCCGCGCCCTCGCCGAGAGCCCCACCCGCCCCCGCCCGGGCGAGCCGCTGCCGGTGCCGACCTCGCTGCGGGCCCTGGTGCTGAGCCGTCTGGAGATGCTGTCGGACGACGCGCGCCGCACCCTGCTGGTGGCCAGCGCGGGTGCCCGTCCCACCCTGGCGCTGCTGCACGCGGCCGGCCGGGACGACGCCGAGGCGGAGACCGCTCAGGCCGCCGCCCTGGGGCTGCTGACGACGGATCCGGAGGAGCCGGCCCTGCGCTTCGCTCATCCGCTGATCTCGGCGGCCCTGTACGCGGAGGCCCCGGCGCACGAGCGGCGGGCGGCGCACACCGCGCTGTCCACGGCCGCCTCCGACCCCATCGAGCGGGCCCGGCACCTGGCCCTGGCGACCACCGGCACCGATCCGGAGGTGGCGGCCCGGCTCGCCGAGGCCGCCGCGCTGGCCCGGGACCGCGGGGCGCCCTCGGTCGCCGCCTCGCTCGGGCTGCTCGCCGCCCGGCACACCCCGGCCGGCAGCGCGCCGGGCCCGGACGAGCGGCGGCTGCAGGCCGCCGAGGACGCGATCACCGCCGGAGAGGCCGACCTCGCCCGGGACATCGCGCGGGAGGTGCTGACCCGGGCCACGGTGCCGGCGGAGCGGGTGCGGGCCTGGATGGTGGTCATCGAGGCGGCCGGGCAGGCGCTCGGCGAGGTCGACGCCGTCTTCCCGCAGGTGCTGGCCGACGCCGGCGACGACCCGCGGCTGCTCGCCCTGGTCCACTACCAGCTGGCGTGGCGCGAACTGGTGGTGGACGGCGACTTCGCCAAGGCCCGGCAGGAGGCCGCGCACGCGGCGGAGCTGGCCGCCCGGGGCGGGGACCGGCGCACCGAGCTGATGGCGCTCGCCTTCCAGTCCTCCACCGAGACCCTGATGGGCCACCCGGACGCCCCCGCCACCATCAAACGGGCCCTGAAGGAGCCCCAGGACCCCTTCGTGGCCTGCCACCACAACGGCGCGGGCATGGCCAGGTTCCGGTGGCTGTTCATGAGCGACCGGCTGCCGGAGGCGCGTACGGCCATCACCGCGCTGCTGCGCGAGGCGCGGCGGCGCGGCATGGTCGAGAGCGAGGTGCACTTCCTGCGCTTCCTCGCCGACACGGAGCTGCGGGCCGGGCACTGCGGCCGGGCCCTGGACCTGGCCCGCGAGAGCCTGCGGCTGGCCCGGGACTCCGGGATCGGCGAGGGCGCCTCGGCGATGCTGGCCTCGCTGGCGGAGGCCTCGGGCGGGGACGTGGACCGGGCGCTGGCGCTGGCCCGGGAGGCCGCGGACCACGCCGAGGTGGACGGCGACCAGATGTACCTCTCCCGCGCCCTGGCCGCCCTCGGCTACGCCCAGTTGGTCGCCGGGGACGCGGCCGCCGCGGTCCGCTCGCTGCGCCGGGTGCGGGAGCTGGAGCACGCCATGGGCATCAGCGACCCGGCGCGGGGCCGCTGGCACGGCGACCTCGCCGAGGCGCTGGTGCGGATCGGCGAACCCGGCGAGGCGCAGGAACTCATCAACGTCACCCGGGGGCACGCGCTGCGCCTGGACCGCGCGAGCGTACTGGCCACGCTGGACCGAGCCGAGGCGCTGGTGCGCGCCGCGCGCGGTGAACACCAGGCCGCGCAGGCGCAGTTGGTGTCGGCGCAGGACCGGTTCGGCAGGCTGGGCCACGGCCTGGAGGAGGCGCGGGCGGCGTTCGCGCTGGCCCGGCTGCGCGCCCGGGGCCCCGGACCGGCCGCGTACGACGAGGCCGCCCGGCTGTTCCGGCGCTGCCGCGCGCTGCCCTGGCTGCGCCAGGTGGACGAGGCCGTGGCCGCCGGTCCCGCCCGGGCGGAGACGGCGCACGCCACCACACCGGCCGCCCTGGACGGGCTCGCCTCGATGGAGCGGCAGGTGGCCGCGCTGGTGATGGAGGGCGCCACCAACCGGGAGATCGCCGGCCGGCTGTTCATCAGCGTGAAGACCGTCGAGGCGACCCTCACCCGGGTGTACCGCAAGCTGGGGATCCGTTCGCGGGTCGACATCGTCCGACTGGCGGCGGGGCGCCACACACCGTGACCGCACCGCGGTCCGCGCGGTCCGGGTGGCGGCGACCGAGGGTTTTCCCTGCCCAACTCCCTTAGGGGGTTCCCTCATTGGGAGGGTCACGCTCCGGCTCGTAGCGTGAACCCGTGCCGCTCGCCGGGCACACGGGGGCCGGCCCCGAGGCCCTCGTGCTCCACCCCCACCCCGCGCGCCCCCACCGGCAACCCCACGAGGAGACCCATGCCCGGGCTCACCCGCGCCAGGAAGGCCGCCGCCGTGGCGGCCACCGCTGCCGCCGCCGCGACCGCACTGCTCACCGCCCCCTCCGCCGTCGCCGCTCCGCAGCCGGTCGTCGGCGGTACGACGACCACGACGTCCGCGTACCCGTTCATGATGCAGATCACCGACGCCTCGCAGGACCAGTTCTGCGGCGGCACCCTGGTGGCGCCCACCAAGGTGGTCACGGCCGCGCACTGCATGGTCGGCGAGACCACGAGCAGCGTGCGCGTGGTCGGCGGGCGCACCTACCTCAACGGCACCAACGGCACGGTGGCGAGAGTCAGCGGGATCTGGATCCACCCGGACTACAGACGCGTCACCCGGGGCGACGACGTGGCGGTGCTGACGCTGTCGACGCCGATGCCGTACACCCCGGCGGGATACGTGTCGTCGACGGACACCTCGGTGTACGCGGCCGGCACCACCGCCCGCATCCTCGGCTGGGGCACCACCTCCTCGGGCGGCAGCTCCTCCAACCAGCTGCGCACCGCGACCGTGCCGACCGTCTCCGACGCCAGCTGCCGTGGCTCGTACGGCTCCCGGTTCGTGCAGAGCGACATGGTGTGCGCCGGGTACGCCTCCGGCGGCGTGGACACCTGCCAGGGCGACAGCGGCGGGCCGCTGCTCATCGGGGGCCGCCTCGCGGGGATCACCTCCTGGGGCGACGGCTGCGCGGCGGCCGGCTACCCGGGCGTGTACACCCGGCTGACCACGTTCTCCGGACAGGTCACGGCCCAGATCAACTCATAGGGTCCCACGAGTTCCTGAGTACTCCTCAGGCAGCAGACCAGGGGGCGTTGCGGGCTTCCACGAGCAGCCCGCAACGCCCCCTCTCCATGGGGAGACCGGGCGGGGTCACCCCCGCACCGTTCCGAAGCGGATGTCGTACGCCGTGCCCGGGTGCAGGGTGCGGAGCATCCGCTCCCCCTCCGCGATGACCTCCGCCCGCCCGGTCCCGGTGAGCCGGCCGAACGGCTCGATGACGAGGGCGTCCTCCTCCAGCCGCCACAGGCCCGCCAGGAAGCCGTCGACGAGGAGGGTGCGGTGGGCGATGTTCCCCTGCCAGGCACGGCCCCGGAACTCGGGCGGCACGACGCGCGTGCGGTCGGCGTGGGAGAGCAGCAGGTTGTCGAACTCGGGCAGGAAGCGCGGCGGTGCCGGGGTGTCCGGGTCGGGCCGGGGCGCGTCCGGGAGGTCGAAGAGCTCGGCGCCGTTGCCGTCGCGGAAGGTGACGAGCCGCGGCCGGAGGCGCTCGAAGGCCTCGCGCAGCCGGGTCAGTCCGGCCCAGGTCTGCATGTCCTGCACGGTGGCCGGGCCGAAGGCGGCGAGGTAGCGCAGCACGGTGTCGTCGGGCGCGGGCGCCGGCTCGGCGGAGCGGCCCAGCCAGTGCTCGGCGGTGGTGAGCGTGACCTGGCCGCTGCGGCCCCACAGTCCGCGCGGGGTGATCTGGACGAGCGGCAGTCTGCAGCGGGCGGCGACGGACAGGGCCCGCGGGTCGGCGTCGGGCCACTCCTCCAGCAGGGCCTCGCGCAGCTGCTTCATGGTGCGCGGCTCCTCCTCGACGAGCTCGCGGGCCAGGGCCGCGAGCCGGTCCAGGTCGACGCCGGCGAGACCCCTGCGGAAGCCGGTGAGCTCGCGGTCGCGGGCGGGCTGCACCAGCGGCCGCAGGGTGAGGCAGTCGTGGGCGGTGTGGGTGTGGATGGTCGAGCGCAGCGTGACGATGCGGACGAGCGCGCGGTCGGCCATCGGCCGGGACAGCGCCTGAGGGGTGAAGCCGTCGAGCCGGGCGGCGAGCGCGTAGTACGGCGGCTTGACGTTCTGCGCCTGGAGCCCGACCAGGTGCGACACCGCGGCCTCGGCGGACATCGGCGAGCGGCGCAGCAGGAGCTGCCGCTCGAGGGTGGCCCGGTTCAGGGCCCGGGTGCCGAGCACACCGGCGGGCGACGGGGTGGCGCTCCGCTTCGTCTTCGTCATACCGGCACGCTAGCGGGGCTTGCGGTCAGCTTCTGTCCGCGAGGGGTGACCCGCCACCGGGGCCCGGAGCGAAAACCCCGCCGGCAAAAGAAATACCGGGCCCGCTCATGTGCACACCTTGCGGAATACGTGCTCATATACGGGACATTCCACGGCGCGTGTAACACCGCGACCGCCGCGGAACGCTGAGTTCTACGGGACGCGCAAAGCGGCCCTTTCTCGTTCCGCCGAAGAGGATTCACCGTGAGCCGTATCGATCCCCTGCCCGGGCAGCACACCCACGACCGGCCCCCGCCCGGCCCGCACCGGGAGGAACGGCGCCGGTCCACCACCCGGCGCACCGCCCCGACCGTCCGGACCGCCGCCGACGCCGCCGCGGGTCTCCTGGTCCTGTGGATCGCGCTCCACCTGCTCGGGGCCAACGAAGCGAATGTTTTCGTGGAATTCGTGCACGGCGCCGCTGAATTGCCGGCCCGGTGGTCACAGGATGTTTTCACGATGGGCACGGAAAACCTTCGCGTCCTCCTCGACCACGGCCTGCCCGCCCTCATGTGTCTGGCGGTCGGCCATGGAATCGCCGCGCGGCTCGACCACGCGTGACCGCGTTCCGCACGCCCCCGACGAAGGACCAGCCCTGTGACATCCCGCCCTGTGACCTCCCGTCCCACTGGAAACGATCACCTGCCGGTCTACGAGAGCCTGGTGCGCGAACGCGGTGACGTCGTGGCGGAAGCCCGCGAGGTGGCCGAACGGACGCAGCACGAGGCACGGCAGGCTCTGGCCGGGCACCCGGCCACCCGCCCCGGGCCCGCGCCCCGGTAGCCCCTCGTCGTCCGGCCGGGCGCCACCGCGCCGCGCCGGACCCCGTCGGCGGGGCGGGCGGCGAAGACTCCGCGCGTCCGCCCCGCCGCCTCGTACGGTCGGCCCGGGGCTTGATTGCCTCCCGCCGGAACGGGGCACCCGGTGGCACTGTGCCCGCGACAGAGTTCACGCGACCGGAGAGGGTCCTGCTGACCGGGTGGTTCAGCTTCCGTGACGGGGAGGCGACCGCCGGGGACGTGCTCGCGCTGCACCGGGTGGAGGAGGTGCTGCGCGGGGCCCGGATCCCCTACGACGTCGTCTGGAGCCCCGGCTTCCTGCCGGACGCCCGGCACCTGGACGACGTGCGGCCCCGGGACTACTCCCACCTGGTGTTCGTGTGCGGCCCGCTGCACGGGCCGCAGGTCGAGGAACTGCACCGGCGCTTCGCGCACTGCGTGCGGATCGCCGTGGGGACCTCCGTGATCGATCCCGGCGGCGCGGCCGTGACCGGGTTCCACCGCGTGCTGGCGCGGGACGCCCCCGGCAGCGAGCCGTCCGAGGACCTGGCGGCCCGCGCTCCGGCGGCGCCCGCCCGGCCCGTGGTCGGGGTGATCCTCACCCATGGGCAGCACGAGTACGGACGGCAGCGGCGGCACGGGCAGGTCGCGGACCGGGTGACGCGCTGGCTGGCCGGCAAGGACTGCGCCCGGCTGGAACTGGAGACCCGGCTGGACACCCACGACTGGCACCTGAGCGCGACGCCCGCGCAGGTGCAGTCGGTGCTGGCCCGCCTCGACCTCGTCGTCACCGACCGGCTGCACGGGCTGGTGCTCGCGCTGCGGGTCGGCACGCCGGTGCTGGCCGTGGACCCGGTCGCGGGCGGCGCGAAGGTGACCGCGCAGGCCCGCGCCTGCGGCTGGCCCGCACTGCTGGACGCCGGGCAGCTGGACACGCGTCGGCTGGAACGGTGGTGGGACTGGTGCCTGACCTCGGGCCGGGTGGCCGCCCGGCAGATCCGCGACGCGTTCCGGGAGGGCCGCGTGCCGGACGGCGCGGACCGGCTCGTGGAGGTGCTGGCGTCCCGCCCCACCGCCGGTCGGTCCCGTCCCACCGCCGGTTAGCGCGGGGTCCGCCCGGGCACCCGGGACCTTCCGGTCGCCCCTGGAGGAGAGACGGTGTCCATCGGTCGGCTCCCCGAGCACGAACAGCGCGTCCTCGACGAGATCGAACGGGCCCTGCGCCGCGACCGCCGGCTCGACCGGCGGCTGCGGACCCTGCGGCTGAGCCGGTGGCCCGATGTGCCGCGCCTGCTGCCGCGGGCGGCGTCGTACCGTCCGCGCGGCCGGACCGTGGCCGTGCTCCTCGCGGTGTCGGTCGCACTGATGGTGGCCGGGATGGTCACCTCGGATCCCGGCGTGATCGGGGCGTTCGCGGTGGTGTGGCCGCTGACGCTGTTCGCGGCCTTCCGGCTGCTGTGCCGGTGGTCGGGCGGCTGAGCGTTTGCCCTGCGGGGCGGCGGGGTCCCGGCCCGGCAGGAAGTGATCGTCGTGCCCGAACCCGGAAGCAGGAAGTACGACACCCGGCGGGCCAGGCTCCGCGAGGACGCCGAGCAGTCCGGTGTCTCCGGCCAGGACGCCAACGCGGCCGCCCACGAGGAGCTGCAGGAGGGCGAGGGGTGGCGCAGCCGTGGCCCGCGCGCCGAGCGCGGACGCGGGCCCGAGGGCGAGCGCCCGGAGAGCACCGGCTGACCCCCTCCGTCCCCGTGCTTCGTTGCGCACGCGGTGACGGGGCCCGCCCACCGGCAGCGGTGGGCGGGCCCCGTCACCGCGTGGCGTGCCGGCCCGTGTGGCGGCGGGTCGTGGGTCAGCCCGTGTAGCGGCGGGCCGTGGAGGTGCGCTGGGCCGGTTCCAGCAGGCGCAGCCGGGACTCGACCTCGCGGGGCAGGACGCGGCGTTCGCGCAGGACCCAGGGCAGGGCCGCCGCCGCCTCGGCGAAGGCGCGCAGGGAGGTGGTGTCGCGCGGGACCGTGCGGGCCAGGTTCAGGGTGCGGCGCAGCGCGGGTCCGGCCGGGCGGCGCAGCCAGGTGAACCACAGGGTGTTGCGGATGCCGTGCCTCCGGCGCAGCGTGGAGTCCCGTGCCCGGGATGCCTGGTGATGGATCGTCAGGTGGTCCGCGTAGGTGAGCCACCAGCCGTCGGCCGCCAGGTCCGCGGCGAGCAGTTCCTCCTCGCCGCCGAGCCACAGCCTCGGGTGGAAGCCGCCCGCGGTCCGGAAGGCGTCGGTGCGCAGGACGGTCGCGGCGGCCAGGAACGAGCCGAGGGCCGGCCCGGGCAGCCAGGGCGGGCCGGGAACGGGCGAGTCGCGCAGTTCGCGGACGATCGGGTCGTCGGTGCCGTCCGGTTCGACGATGATCCGTGCCGTGACCGAGCCGAGCGCCGGGTGCCGGTCGAGCAGGTCTGCGGCGCCGGCCAGGGAGCCGGGCGACCACCAGGAGTCGTCGTCGCAGAAGGCGACGTAGGGCGTGCGGACCTCGCGCACCGCGAGGTTGCGGCCGATGGCGCCGAGGTTGCGGCCGGGGCGCAGCAGCCGTACCCGGGGGTGGCGGCGGGCGACGGCCTCGGCGGTGCCGTCCGTGGAGCCGTTGTCGGTGACGATCACCGGCGGCTTCTCCGGGAGTTCGGCGAGGTGGCCGAGGGTGCGCAGGAGTTCGCCGCACCGGTTGTGGGTGATGACGACGACGGTCGTGCGGGGATCCGTCATGCGCTCTTGCCTTCCAGGATCCGGGCGGCCCGTTCCACGTGCGGGGGCAGGGGCCTGCGCTCGCGCAGGGCGGCCGGCAGCCGTGCGAGGGCCCCGCTCAGCGCGCGCCGGGCGTGGTCGTCGCCGCGGGCCTCGGCCGCGAGGGCTCCGGTGCGGGCGAGGGCGTAGGGGACGGGGCGGCGCAGCCAGGCGGTGAGGAGTTCGTTGCGGCGCTGGAGCGCCGGGCGGCCGGTGCGGGGCGCGGGGGCCGGGTGGTGGTGGGCGACGACGTCGGGGCAGTGGGTGACGCCCCAGCCGCGGGCGGCCAGGTCGTAGGCGAGCAGGGTCTCCTCGCCGCCGAAGAACAGCAGCCGGTGGAAGCCGCCCGCGTCGAGGTAGGCGCTGCGGCGGACGACGGCGCCGCAGGCGAGGAAGCCGAGCACCTGGGTGCCGGGGAGGTCGGTGGCCGGGCCGAGCGGGGAGCGGGCGAGGACGTCGTTGAGCGGGTCGGGCTCCGCGGCCGGGCCGACGAGGGTGCGGGCGGCGATCAGGCCGAGCCGGGGATGGGCGTCGAACAGCTCGACCGCCCGGGCGAGGGCGCCGGGCGCCCACCAGGAGTCGTCGTCGCTGAACGCCACGTAGGGGGTGTCGAGGGCGCGGGCCCCGTGGTTGCGGGCGAGGGCGCCGTGGTTGACGGGGAGCGCCAGCACGCGGACCTCGGGGAAGTCGCGGGCCAGCAGGGTGCGGGTGTCGTCGGTGGAGGCGTTGTCGACGACGAGGATCTCGGGCCGCTCGGGCAGGGCGAGCAGGTGGCGCAGGGTGACGGCCAGCCGGTCGGAGCGGTCGCGGGTGGCGATGACGATGCCGAGGCGGCCGTCCGCGGGCGGGGTGGTCATGGCGTGCTCTCCCCTCCCGGGCGTCGGGGGGCGGGCAGTCGGCCGAGGGCGTCCAGGACGTCGTCGGGGGTGATGCGCAGCAGCGCCGGGTCGGGCCGTCGCCCGTGCGGGTCGCCCTCCGGGCCGTACCACAGGGCGATGTGGCGCGGGTGCGCGGGCGGGCCCCAGTGACGGGGCGGGACCGGGCCGAAGAGGGTGACGGTGGGGACGGCGTGGGCGACCGCGAGGTGCGCGACGCCGGTGTCGCCGCTGACGACGGCGCGGGCACCGGCGACCAGCGCGGAGAGCCGGTCGAAGGGGAGGCCGCCGCCGAAGACGTCGGTGTCGGGCAGACGGGCCTGCTTGGCGAGCCGCGCCACCAGGTCCGACTCGTCCGCTCCCCCGGTGACCACGACCCGCAGCCCGCGTGCGCGCAGTGCGGTCGCGACGGCCGCGTACCGCTCGACGGGCCAGCAGCGGGCGGGGGCACCCGCGCCGGGGTGCAGGACGACGGCGCCGGGGGCGGGGGACGCGGTGTCCGGCGGGGGCAGCAGCAGGTCGGTGGGGTCGGCGTCGATGCCGTACCAGCGCAGCAGCCGGCACCAGCGGTCGCGCTCGTGCTCCTCCGCGTACCAGGGCGGGCCCTCGATCTCCGGGGTGCCGGGGTGCGCGAACGCGAGCAGCCGCGAGGGGGCGAGGTCCTTCAGCAGGAGGTGGCTGGGCGGCCCGTTGCCGTGCAGGTCGACGGCGACGTCCGGGGGCGGCCCGGTCCAGTCGAGCGAGCGGGGGACCTCCCGCCCGGGTGCGGAGGCGGGCAGCACCCGGTCCACGGCTCCCGTGGCCTCGGCGACCGGCGCGAGCCCGCCGGGCGCGGCCAGCACCACCTCGTGCCCGGGAAACCCCCGCCGCAGCGCCCGCAGCGCGGGAACACCGGCGAGCAGATCACCGAGGCCGAGGGCCCGCAGCACCAGGAGGCGGGCCCGCGGGGCGGCGCGGTGCGGGGCGGTCATCGGGTTCCCTCCGCGGCGCGTTCCAGCATGCTCGTCGACGACCGGCCGTCCAGGTACGGCAGGAGGACCGCCTGGCCGCCCCATTCCTCCAGCAGCGCCGCCTCGGGCAGGTCGGCGGCGGCGTAGTCGCCGCCCTTGACCCAGACGTCGGGGCGCAGGTCGGCCAGGAGGCGTTCGGGGGTGTCCTCGTCGAAGACGGCGACGGCGTCGACGCAGGCCAGGGCGCGCAGCACGCGGACGCGGTCGGCGAGCGGGTTGACCGGGCGGCCCGCGCCCTTGCGGCGGCGTACCGACGCGTCGGAGTTGACGCAGACGACCAGGCAGTCGCCGAGCCCCCGGGCGGCCTGGAGCAGCCCGACGTGCCCGGCGTGCAGGAGGTCGAAGCAGCCGCCCGCCGCGACGACGGTGCCGTGGGCGGTGCGGATCCGGTCCGCGAGGGCGAACGGGTCGTCGCCGTCCGGGGGCGGGAGCGCGGCGTCCGGCCGGGGCAGGGCGCCCGCGCCGCCCGCGCCGACGAAGTCGGTCGCCGCGGCGACGGCGGCCTCGACGGCCTCGCCCACCAGCGCGCCGTCGGCGAGCAGCCCGGCCGCCGTCGCGGCGAACCGGTCGCCGGCGCCGCAGCTGTCGCCGTGGTGCGCGGCGGAGGCGGGGACGAGCAGGGGGTGCTCGCCGTAGGAGAGGAGGGCGCCGCGGGCGCCGAGGGTGACCGCGACGGCGGCGGCCTTCCAGTGCCGTACGAGCGCGGCGGCGCTGTGGGCGGCGGCGGTCAGGTTCCGGCGCGGGGTCGCGCCGTCCGGTGCGAGGGCGAGCGCCTCCTTCTCGGCCGGGGTGACCAGCCGGGTGCCGGGCACCGGCGGGCCGCCGCGCGGGTGCGGGTCCCAGAGCAGCGGCGGACGGGCGGCCAGGACGTCCCGGAGGACGTCGGCGGTGCCCCGGCCGTAGTCGGAGACGAGGACGGCGGGCGCGGCACGGACGGTCTCGCGGGCCCGGTCGGTGGCCTCGCGGGCGCGGCCGCTGCCCCGGTCCAGGCGGGCCACCGGCCGGTCCGCGGCCAGGACGCGGCTCTTCTCCGGGAGCGGTCCGGTCAGCGGCAGCGGGACCAGGGTGACCCAGGGCTCGAGGAGCCGCCGCAGTTCACGGCTCGCGGGGTCGTCGCCCACACCGGCGACGAGGGTGACCTCGCGGCCGTCGCGTGCGGCGAGGTACGCGGTGAGCGCGGCGCCGCCGGGGCGGGTCCGCTCCCCGTAGTCGTCGACCACCGGGACGGGCGCGTCGGGTGCGAGCCGTTCGGCGCGGCCGGTCAGGTCGCGGTCCAGCAGGGCGTCGCCGACCACGACGAGGGGTGCCTTGCCGTTCATGTCACCTCCCGTCGCTCCGGCCGCCTCCGGGTCCCGTGTCCGCCTCCCGCCACCTCCCGTTCTCCAGCGCCGCGTCGAACGCCGCGCACACCATGTGCACCGCGACCAGGTGGAGTTCCTGGACGGTGGCCGCCGTGGGCGCCTCCACGCACAGCGACTCGTCGCTGCCCGCCATCAGCGGGTTGGGGGCGGGCCCGGTCAGGGCCCACACGCGCAGGCCGGCCGCGCGGGCGGCGTCGGCGGCGGACAGCAGGTTGGCGCTGGCGCCGCTGGTGGACAGCAGCATCAGCACGTCGCCGGGACGTCCGTGGGCGCGGACCTGGCGGGCGAACACCGCGTCGACGCCGTAGTCGTTGGCGATGGCGGTGGTGCTGGAGGTGTCGGCGTGCAGGGCGATGGCGGAGAACGCGGGCCGGTCGTCGCGGTAGCGGCCGACGAGCTCCGCGGTCAGGTGCTGTGCCTGGGCCGCACTGCCGCCGTTGCCCGCGGCCAGCAGCCGGCCCCCGCCGGAGAGCACCTCGGCGAGCCGCGCGCCCCACCGCGCGGTGATGTGGGCCGAGGCGCGGAACGCCCCCAGGGCGTCCTGCAGTTCGTCGCAGTGACCGGTGACGGGAGGGTGCACGGTCATCAGGCCACCTCTTTCGGGATCGCGTGTGCGGTCAGGACCTGGCGGTGGACGTCCTCGACGCCGTCGGCGACGCGGCTCCAGGTGTAGTGGGCCAGTACGCGTGCGCGTCCGGCGGCGCCGTAGCGGCGGCGCAGTCCGTCCGCGGCGAGGAGTTCGCGTACGGCGGCGGCGACCGCCTCGGGGTCCCCGGGCGGGACCAGCCGGCCGGTGGTGCCGTCGGCGACGCTGTCGCGGTGGCCGCCGACGTCGGTGGCGACGACCGGCACGGCGCACGCCATCGCCTCCAGCGGCACGATGCCGAACGGTTCGTAGACGGGGGTGCACAGCACCAGGTCGGCGCTGCCGATGAGGGCCGGCATGTCGGCCGGGTCGACCGCGCCGAGCAGCCGCACCCGGTCGGCCACCCCGGCGCGGTGCGCGAGGTGCCACAGCCGCCGGGCCTCCGGGTCCCGGCCCAGCCGTCCGGCGGCGGGGCCCCCGGCGACGACGAGTTCGGTGTCCGGGATCGCCGTCAGCGCGCGGACGGCCAGGTCGTAGCCCTTGCGGCGGACCAGCCGGCCGCAGGCGAGCAGCCGGTACCGCTCGCGGCGCGGCGGTACGCCCGTCCCCTCGGCACCGGGGCGGAAGTGGCCGGCGTCCACGCCGCAGGGCACCACCGACACCCGGCTTCGGGGCACGCCCATCTCGGCCAGCTCGCGCACCTCGTCGCTGCAGGTGGCGAGGACGCGTTCACAGCCGCGTCCGATCTGCCGCTCGACGGCGAGGCGTTCGGGCGGGCTGGTGTCCCGCCATCCCTGGTGGCGGCGCTTGACGGTGCCGAGGGCGTGGAACGTCTGCACGACCGGGATGGCGTGCGGGCGGGCGCCGGTCCGGGCGGCCAGGCCCGACATCCAGAAGTGGGCGTGCACGACGTCCGGCCTCTCCCGCCGCCAGGCCCGGGCGAGGTACGCGCCGAACGCGGGCATGTGGGGCAGCAGTTCGTCCTTGGGGACGGTCTCGGGCGGGCCGGCGGGCACGTGCTCGACGACCGCGCCGCCGGGCAGCGGCACCCGGTCGGGCAGGTCGGCCGCGTCACGGCGGGTGTACACCGTGACGTGATGGCCGCGCCGGGCCAACTCCTCGCTGAGCCGCGCCACGTACACGTTCTGGCCGCCGGCGTCGACGCCGCCGAGCGCGGCGAGCGGGCTCGCGTGCTCGGACACCATGGCGATCCTCATCGGGTCACCTCCTTCAGGAGCCGCTCCCAGTCGTCCAGGAAGCGGGACAGCCCGTAGCGGGACAGCGCCGCCGCACGCGCGCCCTCGCCGGCCAGGCGGGCACGCAGCGGGTCGGCGACGAAGTCCCGTACGGCTTCGGTCAGTACGTCGAGCCGGTTGGAGACCACTCCGGCACCGGGCGGTACGGCCTCGGTGACCTCGGTGGTGGCGAGCGCGACGACGGGCATGCCCAGGTGCATGGCCTCCAGCAGGGACAGGCCGAGGGAGGTCCAGCGCACGGGGTGGACGTAGACGCGCCGGCGGGCCATCGCCGCGTGCAGGTCGGCCTGCGTCAGCTCGTGCGCGCGGCAGCGGTCGGCGGGCAGGCCGAGGTGGCCGGCGAGGCCTTCGGTGCCCATGCCGAAGACGTCGAGGGGCGCCGCCCCGGCGAAGGCCGGCAGCAGGTCGGTGCCGGTGGTACGGCCGCGGCGCACCGGCTCGTTGACGACGACGGCGGCGTGCGGCAGTTCGCCGGTCCACAGCGGACCGGGGTCGACGATGCCGTGTTCGATGACGGTGGCCGGGGTGGAACCGGCGTCCCACATCAGGCGGTTGAAGTGGGTGACGTGGACGAGGGTGACACCGGGGATGTCCGCGGCCGGGTGGCGGGTGTCGGGCACGTCCCCGTGCGGGGCGTTGTGCTCCAGGTAGACCAGGGGCGGGCGGCGGCCCAGCCACCGGTCGACGAGGGCGAGTTCGTGTGGCCGTTGCAGCACGACGACGTCGATGTCCGTCTCGCGCAGGCGCTCCGGGGGCACCTCGACGACCGAGTCGGGCCAGTCGAAGGTGCGGGCGCGGCCCAGGCCGTCGGGCCCGCGGTCCGGGGTGACGGGGACGACGTAGGTGTGCGGGCCCTGCACGAAGGCCGTGGTCCACGACCCGTGCACGTGCCAGAGCAGGATCCTCATGCCACCTCCACGAGCTTGTCGACGGCGGCGACGACGTCGAGCGCGGTCACGTCGTCCAGGCACGGGTGGCCGGGCACGGGGCACTGCCGGGCCCTGGTGCCGGCGCACGGCGCCCGCTGGTCGCCGAGCAGCACGTACGGCACGCCGTACGGCCGCCACCGCTCGGCCGGGACGACCGGCGCGAACAGGGACACCACCGGGGTGCCGACGGCGGCGGCGAGGTGCGCGGGCCCGGTGTTGCCGGTGACGGCGCAGGCGGCCCCGGCGAGCACTCCGGCGAGTTCGGCGGCGTCGGTGCGGCCGCCGAGGTCGAGGCCCCGGTCGCCGGCCACGTACGCGGTCAGGTCCCGCTCCCCCGCGCCGCCGGTGACCACCACCCGGCGTCCGGCGGCGGCGAGTTCACGCACGGCCTGCGCGCACCGCTCGGGGCTCCAGGCGCGGGCGGGCACGCTGGCGCCCGGGTGGACGACGACGTATCCGGCCGGGCCGGTCAGCTCGTCGACCGGGGGCGGCGGGAGCACCCGCAGCCGTCCGTCGTCGGCCCGGGGGAAACCGGCGGCCTCGGCGAGGTCGAGCGCGGCCTCGGCCTCGTGGGCGTGCGGGGCGCGGTGGTGGCGCACGTCGAGGAGGGAGCCGGGGTAGTCCTCGCTGTCGGCGGCGATGAAGCGGACCCCGGCCAGCCGCAGCAGCAGGGCGGTGGGCAGCGGGGACTGGTGGAAGGAGGTGAGGACCAGCGCGGTGTCGGCGTCCGTGGCGGCGACGGCGGCGACGAGCGCGTCGATCTCCTCGCGGCGCACCTCGGGCGGCTGGAACCCGGCCCAGGGGGCGTCCCAGACGAGGACCTCGTCCACGCCGGGCAGCAGCCGGGCGGCGGGGGCTCCGTGCGGCCCGCACAGCAGTGTGACGGTGTCGGCCCGGGCGGCGACGGCGCGCACGGCGGGCCCGGCGAGCAGGACGTCGCCGAAGTTGTCGAGGCGGGTGACGAGGGCCTTCACGCGCGCCTCCCCGGTACGGGGCGTCCCGCGCCGGCCGCGGGGACGGCCGTGGCGGAGTCCCCCGGTGCCCGCGGCGCGGAACGCCCCGCGTCCGACGCGGAAACGCCCGGCCCCCCGCCCCGCCGCGGCGTCTCCTCCGGGCGGCCCGTCCGGTGCGGCGCGGCGTCCGGGGGGCGGGTCCACGGCGGGCCGTCCAGCACCATCCGTACCGCGGTCGCGAGGTCCGGTGCCACGTGGGCGGCGGCGGCCGTCTCCTCGGGGCGGGTCTGCGGGGTGGGGACGAGGATGCCGTGGGCGCCGGCCCGGCGCGCGGCCTCGACGTCGGCGCCGATGTCGCCGATGACGACGCAGTCGGCCGGGTCCGCGCAGATCCGCCCGGCCGCCCACAGGATCATGCCCGGCCGGGGTTTGCGGCAGTGGCAGCCGTCGTCGGGCCCGTGCGGGCAGACCGCCCACACGTCGAAGGGGCCGAGGAGTTCGTCGACGCGGCGGTTGACGCGGCGGACGTCGGCGTCGGTGAGCAGTCCGCGGGCGACGCCGGACTGGTTGGTGACGACGCCGGTGCGGAGGGAGCGGGCGCGCAGCGCGTCGAGCGCCTCGCGGGCGCCCTCGACGGGGCGCACCCGCTCGGGGTCGGCGTTGTAGGGGACGTCGTGGACCAGGGTGCCGTCGCGGTCGAACAGCACCGCCTTCACCGGGCGCACCGGGCTCGTCGGGCTCATCGGGCCACCTCCGGCCAGGCGGGGGCGTGCCGGTGGCGCCAGGCCCCGGCCAGCCGGTGCCAGGTCGCGGCGGGCGGGATGAGCACGCTGGTGGCCAGCATGGTCGTCACCTCGTCGCGGGTGCGCGGCCCGGGGACGATCCGGGCGCGGGCGAACTCCGCGGTCCCGGCGGCCCAGCCGAGGGCGCAGGCGGCGGCCGCCCGGCGGTGCCCGGTGACGGCGAGGGCGCAGGCGGCCGCGCCGGCGGCGGTGATCGCGGCGTGGCGGCGGATCCGGCCGCGCGGCGCGACCGCCTTGTCCCACCAGTCGGGTCCGTGCAGGCGCCGCATCAGGGCGTCGTCGGCGTTGCCGCGCTGCTGCTTCACCGACACCCAGCGGGAGGCGGGGCGCACGGGGTGCAGGGTGGTGCGCCGGCCCTGGCGGATGCGCCAGCCGGCGTCCAGGAGGCGCAGCGCGAGGTCGGCGTCCTCGCGGAAGGCGCGCGGGAAGCGCTCGTCGAAGCCGCCGACCTGCTTGAGGGCCTCGGTGCGGTAGGCCATGTCGGCGGTGATCCAGCGGGCCCGGGCGAGGCCGGCGGTGCCGCGTTCCCAGTCGGTGGGGCGGCGCCCGCCGGGCAGCGGCACGGTGATGACGCCCTGGACGCCGGCGGTGTCGGGGGACGCCTCCTGCAGGTCCTGGACGAGCTGTGCGCACCAGTGCGGGCCGACCTGGACGTCGTCGTCGAGGAAGGCGACCCAGGGCCCGGTGACGGCGCGCAGCCCGGTGTTGCGGGCGGCGGCGGGCCCGCGGCCCCCGCCGGTGAGGACGGTGGTGCGCTCGCGCAGGTCGCCGAGGACGCTCAACGCGTGCTCCAGCGGCGCGGCTCCGGAACCGGGTCCGGGCCGCCGGTCGTCGACGAGGACGATCGCGTCGGGGTGCGGCCCGGTCGCGGCGGCCAGCGCGGCGAGGCAGTCGGCGAGGGTGTCCCGCACCAGCGTGGGGACCACGACGGCGTACGACGTCATCCGAACGCCCTCCCCCTGCGCACCGCGTACGGCCCGATCGCCAGCAGGTCCACCGGGGCGGAGCCGAAGCACTCCAGGGCGTCGCGCGGGTCGTCGACCATCGGCCGGCCGGCGGTGTTGAGGCTGGTGTTGACCACCACGGGCAGTCCGGTGCGCCGTTCGAAGCCGCGCAGCATCCGCGCGACCAGGGGCTCCTGGCGCTCCTCGACGGTCTGGATGCGGGCGGTGCCGTCGACGTGGACGACGGCCGGGATCCGCTCGCGCCACGCGGGGGCGACGTCGTGGACGAAGAGCATGTACGGGCTGGGCAGCGGGCCGCGGGAGAACAGTCCGGCGGCCCGGTCGGCGAGGACCATGGGGGCGACGGGCCGGAACTCCTCGCGGCCCTTGACGTGGTTGAGCCGTTCCAGGTTCTCGGCGCGGCCCGGGTGGGCGAGCAGGGAGCGGTGCCCGAGGGCGCGCGGCCCGTACTCGCTGCGGCCCTGGAACCAGGCGACGATGCCGTCCCGGGCCAGTTCCTCGGCGACGGTCTCGGCGATGTCGTCGGGCCTCTCGTACGGGATCGCGGCCCGCTCCAGCCAGGCGCGCAGTTCGTCGTCGCTCCAGCCGCGGCCGAGGTCGGCGCCGGGCAGGGGCTCGGGGGTGCTCTCCTGCGCGGCCAGGTGGAGGGCGCCGCCGAGCGCGGTGCCGGCGTCACCGGCGGCGGGCTGCACCCACACGTTCCGGTACGGGCCGCGCGCGGCGATCACCGAGTTGGCGACGCAGTTCAGCGCGACGCCGCCGGCCATGGTGAGGGCGTCGCCGCCGGCCTCGCGGTGCAGCCAGTGCACGAGCTCCAGCAGCACCTCCTCCAGGACGGCCTGGGCGCTGGCGGCCAGGTCGGCGTGGTCCCGGGTCCACGGTTCGCCCTTGGCGCGGGGCGGGGCGAGGGCGGCCCAGTCGACGCCGTGGGCGCGGAAGCCGCCGTGGCCGGTCGGGTGGATGTCCTCCCGCAGGCGGGCCAGGTGGCGCGGGGTTCCGTAGGAGGCGAGGGCCATCACCTTGTACTCGTCGCTGCTGCGCAGGAAGCCGAGGTGGGCGGTGAGCTCCTCGTAGACCAGGCCGAGGGAGTCGGGCAGCGCCTGGGTGGCGAGGGTGTCGAGCTTGCCGTCGCGGTAGCGGCCGGCCAGGTGGGAGGCGGCCTCGCCGCGGCCGTCCAGGACGAGGACGGCGCTGTCGGGGTGCGGGGAGGCCGGTCCGGCGGAGGCGGCGTGGGCGACGTGGTGGGGGACGAAGACGACCCGGGCGGGGTCGAGGCCGGGCAGGGCCTCGGCGAGGAACTCGGGGGCGCGGCGCGCGTACTCCAGGCGCAGCGGGTCCCAGGGGTCGTCCAGGCCCATGTCACGGGCGGGCCGGGCCAGCGCCGGGTCGAAGGAGTAGGTGACGGCGTCCAGGTCGGCGGGGCCGAGGCCCGCCCGCTCCAGGCACCAGCGGGCGGACTGCTCGGGCAGCTCCCAGGCGGAGAACGGCAGGGGCCGCTTGCCGTGCTTGCGCCGGCTGAAGCGCTCCTCCTCGGCCGCGGCCACGGTCCGGCCGTCGACGACCAGGGCGGCGGCGGGGTCGTGGAACAGGGCGTTGATACCAAGGATGCGCATGAGGCATGTGCTCCGTCCCTGCGGTACGGGTGGTGCTCTCGGGACGCGAGTGCCGCACCGCAGTTGTCTCAAACACTTGGAGACAACTCGCATCGGTATGCCCGGATTCGCAGAGATATGCCCCGGTCTCCGGCCTGCGGCGACGGCGCAGGCCGGCGCGGTGGCCGGCTCAGGCGGCCACCGACCGCGAGAACCAGCCGACGGTGCGCTCCAGGCCCTCGCTCCAGCCGGTCCGGGGCCGCCAGCCCAGGCGCTCCCGGGCCAGCCGGGTGTCGGGGCGGCGCCGGGCGGGGTCGTCCACGGGGCGGTCCACGAACCGGATCCGGGAGGCGGAGCCGGTGAGAGCGATGATCCGGCGGGCCAGCTCCAGCATGGTGATCTCCTCGCCGCCACCGATGTTCACCGGCCCGGTCTCGCGGGAGCCCGCCAGGGCGAGGACGCCGGTGACGGTGTCGTCCACGTAGCACAGGGAGCGGGTCTGGCTGCCGTCCCCGGCGACCGTGAGCGGCATGCCGTCCAGCGCCTGTGCGACGAAGGTGGGCACGGCGCGGCCGTCGCCGGTGCGCATGCGGGGGCCGTAGGTGTTGAAGATGCGCACGATGGCGGTGTCGGTGCCGTGCACCTGGCGGTGGGCGGTGACCAGCGCCTCGGCGTAGCGCTTGGACTCGTCGTAGACGCTGCGCGGGCCGATCGGGTTGACGTTGCCCCAGTACGTCTCGCGCTGCGGGTGCTCCAGCGGGTCGCCGTACACCTCGGAGGTGGAGGCGAGGACGAAGCGCGCGCCGTCGGCGCGGGCCCGCTCCAGGGCGTTGCGGGTGCCGGCGCTGCCGACCTCGAGGGTCTCCAGGGGCAGCCGCAGGTAGTCGGCGGGCGAGGCGGGACAGGCGAAGTGCAGCACCAGGTCGAACCGGCCGGGCAGAGCGGCGAGGGCGGCGGGGTCGGTGGCGTCGGCGCGGACGAAGCGGAAGCCGCGATACCGTTCCAGCTCGGCGACGTTGGCCCGGGATCCGGTGGACAGGTTGTCCAGGCACACGACTTCGGTGCCGGCCCCGGCCAGCCGTGCGCACAGGTGGGATCCGACGAATCCCGCCCCACCGGTCACCAGGGCCCTGCGCCAGGGGTGTTCGTTCACGGGGCTCCTCCTCGCGTCTCGCGTTCGCGTCGTACGCGTCGACGCCACACGGACCGGCGTCGCACGTGCCGGCGTCGCACCTGCCGGCGCGAGTAACCCGGTGACGACGCTCACATGCCCCCGCCCTCCCGTCCGAGGGCACGCGAAACGGACTATGCATCGCGTGTATATACGCTATGTATAGTCCCGGCATGCCTTCTCTGACCAGGAAGATGAAAAGACCGGGGACCGCGTTCCGGGCTCTGACGGGCGTGCTGGCGGCCACGGCCGTGACGCTGGCGCCGAGCGGCTGTACGCGGGTGGAGACCACCGCTCCCAGCGCCGTCCGGTCCGCGGACGTCCAGGCCCGGTTCGGCACTGTGGACTGCCGCGAGGCCAAGTGCATCGCGCTCACCTTCGACGCGGGTCCGAGCGAGCACTCCGCGCGGCTGCTGGACATCCTGAAGCGGGAACACGTACCGGCGACGTTCTTCCTGATGGGCAGGCGGCACATCGAGAAGTACCCCGAACTCGTCGAGCGCATGGCCGACGAGGGCCACGAGGTGGCGAACCACACCTGGACCCACCGGATCCTGACGGACCTGGAGCCCGAGGAGATACGCGAGGAACTGGAGCGCCCCAACGAGGAGATAGAACGCCTCACCGGCCGCCGCCCCACCCTGATGCGCCCGCCGCAGGGCCGCACCAACGGCACCGTGAACGGGATCTCCCGCGAACTGGGCCTCGCGGAGGTCCTGTGGAGCGTGACCGCGAAGGACTACAGGACGACCGACTCCGGCCTCATCACCCGCCGCGTCCTCGCCCAGTCCTCCCGCGACGGCATCATCCTGCTCCACGACCTCTACGACGGGACCGTCCCCGCCGTGCCCGGCATCATCGACGCGCTGAAGAAGCGGGGGTACGTGTTCGTGACGGTCCCCCAGCTCCTCGCGCCCGGCAGGGCGGAGCCGGGGAAGGTGTACCGGTGAGCGCCGAAGGAGCGGGGACCGGGCCGACCGGGTGCCCCGTCCCCGGAGGCGCCGACGGGCGGACGGGATTCCTTAGGATCCCCTCGTGGCCACCTTCCTTGTCCAGCGCACGGCACCCCTCCCCCTCGACGAGGCCTGGCACCGGCTCACCCGGTGGCCCCGGCACGGGGAGGCGGTCCCCCTCACCCGGATCACGGTGACCACTCCCGGGCCCACCGGCGTGGGCACGAGGGTCGTCGCCCGCACGGGCCTCGGCCCCCTCTCCTTCGACGACCCGATGGAAGTGACGGTGTGGCAGCCCCCGGAGGACGACTCCCCGGGGCTGTGCCGCCTGGAGAAGCGGGGCCGGGTCGTCCTGGGGTGGGCGGAGATCGAGGTACGGCCGGG
>NZ_JAPSKQ010000203.1 GCF_031181555.1 Streptomyces sp. | reverse complement strand
AACTCGAAGCGCACGCCCCGTCCGTACCGCCTTCCGACACGATCCCCAAGCCCGGCTCCACGGAGGACCCGACCTTGACTCCGCTCACCGCGCTCACCGCGCTCGACGACGCCATCGAGAACCTCGGTGTACCCGTCCCCTGCCGCTCGTACGACCCGGAGGTCTTCTTCGCCGAGTCGCCGGCGGACGTCGAGTACGCCAAGTCCCTCTGCCGCACCTGCCCGCTGATCGAGGCCTGCCTCGCCGGCGCCAAGGAGCGGCGTGAGCCCTGGGGCGTCTGGGGTGGCGAGCTGTTCGTCCAGGGAGTTGTCGTCGCCCGGAAGCGGCCGCGTGGCCGCCCGCGCAAGAACCCGGTCACGGCATGAACGCCCCAGGAACGATCGATCGCCCCCTCACGCACGACCCCCAGAAGCAGGCCCCGATGATGCCGTCCACCCACGAGCCCGCAGGCTCCGCGACCGAAGACTTCACCACCAGCGGCGCGAACGACTCGCGCCAGAACAGGACCCGAGAGATGCAACTCATCCCAGAAGCCATGGCTCGTGCGCATATGCACGAGCGACTGCGGGAGGCGCAGCGGGAACGTCAGGCCATGGGCCTGGTGACCGCTCGCCGGATGCAGCGCCGGGCCGAGCGCGCCTCCCGGCGCGCCCGCCGCGCGCTCGCCATGGCGGTCATGCAGTAACCGATCCCACCTGAAGCGGTGGCCTCCCGGACCGGGGGGCCAAGCTCTCCCCGCGGGGGCCGGTCCGTGCGAACGGATCGGCCCCCGCGGTGCGTTTCCGGCGGGCGGGTCACCGGACACGGCGTTGTCGTCGGCGGGTGACGAGTCATCCGGGCCGCAGTGACGACGCCGGCTCCGCGGAGCCGGACGTCCTGGTGCGCGCCCGCTGCGGCACGCGCGCCGAGGACCCGCAGCCGACCTGGACCCTCTCCGTGGAGAACGGCATCCGCCGTCACTACTGCGAGACGTGCTCCCGGGACAACCTGCGCGCGATCGAGGGCCGTCTGGACCAGCAGCGGTGGTAGCGGCGGCCGGGGGCGGCGCGTGTCATGCCTGGGCCGCCGGTTCCTCCGCCACCGGTTCCTCCGGGACGAAGCCCGGCAGCCACTCCTCGAGTTCGTCCCGCAGCCGCACCGTCGCGCCCAGCTGGCACAGCACACCGATGGTGCTCAGGGTCACCCGGTGGATCAGCAGATACGCCGGGGGCAGGTTGAGCTGCTTGCCCAACTGGTAGGCGGGCGAGCGGATGTCGGCGATGCGGGCCGCCTGGCTGCGCATCCAGCCGCGGGTGAAGGTGAACTCGTCGGCCTGCGCCGGTTCGATGATCGGCAGCAGGTAGTCGAGGACCGCGTCGGGGTCCAGCTCTATCGTCTCCTTGACGAATCCCTCCGCGCACAGCATGTCGTAGACGGCCTCGGCCTCGCCGTCCAGGGTCATCCGCAGGGCCTCGCCGATGGGGGCGGGCAGCCCGCCCGGGAGCCGGTCGACCGTGCCGAAGTCCAGTACGCCGAGGCGCCAGTCGTCCTCTCCGCCCGGGCCGCCGGGAAGCAGGCGGAAGTTGCCGGGATGCGGGTCGGCGTGCAGCAGCCCGGTGCG
This sequence comes from Streptomyces sp., assembly GCF_031181555.1. Classification (GTDB taxonomy): domain Bacteria; phylum Actinomycetota; class Actinomycetes; order Streptomycetales; family Streptomycetaceae; genus Streptomyces; species Streptomyces fimbriatus. The sequence continues at coordinate 8,380 of NZ_JAPSKQ010000203.1, read as the reverse complement.
GGCGGGGCCGGAGAACAGGAAACGGGCCAGGAGCTGACCGGCCCGGTCGCGCTGGCTCTCGGTGCCGTCCGAGATGATCTCCGCCAGCGGTATGCCGTCCATCCACTCGGTGATCAGCACCTGCTCGCACTGGTGGACCACGTTCGGCACGACGACGTCGGGGTCGTCCGCGAACTCCTCGGCGTGGGACCGCTGGGCCTGGGCCTCCAGGCCGTAGTCCAGCTCCTCCGAGACGCGGTCCTTGAGCTCCGTGATCAGTGGCTTGACGTCCATACCGGGGACCAGCGGGCCCAGCAGACGGGCGAAGCGGCTCAGCTGGTTCAGGTCGGACAGCAGGGCCTCGCCGGCACCGGGGTACTGCACCTTGACCGCCACCTCGCGGCCGTCGTGCCACACACCCCGGTGCACCTGGCCGATCGAGGCCGCCGCGGACGGCTTGTCCTCGAACTCCAGGAACAGCTTCTGCCAGCCCTCGCCGAGCCGCTCCTGGAGCACCGCGTGAACGGTGCGGGTCGGCATGGGCGGGGCAGCCTCCTGAAGCTTGGTCAACGCCGCGCGATAGGGGCCGGCGACCTCTTCCGGCAGGGCGGACTCGAAGACCGACAGGGCCTGGCCGAACTTCATCGCGCCGCCCTTGAGCTCGCCGAGCACCTTGAAGAGCTGATCGGCGGTGCGCTGCTGCAGCTCGCGGCCGACGATCTCCGCGGACTCGCCCACGATCCGCTTGCCGAGTCCCCAGGTAGCCCGCCCGGCGAAGCCGAGCGGGAGCGCGGCCAGCTTGGCGGTCCGGGTGACCGCCTTCCGGGGAAGATCAGACATGCGCCCTCCAAGTCCCTGCCGGCCGCTCCGCGTCCGCCTTACGGCACGACTCCTCCGACGGCCCGTGCACGGCCATTGTCTCGTGCGACCGCCCGTCCCCGGAGGTGTGTTCTCCCTTACTGTTCTCCGCCGCTCCGCACGGGCACGCGGGGTGCGCCCGGACCGGCCGGGCATGCCAGTGCAGACCGGGGACGGAGACCTCCCAGCGGGCGCCCGCGCTGGACGGGACCCCGCCGTCCAGGAAAGCGAGCGCGTGGGCGGCCGCCAGTGAGGCCACCGTCGTGGCGAGCGTCAGGTCACATGCTCCCACTCGGCGCTGCCGTCCGGAACGCCACTGGGCGACCAGGCGCGGCCAGGTCGGGTCCCGGTCGGTGCGGTCCTCCTGGAGACAGCCCGCACAGCTCGTCTCACCGGGCAGAACGAGCGGGCCGACCACCCCGGTTCCCTCCACGACACCCGCGTAGAGATGCGGTGTGCCCGAGGACAGCAGGGGTTCGGCGGCGGACGGGTCGGGTGCGTGCACGGCGACGTCGTCCCGCGGGGCGAGGACGACCAGGGAGAAGCCGGGGGCGTCCGCCCCGGGCGGTGACTGGGCGGTCCGGCGCGGCGGCCGGCCCGGTGCGGCCCGGCGTGCGACACGGCGGGCCGTCTCGTCCCTGCGGTCGCCGACGGCCTCGGCGGGCAGTCCGCCCGGCGCGACGTCCCACGGCTCGACCCGCCCGACGTCGCGCACGTCGACCTCCCCCGCTCCGGCACCCGACAGCAGCGCCGCCAGAACCGCGCCGACCCGGCCCGCGCCCCTCACCTGCACCCGCATGCTGCCGCGCGCCGCCAGCCGCCCGAGCGCGTCGCCCGGTTCGGAGGTGGTCAGGGTCAGCGAGGCCAGGTCCGGGCGCAGCCGGTCGAGGACCTCCCGTTTCCCGCGCAGGGCGTCGGCGTCCGGTCCACCGCCCCGGGAGTCGTCCAGGAGCCCGGCCCGCGACAGTCGTCGTACGAGCCGGTCGACGTGGCCGTCGGGCAGATCCATACGCCGCCCCTCCTCGCGCAGGAGCCCGAGGCCGCGGGTGCCGTCGAGCAGGTCGAGGAAGCTGCCCGTCGCCGTGTCCATCGGTCCCAGCGTCAAGGCGTGGGCCGGTGTCATTCCGAACTGCACGGTGTTGAGATCGCGCCACCCCCGCCTGAGCGCCGGCTTGACCATCGGATGCATGACAGGCCCCCGTATGTCCTGGATCGTCCCCGTAGTGATGGCCGAGGCGACTCGCGACTCGGCCGACGAGTGCCAGCATGCCCGCACGGGCCGCGGGCCGCCGAAAGCTGTCCACAGGCGAGGGGATTCGTCGTACAAATCCGGCGCACGGTGGGAGGATCATCGGCGAACCGTCCCGGAGCCGGGACTTCCCCCTGTACAGCGGGTACCGTCGGGGCGTGCCCGCCGACCCACTGCACCGCGCCGGAAAGTCACAGCGCAGCACGACGAGCCAGCCGACGAACGGCTCACGGGCGAGCGCGATCGAGGTCCGCAGGAGCGCCCGCCGTCGCAGAACGGTCTCCGCGTACCGAGAGGGCGATCGCACCGTCGTGCTCATCCCCGCCCGGATGTCCGAGGCGGAGGAGCAGCGCTGGGTGACCGTCATGCTCGACAAGCTGGCCGCCCAGGAGAGCAGGCGGGCGCTCGGCGACACCGAGCTGGCCGAGCGCGCCCGGCGCCTGTCCGCCCAGTACTTCGACGGGCGGGCCCGCCCCGCATCGGTGCGCTGGGTGACCAACCAGAACACGCGCTGGGGCTCGTGCACCCCGTCCGAGGGCAGTATCCGCCTGTCGCACCGGCTGCAGGGCATGCCCGAGTACGTCGTCGACTACGTCCTGTGCCACGAACTGGCGCATCTGCTGGTGCCCGGGCACGGGCCCCGCTTCTGGCGGCTGCTGGAGGCGTACCCGAAGACCGAGCGGGCCCGGGGGTACCTCGAGGGCGTGGTCGCGGCCGAGCGGCTGCCCCACGTGCCGGCCGCCCGCGACGAGTGAGCCCGCCCGTGACGAGCGCACCGTAGCGCCACGCGCGCGTTGTGTACCGGGTCTGTACCGACTGCCCGCACCGACTTCTTCCGGTGTCGGAGTTTGCCGTTAGCCTGGCGCGACGCACTCACATTCGGGATGGGGGACGGTCGTACGCATGGCCAGGGAATTCCAACGCGGCCACAAGGCCAGGATCAGCGACCTCACGGCGGGGACGGATCTGTACGTAGGCGTGCAGATCTCCGGGCCCGGGCTGACCTTCGACATCAGCTGCTTCGGTCTCGACGCCGACGAACGGCTCTCGGACGACCGGTACTTCATCTTCTACAACCAGCCGAAGTCCCCCGAAGAGTCCATCCAGCTCCTGGGCGCCCAGGCCGGCGACACGGAGTCCTTCCGCGTGACGCTGGACCGGATCCCGCAGCAGATCAAGAAGCTGTCCTTCACGGCGACCGTCGACGGCGCCGGCCAGATGTCACAGATCGGTCCCGGATACATCCGCATCGTCGCGGGCGGCGAGGAGGTGGCCCGGTACCCCTTCAGCGGTTCGGAGTTCTCCACCGAGCGGGCCGTGATGCTCGGCGACTTCTACCTCAAGGACGTGTGGCGGTTCGCCGCCGTCGGCCAGGGCTTCGACGGCGGGCTCGACGCGCTGCTGAGGAACTTCGGCGGCGAGGTGGCCGAGGACGAACCGGCCGCCCCGCAGCAGTCGCAGCCGCAGGCAGCCGCGGCCGCGCCCGGCTTCGCGCCGCCCGCCCAGGCCGCCGCGCCGCCCGCGTTCGGAGTGCCCGGCGCCGGCTCCACGCCCGCCCCGGCTCCCGTCCCCGCCCCGGCTCCCGTCCCCGCCCCGGCTCCCGTCCACCAGCCCGCCGCGCAGGGCTTCGCGCCCCCGCCCGGCGCCACCCCGCCGCCGGCCCCCGCGCCCCCGGTGCCCCCGGTGCACACCGCGCCGACCATCGTCGCGCCCATGCACACCCCGCCCGGCGGTTCCCCGGTGCCGCCCCCTGCCCCTGCGCCCGCGCCCTACGGCCAGCCGGGCCAGCAGCCGCCGTACGGCCAGCCCGTTCCGGGGCAGACCGCTCCGCCGCCCCCGGGCTACGCCGCCCAGCCGCAGGCGCCCCAGGCCCCCGCGCCGCCGCCCGGCTACGGGCAGCCGACGCCCCCTCCGGGCTACGGGCAGCCGACGCCGCCCCCGGGCTACGGCCAGCAGCCGCCGCCCGGACAGATGCCCGGCCAGCCGACGCCGTACGGGGCGCCGCAGGGTGCTCCCCAGGGGGCTCCGCAGGGCCCGGGCGTCCTCGGCGCGCTCCAGCAGTTCAAGGAGACACCCACCGGGCAGCGGTGGACGCAGCAGAACAAGAAGCTCGTCCGCGCCGACCTCGGCATCGGCGGGCAGGCCGTACTGGCCCGGCAGGGCAGCATGGTGCTCTACCAGGGCAAGGTCGACTTCAGCTACAAGGGCGCCGGCTTCTCCGGTCGCATCGTGGGCAATGCCACCGGCCAGGAGATGCAGCTGATGCGCTGCACCGGCCAGGGCCAGGTGTTCTTCGCCGAGAACTCCACGATGCTGCACCCGATCGAGCTCCAGGGCGACGCCGTGTGCGTCTCCGCCGAGAACGTCCTCGCCTTCGACGAGAGCCTGCAGTACGAGGTCCGCCGCATCGAGGGGCACGGCATCCCCGGCGGCGCGCTGTTCACGATGCAGTTCCAGGGGACCGGCACCATCGTCGTGAAGACGCACGGCGTGCCCGTGGTGCTGCCGGTCACGCCCACCACGTTCGCCGACTGCAACGCGGTGGTCGCCTGGTCGGCCGCCTCCCAGGTGGTCGTCTCCAGCCAGGTGCGGATGCGCCGCAACTCCTACCCCGGCGACACGGGGGAGAGCGTCAACCTCCAGTTCCGGGGCGCGCCCGGCAACTTCATCGTCGTCCAGCCGTACGAGATCTAAAGGGAGCCCGTCATGAACCAGCCACTCGCGGGCTTCGCCCCCGCCCCCGTCACCGCCCGCATGGAGAACCACGGCAACCACATGCTGAAGGTCGCCATGCAGACCGGAAACGACCTCCTCGCGCGCGTGGGGTCCATGGTCGCCTACGAGGGGTTCGTCCAGTACGAGCCCAACCCGCCGGCCGTCCGCCAGATCGCCAAGGACTGGCTGACCGGCGAGGGCGCCCCCCTGATGAAGTGCTCCGGCGACGGCCTGCTCTACCTCGCCGACTACGGAGCCAACGTCGTCGTGATCAACCTCAACGGCGACGGCATCTCCGTCAACGCCACCAACCTGCTCGCCTTCGACGCCCACCTGACGTGGGGCGTGGAGCGGGTCAAGGGCCTGGCGAAGTTCGCCGGACAGGGCCTGTGGAACACCAAGATCTCCGGGCAGGGCTGGGTCGCGCTGACCTCCCGCGGCAAGCCGATCGTCGTCGACTGCGGTGGCGGCGACGACGAGACGTACGTCGACCCGGACGCCCTCGTCGCCTGGTCCCCGAACCTCAAGGTGAAGGGCAAGCGCAGCTTCCGGGCCCAGTCGCTGATCGGCCGCGGCAGCGGGGAGGCCTACCAGATGGCCTTCTCCGGTCAGGGCATCGTCGTCGTCCAGCCCAGTGAGGACAGCACCGACCGTCTCCGGGCCCGGGGCTGAGGGAGAGCAACCACACCATGCAGAGCCCGCTTTTCGCCTACAACGACCAGCAGACCCAGGAGCGCTGGAGCCTGCAGAACAAGCAGATGCTCCGGGTCGCCCTGGACGGCCACGACGACATCCTCGCCCGCAAGGGCACCATGGTCGCCTACCAGGGCCTCGTCGAGTTCGACGCCGAGTTCCAGAGCAACAGCCAGTCGCAGGCGCGTGCGCGCACCGGCGAGGGACTCGACCTCATGCGCTGCCACGGACAGGGCACGGTCTACCTCGCCAACCTCGCCCAGCACATCCACATCATGGAGGTGGACCAGGACGGGCTCACGGTCGACAGCAGCTATGTGCTCGCGATGGACTCCTCGCTGCACCACGAGGTCATCGCCGTCGACAGCCTGTACGGCATCTCCGGCTCCGGGAAGTACCAGCTCAACATCACCGGCCGCGGCAAGGTCGCCCTGATGACCTCGGGCATGCCCCTGCTGATGCAGGTGACGCCGGACAAGTACGTCAACTGCGACGCCGACGCGATCGTCGCCTGGTCCACCGCGCTGCGCGTGCAGATGCAGGCCCAGACGCACTCCTCCGGGGTGTGGCGGCGCCGCGGCAACACCGGTGAGGGCTGGGAGCTGAGCTTCATGGGCAGCGGCTTCGCGCTGGTCCAGCCCAGCGAGCTGCTGCCGCCGCAGAACGCCCAGATCGGCTCGGGCCTCGCCGCGCAGTACGGCATGGGACAGCAGGGCGCCCGCGGCCAGAACCAGGGCAACGTCTGGAGCTGACCGGCCGGCACCGGGACAGAGGTGAGGGGCGACCGCCACGGTGGTCGCCCCTCACCCACACGCACCTGTACGCCGAGTCCCGTACGCCGGGCGCCCGGCCCTCAGGCACCCAGTCTTCTGCGGGTCGCTTCGACCAGACGGAGGACCGACGCGTCGGCCACGTCCGCGACCTCGTCGTACGAGAACCAGCGCAGGTCGAGGGACTCGTCGCTGATCGTGTGCGCGGCGTCCGGCGCCGCCAGGGCCGCGTACTGGACGTCGAAGTGGCAGTGGCAGGGCGGCGGGATCGGATGCCGGTCCAGGCGCACCGGCCCGCCCGCGAGGAGCGTCAGGCCCGCGACGCCGGACTCCTCCGTGGCCTCCCGCAGGGCCGCCGCCGCGAGTGAGGCGTCACCCGGCTCGCAGTGCCCGCCCATCTGCAGCCACATGCGCAGCTTCCTGTGCAGGGTGAGCAGCACCCGGCCGCGCGCCGGATCGACCACCAGGGCGCTCGCCGTGACGTGGCCCGCCTGGCAGGCCTTCCACATGCCGTCCGGATGCGCCGCGAGGTGGTCCAGATAGGCCTGGCGCAGTTCGGGCTGGTCCTCGTACCCCTTGAGCACGAGGACCGCGTCGTCGTACAGGCTCACTCGGCGCCGTCGCCCTTGTCCTGGTCGCCGTCCTGGTCCCTGCCCTCGTCCTCGCCCTTGCCCTTCTTCCTGAGGTCGGGCTTGCCGGCCGCCTCGCCGAGCATCTTGTCCAGCTCGGAGAAGTCGATCTGCTCACGGTGCACGAAGCCGTCCGGGTCGTCCAGGTCGGTGGCCGTGGGCAGCATGTCCGGGTGGGCCCACAGGGCGTCCCGGCCGTCGACACCGCGCGCGTCGGTGAGCGAGGCCCACAGGCGCGAGGCGTCGCGCAGCCGGCGCGGGCGCAGCTCCAGACCGATCAGCGTGGCGAACGTCTGCTCCGCCGGGCCGCCCGAGGCACGGCGGCGGCGCAGCGTCTCGCGCAGCGCGTCGGCCGACGACAGCCGGGGCTTCGCCGCCGCGTGCACCACTGCGTCCACCCAGCCCTCGACGAGCGCCAGCGCCGTCTCCAGGCGGGCCAGGGCGGCCTTCTGCTCCGGCGTGTCCTCCGGCTGGAACATGCCCTGCTGGAGGGCCTCCTGCAGCTGCTCGGGGTTCTGCGGGTCGAACTGGCCGACCACGTCCTCCAGCTTGGCCGTGTCGACCTTGATCCCGCGCGCGTAGCCGTCGACCGCGCCGAACAGGTGCGAGCGCAGCCACGGGACGTGCGCGAACAGGCGCTGGTGGGCGGCCTCGCGCAGGGCGAGGTACAGCCGCACCTCCTCCTGCGACACGCCCAGGTCCTTGCCGAACGTCTCGATGTTCAGCGGAAGCAGTGCCGCCCGCCCGGCCGGCCCGAGGGGCAGGCCGATGTCGGACGAACCGACGACCTCACCGGCCAGCACGCCGACGGCCTGCCCGATCTGCGTGCCGAACATGGCGCCGCCCATGGAGCGCATCATGCCGATCAGCGGGCCGGCCATGGCCTGCATCTCCTCCGGCAGGACGTCGCCCATGGCGTTCCCGACGCGCTCGGCGACCGGGTCGACCAGTTCCTGCCAGGCCGGGAGGGTCGCCTCGACCCACTCCGCGCGGCTCCAGGCCACGGCGGAGTGCGCGCCCGACGGCAGGGAGGTGGCGTCGTCCAGCCACAGGTCGGCCAGGCGGACGGCGTCCTCGACGGCCTTGCGGTCGGCGGGGCCCACGCTCGCGTCCTTCGAACCGCCGGCGGTGCCCTGGGCCACGGTCTGGCGTGCGATCTGCTTGGCCATGTCCCAGTTCACCGGGCCGCCCTCGTAGGAGAGCATCTGGCCCAGCTGCTGGAACGCGGCGCCCAGGTCGGTGGGGTTCAGCGACCCGAACATCGCGGCGAACGGATTGTCCGCGCCCGGGCCGCCAAAGCCTCCGGCTCCGGACATGCCGAAACCGAACGGGTTGGCCGGGCCCTGACCACCGCCGCTCTGCGGGTCCTTCTTCTTGCCCTCGTCGCCGTCGTCCGGCTCCTCCGGCGGAAGGCCGAATCCGAATGGGGTGTCACTCACGGGATTCCTCGGCTGGTAGGGCCGCCGGTTCTTTCCGGCGGCACGGCT
>NZ_JAPSKQ010000202.1 GCF_031181555.1 Streptomyces sp. | reverse complement strand
CCGTCAGGCCGCTCTCGCCGCAGACGCACACTGCATGAGATCCCCCGCTGTTGCTTCGCGTACGGTGTTTCCCGCCGCTCCGGGCGGCGGCAGTGATCAGTGACGAGTCGTTCCGGCGGGATGGTTCCCGCCTCCCGGGCACAGGGATCCGCCGCACGGTGCAACGCTCGGCAATCCGGCCGGAGCTCTGCTCCTCCCGGCCGTGGCTCGGCGGTGGGCCGTGCCCGGCGGGACGGGGGAACGGCCGTGCCGTGCCTGTTCCGGGGCCCGGAGCGGAGGTCCCGGCAGGCCGGGCGCGTCGACGCCATGACCCCGTCCTTTGGCGCCCACGGCCTGGTCCGGGTCCTGTCAGCTCCGAGGGCGAGGACGGGTGGTCAGCGGCAACCGCTGCGCCCCCGATCCCGGGACTCGGTGACAGCCGTGGGGGAGAGGCGGGCGGGTACGGCCCCGGGATGTTCCGCCGCTCAGAACACCCACCGCGTATGGGTGTAGACCCCGTTGTCCCGACCGAAGCCGTACGCCGTGACCGGGGCCACCGCGAACACCACCGCGTCCCCCTTGCGGAACGTATCCCCGAGCCCGTGGAAGGTGCCCTCGGGCGAGGTGATGTGCGGCCCGTACTTCGCCTCGTGCGCGGCGATCACCTCCTCCAGCACCGCTGGATCGACAACCGGCTCCGCCCTGCCCTCGACCACCAGGTCGAGCCCTTCGGTGAGGGAGTTCCCGCCGGTGGTCAGCGCGCAGTGGGCATCATGTGCGAGGTTCCTCGCCTTCTGTTCCCCCGGCCCGGTGGAGAAGTAGAGCACGCCGTCGTGCCAGGCGGCGATCACGGGGGTGACGTGCAGCCGTCCGTCGGGCCGCACCGTGGACACCCAGAAGATCTCCGCGGTCTCCAGCTGCCGCTGGGCCTCGCTCCACTCGACGGCGGTGAGGGCCGAGGCACCCGGGCGGGGATTGAGCGCGGAGCTGTAGCGGGCGTCGAGCTCGGCCGTGGGTTGCTTTTCGGGTCCCTGTGCAGGCATGGCGGATCTCCTTCCTCGCCCCCTTCTAACCGCCGGCAGCCCGAGCCGAAACCACCACCGCACCCGTTCGTGTCCCGCCGCACGCCAAAGGGGACCGGCCGTGGCCTCCCGGCCCCGCACGTGCGAGGTTCGGAACCGTAAGCCCTGGTGCCTGCCTCTTCCTCGGGATCCCGGCCGTGGCCGGCCCCACGGCACCGGCCCGGGCACCCTCCGCCGGGTCCGACGGCTTCGCCGGAGGCTCTCATCCGTCATGGTGGGGCGCGGGCGGCTGGTGGGCGCGGGTGTGGAGGGCGAAGGCGGCGAGCGCGGTGGCGGTCATGGCGGTCAGCCAGGCCGTGCTGTGGAGCAGAGGACTCAAGGTGGCGTTCCGGGTGAAGCCTGCGGCGAGGCTGGTCTGGAGGGAGCCGTAGCTCGGAAGCAGCTCGACCAGGGTTTTGTCGGCGGTGGTGCTGGCGACGGGATTCTGCGGCGCGAGGTCGATGATGCTGATCATGATGATCGTGACCAGTCCTTCGACCTCGCCGGGCAGGAAGAGGGCCAGGCACATGCCCATGGCCCCGTAGACCAGGCAGACCGCCAGGACCGCGATGCCGAGGAGGAAGGGCTGCAGGGGAGACCAGAACAGCAGCATCCAGGCGGTGGCATAGGTGCTGACCAGTACTGATGCGACCAGGAGCGTGGTGAGCTTGGCGCCGATGAGGGCGGTCCGGGGATAGCCGGCTGCGGTGAGGCGACGGTCGAAGGCCCTGGTGCGGCGTGCGGCGCTGAACATCAGGAATCCCACGAGCAGGGACACGGCGTTCAGGGAGCCGCTGATCATCGTGATCTCGTCCCCGCCGGCGCGCAGCCAGGTTCCGGTGGCACGCAGCCGGAAGGGAAACGTCTTCGGCGTGGTGAGGGTTTTCGCCACGGTGATCCACATCGGGATGAAGGCGATCAGGAGCACGGCGGCCAGCCGGTTCTTCGCCATGGCCAGCAGGGCGTAGCGGCAGGCGACCAGGTAGGCACTGACCAGGTGGGCGCTCATGTGGTGCCCGCCGCGGGTGAGGGTCCGAGGAGGCCGTCGCGCAGATGGTGCAGGACGTCCAGGCGTTCGGTGTCGTGGGCGAGGTGGGAGACGATGATCACGGTGCGGCCGCGGCCTTTCAACTCTTGGGCGAGGTCCCAGAACCGCAGGTAGGTTTCCCAGTCGAAGCCCTGGTACGGCTCGTCGAGCAGCACGACGTCCGGATCGTGCATCAAGGCCAGGACCAGGTTCAGCTTCTGCAGGGTGCCACCGCTGAGGACTTTCACCGGCGCGTCCAGATAGCCGGCCACGGAGAGGGTGTCGATCAGCTGGAGCGCGCGGCCGGGACTCGGGAGACGGTAGGCGACCTGGAAGAGACGCAGGTGCTGGCGCACGGTCAGTTCCTCGTCCAGGACCGGGTGCTGCGGGCAGTAGCCCCGTGTGCCCACCAGGTCGACGCGTCCGTCGTCGGGGCGCAGGTCGCCGCTGAGGATGCGCAGCAGGGTGGTCTTCCCGGCGCCGTTCTCCCCGACGATGCCCACCAACTGTCCCGCCCGCGCCTCGAAGCCGACCCCGCGCAGGACATGTCGGGACCCGAAGCTCTTGCGGACCGCTGCGGCGCGCAGCACCACCGCCGGTTGCCGCTTCATGTCCGGGCCCGGTCGGCTGAGCCTGCGCGCCGCCGGTCGCGCGGGTATCGGCAGCGGCCGGAATCCTGGTGCCGGGACGGGGTGCCGGCGTGGAAACCGAGTCCGTCGGCCCGCTGCGGCAGGGCCTCACCGAGGCCGGCGGCCCGGACGTGCGCGCGTTCGGTGAAGGGGAGGGACGGCGGGCCCTCGTCCCGGTCGACGGACAGCGGGCTCGGACTGGCCACGAGGGCTCCTCGGGGGCGGTGGGGTGCACGGGTTCCGACCGGCCAACGATGCACGGGCCTGTCGGGACACGTCAGGAACGCTTCCGGCGTGTGGCTTCGGAACCGGGGCGTGAACCGGCTCGGAGACAGGATCCGGAGCGGCGGTCCCGATCACCTCGGGGGACACCGCGTCCGGCCGGGCGTGCGGAACGGAGCCCCAGGCGTCGTCGGCGGGAGGAACGAGTCGGCCGCTGTGCGCGCCGCCCGTGACCGGGCTGCCCGCAGGGCGGGAACCGAGCCCCCTCTCCCAGCGTTGAGCGGTACACGAGGAGAACCAGGAAGTCTCATGATGGACGGATCGCAGTACGGCCCTGAATCTCCGTACGGATCGTACGGCGTCGTTCGCCCCGCGCGCCGGCCGCGCCGTGGGCGAGCCAGGAGCGCCTGCGTCCTGATGGCCGGCTGGGTCGCCCTGCTGTGGGTGCTCGAGGCCGTCGACGCGGCGAGCGGTCACGCCCTGGACACCTTCGGCGTCAGCCCGCGCCAGGTGGGCGAACTGCGGGACGTCGTGCCCGCCGCCTTCGTGCACTTCGGCTTCGACCATCTCGCCGCGAACAGCGTGCCGCTGCTGGTTCTCGGCTTCCTTGCCGCGCTGTCCGGCACGCGCCGGTTCCTCGCCGTCGTCCTGGTGATCGTCCTCGCCGGCGGTCTGGGAGTGTGGCTGACGGCGCCCGCACACTCCACGACCGGGGGTGCGTCCGGTGTCGTCTTCGGCCTCTTCGGCTACCTGCTGACACGCGGCTTCGTGGATCGCCGTGTCGGCGACATCGTCGTGGGCGCTCTCGTCGCCGTGGTGTACGGGTCACTCCTGTGGGGCGTCCTGCCGACGGCTGCCGGGGTCAGCTGGCAAGGACACCTGTTCGGACTGTTGGGCGGGGTGGCCGCGGCCTTCGCGTTCCGGAGGCCGCGCGACGAGCGTGAAACGACCGCACCGGCGCGCGCCCGGAGGCCCTGGCAGGTCTGATCGATGCGGCCGGTCGGATCACTCGGGTACGGAACAGACGGGTGAAGCGTTCCGGCCGCATCCCGCGTCGCGGGGCGGCGAGGGGGCTGCTCCGGCGATCGGGCCGGAGCCGTCCGGGCGATTCTCGGCTCCTCGTGCCACAGGGCCGGATCCCGGTGAGTCCCATTCATCATCTTTAGCACCTTATGCCACTTCGAACTAAGGTCGACAAGGGACAACACCCGGCGAATCCGTACCAACGATCGTGAGGTGACCGTCATGACGGAGACCCCGAGTCGCACCGAAACCACCACAGAGGTGAGGTCCCGGGACGAGAGGGAGGCGGAACCGCGAAAGCGCGGGGGCACCGGCACCCCTCCGAGGGAGCGTGGGAGCACCACTGTGGCGGACGGTGTCGTAGCGAAGATCGCGGGCATGGCCGCCCGCGAGATTCCCGAGATCCACCACCTGGGGGGCGGGATGGCCAGGGCGTTCGGGGCGGTGCGCGAGCGTGTGCCGGGCGGGGGAAGCGACGTCACCCGGGGAGTGAGCGTGGAGGTCGGGGAGCGCCAGGCGGCTGTCGATCTGCAGGTGGTCGTCGAGTACGGCGCTTCGATCACGGACACGGCCGGGGACGTGCGCGCCCATGTCATCGAGGCGGTGGAACAGATGACCGGCCTGGAAGTCGTGGAGGTGAACATCGCCGTGAACGACGTCCACCTGCCGGACGAGGAGGAGCCGGAGCAGGGCGAGAGGCGAGTGGCGTGACCGAGCGTCCAGGGCCGATGGGAGAACCGGCGGTGGGCAGGCCTTGACCGGCTCCGGAGCACCCCGCGAGGGCGTCAGGCCCCCCGGCGGCGGAGCTGGGCCGCTCGACCGCGCCCGCGCCATCGGGCGCGCCTGAGGGCCGCGCCGGGTCGGGCGCGGCGTCAACCGGCCTCGGGGACCGGCACGGCTCGCGCCGGAGACGTCGTCGCAGGGCCGGCGGCCCCGGCCGGCAGGACGTCCTGCCCGGTACGTCGCGCTGAAGGTCCCGCTTCACGGCCCGGTGAGGGTCGAAGGCAGGTGCGCGCCGTCCTGCCGGGCCGGCTGGAGTCCGTTGCCGACGCGGTCGGCAACGAGGGTTCCGGGCGGCGCGTTTCGAGCTTGACGAGACGAACCGTATCGTCTAGTTTCTTGCCCGTCGGTCGACGACCGATGCTCCTCCTGCCCGCCGCACGATCCTGTTCGCCCAGCAAAGGACTGCTCTTGCACCCTGCTCCCGCCGGCACCACCGCGACTGCTCCTCCTCTCACCACGTCTCAGCTCGCTCTTGCCGAGGTGACCAAGCGCTATGGTGACCGCATCGTGCTGGACCGCGTGTCTTTCACTGTCCGACCGGGCGAGAAGGTCGGGATCGTCGGGGACAACGGCTCCGGCAAGTCCACGCTCCTGCGGTTGCTCGCAGGGCAGGAGCCGGTGGACAACGGCAGCCTGACCGTCACGGCACCAGGCGGCATCGGCCACCTTCGCCAGACCCTCGACCTGCCAGGGGCGGCGCGCGTGGGTGACGCCGTGGACCGCGTGCTGGGCGAATTGCGCACCCTGGAACGCCGTATCCGGACCGCGGAGGCCGCGCTGGACGCGGCCGGCCCCGCCGAGTTCGAGCACTACGCCGCCCTGGTGGCCGAGTTCGAGGCGCGGGGCGGGCACGGAGCGGATCGCCGTGTCGAGGTGAACCTGCGCCGACTCGGCGAGCACGCGCCACTGGACCGCACGCGTTTGCTGAGCACCCTCTCCGGAGGGCAGCGCTCCCGGCTCGCGCTCGCCGCGACCCTGGCCCCGGCCCCCGAACTGCTCCTGCTCGACGAGCCGACCAACGATCTGGACGACGAGGCCGTGACCTGGCTCGAAGGCCGTCTGCGCCGCCACCGCGGCACGGTGATCGTGGCCACGCACGATCGGGCGTTCCTGGATCGCGTCACCTCCACCGTCCTGGAAGTGGACCACGACCAGCACACGGTGCGGCGCTACGGCAACGGGTACACCGGCTTTCTCGCCGCCAAGGCGGCGGCCCGGGCCCGGTGGGCGTGGGATCACGAGCAATGGCGCAATGAGGTCGCCCGACAGGAACGCCTCGCCGACACCGGGATCGGGCTGCTGGCCGAGATCCCCCGCAAGGGGCCGTGGGCGTTCAGCGGCGCCGGCGCCTTCCGGGCGCGCTCGCGGGCGCACGGCGCACAGAGCCGCATCCGTAACGCACGCGAGCGGTTGCAACGGCTCACGGAGCACCCCGTGCCGCCGCCTCCGCAGCCGCTGCGGTTCACAGGCCGCGTCGAAGGCACGCCGGCCGCCGGGGGAACACCAACGGCGACACAGCTGGAGGACGTCCTGGTCGAAGGTCGGTTGTACGTTCCGTCCCTGAAACTCGCCCCTGGCGACCGCCTGCTCGTCACCGGCCCCAACGGCGCCGGCAAAAGCACCCTTCTCCGGCTGATGGCAGGGGAACTGACACCTGACGCCGGTACCGTGCGCCGGCCGCGGCGGATCGGATTCCTGCGCCAGCAGAGCGCGCCCGATACCGCTTTCGACGACCGAACGCTGCTCACGTCGTTCGCGGCCGACAGGGCGGGGCACCCCGACGAGCACGCCGAGGCACTGCTCGCGCTCGGCCTGTTCCACGCCGCCGATCTCGCCGCCCCTGTACGGGAGCTGTCCGTCGGGCAGCGCCGCAAGCTCGAACTGGCCCGGCTCGTGACGGCCGGTCCCCTCGATCTGCTGCTGCTCGACGAGCCGACGAACCACCTGGCCCCCGTCCTGGTGGAGGAGATCGAGACGGCCCTGGCCCGCTACACCGGCACACTGGTCGTGGTGACGCACGACCGGCTCCTGCGCCGACGCTTCCGCGGTCCCCGCCTGGAACTACCCATGACCGCCGAGGGGACGCGCCAGAACTGATGACGCGTGCCGTCCGGCGGTGAAAACGGATCGGGCCCCGGAGCCGGCGTGCTGACCGGTCGGGCAGCACGCCGGCCACCCGGCCGGGGGTGCGAGCCGAGCCGCTCGGGCTTGCTGCAAGCGCCGCCGGTCATGGACGTCGGACGGTGTTTCCGTGCCGCGGTGAAGAGCGGAGGTGGCCCGGTGAGCGCCGCGTCGGCGTCCGCCGCACCGCACGCCGGCGGGGACCGGTTCGTCGACCTCCCGGCCGGCCCCCGCATCTGCTACAGGGTCGAAGGGCCCGCCGAGGGCGTTCCCCTGCTGCTGATCGCCGGGTTGGGCCTGGACCTCACGTCCTGGCCCCGGCCGATGGTCGACGGGTTCGTCGACCGCGGTTTCAAGGTCATCCGGTTCGACAACCGCGACGCCGGCCGGTCGAGCCGGATGCCGGCTCCGCCACCGGGCAGGCTGCGGCAGCTGCTGGCCCGGACCCGGCCGGACGCCTACGACCTCGCCGACAGGGCAGCCGACGCCCACGGGCTCCTCGACCACCTCGACGTCGACCGGGCGCACCTGGTCGGCATGTCGACGGTCCAGGCGTCCGGCGATCGCACCGGCGAACTGCGCCGCACCACCGCCCCCACGCTCGTCGTGCACGGCGACGTCGACCGCATGGTGCACCCCGCCGGCGGCCGGGCCACCGCCACCGCGATCCACGGCGCCGGGCACGTGGAGATCACCGGCGTGGCCCACCACCTCGCACCCGCAGTCCTCGATCGCCTGGTGGAACTCACCACCGACCTCGCCCGCCCCCACGGCGCCGCCGTCACCGCCGCCGCCCGGACAGGAGGAGCCGCATGAGCAGCGTCCGCGCCAAGGCCGCCGTCGTCATCGGCGCCGGCTCCGGCGCCGGCCGGCAAC
The DNA here is from genome assembly GCF_031181555.1 of Streptomyces sp. Taxonomy (GTDB): domain Bacteria; phylum Actinomycetota; class Actinomycetes; order Streptomycetales; family Streptomycetaceae; genus Streptomyces; species Streptomyces fimbriatus. The sequence goes on along the minus strand of NZ_JAPSKQ010000202.1, from coordinate 2,302 downwards.
CGGCCCCGGACCTCGCCCGCCGCGGGCGCGACTCGCCGTGTGCGACGTCGCCTGCGCGCCGAGATGCTCGCCGGAGGTCAGTTTGCGTACACGAAGATCAGGCACAGAGCCGCGAACGGCACGACGGACGCGCCGAGCAGCGTCAGCGCCGCCGGGACCGCCGCCGTCAGCCGTTCCCTGCTCTTACGCCGGACCGAGCGGAATACCGTACAAGCCGGGGCGAGCGGCAGCACCACGAGGGCGAGGAAGATCACCGGTGCCGAGAGCCGGCCGAACGCGGTGATGCCTGTGTCGGTGACCAGGCGCCAGGCGGTCGTGGCACCCGCCGAAGGCGGCGGGGGCCATGGCGGCCTCCGGCGACAGCGGCCCGCCCCTGTGCTCCTTCAGTGCGGCGATGGCCACGTCCGCCCCGAGCAGGTCCTCCAGTGCGGGGCGCGGGCACCCGTCGGGCCGGCGCTCCCCGGAGGCGATCACGCCGTCCGGCCGCTGCTCGGTGCCGTGGTCCTGGCCGGCGAGCCAGCGGCCCACGGCGGTGGCGTTGCGCAGACAGCCCGCGACCACGGTGTCTGCGGCGTCGTCGAGCGCCGCCCCACCGCCACCTCGGCGCCCTCGTCCCGGGCGAAGCCGAAGGCGTCTCGTCGCGCCAAAGATGTGCGCACCCATGGCTTGAGACTGCTCACACCGCCGCCGTCACTGGGCCGTGCCGGTCAACAGCCACCGACGTACATGCACCTCCAGCAGCACACGCTTGCTTCCGGGGCGTGTGGGAGCGGACACGTCCCACCCGTACTTCTGCTCGAATGCGGTCACGACCTCGCGGGGGAACCCGTCAAGGATCAGCGATGCGTCTCCTTCGGCAACGACCGGGAACCGGCCGTCCTCCAAAGCCAGGGACACACGCGGTTCCTTGCGGATGTTCCTGACCTTGACGGAGCTGTGCTCCGAACCGATCCACCACCGGGAGTTCCGGTAGATGAACCAGACGGGCGTGATGTGGGCGGAGCCGTCGGGACGTACGGTGCACAACCAGGCATTTCTTTCGTCGGCCAAGCGCAGACGGACATCCGGCCCCGGCTCGTCGACAAGATCACTCATCCCCCCATCCGACCAGCATGCGTGAGGGAGCACATCGGGCAGCGCGTCGGACCATGGGCTTAGGTCTCGCGTCCCGAGGGAAACGCCGCCTTGCACCGTGTCCCATGCGGTGGGACGGCTCCTGGGCTCGTCGATGAGCAAGGGGGAGGCGACGCGGCGTCATGTCCCGATCCGGTGACCGTCGTTGTCCTGGCAGGGAGGGCAGCGCTGAAGGCGACTGCCGGGCTGCTGGACCGGGCCGAGTGGGCCCAGCTGCTGTTGTGGAGGGCCAAGGTGCTGAGCGACCGAGCGTGAGGCGGGCAGGGAGGCGCTGATCGCGGGGCGGACGCGGCGGCACAGGGTCTCACCCGGTGTGCCGTTCGGGCGGAGGGAGGCGGTGTGGTCGACGCTACGGCGCCGGGCGGACTGCTGGAGGGGCTGCTGTCCGAGGAGGTCGCCGTGGCCGAGTCGTTCGACGCCGTCGACGGGGTCGGGCCGTTTCCGCAGGAGGCCGCGCGTCTACCAGTGAGCGGGCCGGCTGAGCGCGGGGGGCAGCACGGTGGCCGCGTCGCCCCTGGCCGCGTTCAGCTGGGCCTGGGTGAGGAAGAGGGCGCCGGTGAGGTCGGCGCCGCGCAGGTCGGCGTCGCGCAGGTCGGCCCCGATCAGGTCGGCGTCGCGCAGGTCGGCCCCGCCGAGGTCGGCGGCGACGAGGAGGGCGCCGCGCAGGCTCGCCCCCCTGAGGTCGGCGCCGGACAGCTTCGCGCCGATCAGGTCGGCTCCGCGGTGGTTCTTCCTGCGGCCCGGCACCCGGGCCCGGACGAGCTCGCTGGCCCGCAGCAGCAGTGTGTTGACCTCGCCGCGCAGCGCGTTCACGTCCAGCTGGACGATCGACTCGGCGTCGGCGCGGGTCAGGCCGTCGAGGTGGGCCAGCGCCGTGCGCAGCTCCTCGTGGACGGGGCGGGCCGGTGCGAGGTCGAGAGCCTCGGTGACGTACCAGAGCAGCTCGTGCAGCTGCCGCATGACGGGGAAGACCTCGAACATGGAGCGCGCCGTCCTCGGCGCCTGCCGCCAGTCGGTGCCGCCGAAGGTGATCTGGGAGACCTTCTGCCCGGCGCCGAAGCAGTCGAAGACGGTGCAGCCGGGATAGCCCTCGTCGCGCAGCTGCGTGTGGATGCCGCAGCGGAAGTCCTGCTGGAGGTTCGAGCACGGCTGGCCGGCGGGCTTGCTG
>NZ_JAPSKQ010000042.1 GCF_031181555.1 Streptomyces sp. | reverse complement strand
GAGGGGGGCGTGTGGCGGGGCGTGCAGAACAGGTGAATTCTCTTTCCGCTCACCAGGTTTGAGTGCGAGACATCGGGACACCCGGCCTTCTCAGTGGGTCGTCTGAGGGCCATCTCCCCTTCAATTCCTAGGGGTTGCCATCTCATCACCCAACGTGAAAACTGTGAGCGCGCTCGGCCCGGATGGATTGTGTCGAAGGCGCGTTCTTGGCATGTGAAGTGCGAAATCGTGGGACAAGGGGGGTCCTGTGCAGGGTCGCTGCGCGGGAGAAGACGCTGGGGGGCGTGGTGGTGTCTGCTTGGTGCCCGGGGCACGTGCTGCCAGGCTGCGCACGTGCGGGCCTGTCCGCTGCTCGGCGGGCGTCCGGACCGCTCGGAGCCGCCGCCCCGCCGTCCGGAAACTGTCCCCGGGTGCGCTGACGCCGGGGGCCGGAATGCCGTGAGCGGGCGGATCGGCGGGTCCCTCCCGGCCCGGCCGGGCCGCGCGGCGGCCACCTGGCGCGGAGCGAGGGCCGCCCCGCGGTGCCACGCCCGGTGGCCGTGCCCGTGACGGCCACCCCTGCCCGCGGCGAACCACGGCACCGTCGCACCACGGCATCGTCGGTGACCCACCGCCGGGCCGGCGCGTTCTCACCCAAGGAGAAACGGTGACAAGCACACAACTGACCGGAGCCGAATCGCCTCTTGACGCCTTACCCGAGCGGTGGCGGTCCTTGCGCGACGCGGGCCCCGTGACGTACGACGAGGACCGGCGGCAGTGGCATGTCGTGGACCACCAGGGCGTCTCGGCCGTACTCGCGGACCCGGCGACGTACTCCTCCGACATGACGCCGATCGCCCCCACCCAGGAGGACTTCGAGGACTTCCGGCAGGGCAACTTCGTCGGGATGGATCCTCCGGAACACCGCAAGCTGCGCACCCTGGTGAGTCAGGCCTTCACCCCGAGAGTGGTCCACGGACTCGCACCGCGCATCGAGGCGGTGTGCGCGCGCCTGCTCGACGGCGTCGCCGACCGCGACCGGTTCGACCTGGTCGACACCCTCGCCTACCCGCTGCCGATCATCGTGATCGCCGAACTCCTCGGGATCCCCGCCGAGGACCACAGGCTGTTCCAGGAGTGGGCCGCCACCCTCTTCGGCGGCGACCAGCTCGGCGACAGCCTCGACACGGCCGACCTGGAACGGGCGCTGGAGGCCATCGCCCCGACCGTGCGTGAGATGAACGGCTACATGCTGGACCACATCCGGCACCGCCGCGCCCACCCCGGCGACGACCTCACCAGCAGACTCCTCACCGCCGAGGTCGACGGAACACGACTGGCGGACCAGGAGATGGTCGGTTTCGTCGCCCTGCTGCTGGTCGCCGGGCACATCACCACCACCGCGCTGCTCGGCAACGCCATGGTCACCTTCGACCGGCATCCCGGCACCCTCGCCGCGCTACGGGAGAACCCCGACCGGCTGCCGGACGCCATCGAGGAAGTCCTGCGCTGGCTGCCGCCCTTCCCCGAACTGGGGCGGCGCACCACCCGGCCGGTGGTGCTCGGCGGCCACGACATCCCGGCGGACACCCTGCTGATGGTGCACCTGGGCGCCGCCAACCGCGACCCCTCCCGCTTCACGTCCCCGGACGCCTTCGACATGGCCCGCTGTCCGAATCCCCATCTGACCTTCGGCCACGGCATCCACTTCTGCTTCGGCGCCCCCCTGGCCCGGCTGGAAGCGCGCATCGCGCTGCGCGCCCTGATGGAGCGTTTCCCCACCATCGAGGTGCCTTCCTACGACGACGTCACGTACCAGAACCCGGCCGTCATCGTCGGCGTACGCCACCTGCCGATCGCCGTCACCAGGCCGTAACCCGCGTCGACGCGCACGTCCCGTACCGCTCTTCCCGCGGACCGGCCGCGTCCCTCTCCCCACCCGCTCTCACCAGGAGTCAGCTCCCCATGCCGTATCCGACCGCCGCTCCGGCCGCCGACCGGCCGTCGTCCCTGTCGCACGAGGAGGTGCAGAGCCGCCTCGACTCCCTCGCGCGCGCCCACCGCGTGCCCGGTGCCCAGCTGACCGTGCACACCGGCACCCACACCCTCAGCGTGCACACCGGCACGGCCGACGCCCTGACGAACACCCCGTTCACCGCGGAGACGGCCGTACCCCTGGGCTCCGTCACCAAGGTCGCGACGGCCGCGGCCGTCCTGCTCCTCGCCGACGACGGAGACCTCGACCCGGACGAGCCGGCCGCCGAACTGCTGCCCGAGTTAGGGGACATACCCGAGGTGACGGTGCGTCACCTCCTCAGTCACACCGCCGGTCTGCCCACCGGACCCGACTCCGACAGCGCCGCCGGCACCACCGTCACCCGCTACCTCTCGGCGGTCTGCACCGCGCACAGCGCCCTCTTCCCGCCGGGAACCGGCTTCTCGTACTCCAACGCCGGTTATGTCGCCGCCGGCCGCATCCTGTCCGAAGTGACCGGCATGACCTGGCAGGAAGCGCTGGGAGCGCTCCTGCTGGAACCCCTGGGCATCGTCCCCGCCTTCCTCGGCGAGGCCGCCCCCGCGCGGCCGGTCGCCTCCGGCCACGCCCTCAACACGGCCACGGGCCTGCTGCGCCCGGCCCACCAGAACCTCGCCCCGGTGGAGGCCCCGGCCGGCGCCCTCCTGGCGAGCGCCGAGGACCTGGCCGCCCTGGGCCGGGCCGTCATCGGCCGGTCCACCGCGCTGCCCACCGCCGTCGCCGACCGGATGCGCCGCCCCGAACCCGCCGCCGACCCCGGTGCCCTGGCGGACTCCTGGGGCCTGGGCCTCGCCCTCTTCAGGCAGGACGGGCGGGTGTGGTGCGGCCACGACGGGAACGCCCAGGGCACCTCCTGCCACCTGCGGGCCGATCCGGACAGCGGCGTCGTCGTCGCCTTCACCGGCAACTCCGGCGGTGCCACCGCCCTGTGGCGCGACCTCGCCGCGGAACTCGCCCGGCTCACCGGCGTACGGGTGCCCACCGGCCCGGCCGCGGACTCCCGCCGCGGTCCCGTCGTACCGCTCGCGGACTGCGCCGGCACCTACCGCAACGGAGGCACCGAGTACGCGGTCAAGCTCGACGGGGACGGCACGCCCACCCTGTCCGTCGACGGCGACTATCCCATTCCGCTGGTGTGCTATGCCGACCTGACCTGCGATCTGGTCGACCCGGCCACCGGCCGGCTGGAACCGGGAGGCCGCTTCCACCGCGACCCCGCCACCGGGGTCATCGACCGCCTGCAGATCTCCGGACGCACCGCGCGCCGCACCGCCGCCGTCTGAACGCACCGCACCGCCGCCGTCCGACCGCGTCCCGCGCCACCCGTCACGCACCCGCCCCGTACGCGAGGACCCCCGCACCGCTCCGGTGTGCCCGCGCGCCGCCCGCAAGCGGCGCGCCGGGTCCGCGCGCCGCCCCCGCCCGAAGGACTGCTTCCCGATGACGGACCTGCACGCCCCGCGCCCCGCCACGCCCGCCTCCCCAGCGGCCGGTCCCGTCCCGCCGGCCCGTGCCGACCACGCCACCCGGCACGTCCCGCTCGGTGAGGTGTTCACCGGCTGGGTGACGCGCGACCCGCACGCCCCCGCGGTGACCGACGGCCGCCGCACCTGGTCGTACGGCGAACTCGCCCGGCGGGCCGGCCGGCTCGCCGCCCACCTCGCCGCGAACGGCGCCGGACCGGAGCGGACGGTGGCACTCGTCCTGCCGCGCTCGATGGAACTGATCGCCGCCGAGCTGGCCGTGGCCCTGACCGGTGCCGCCTTCCTGCCCGTCGATCCCGACTACCCCGCCGAACGGCGGGAACTGATGCTCGCCGACGCCGCACCGGCCGTCGTCCTGGACGACCTCGACCGGGTCCGCGCACTGCTGGACGACGAGGGCCGGGAGGTGACCGCGCCCGCGCACCGGGTGCTCCCCGACCACGCGGCGTACGTCATCTTCACCTCCGGCTCCACCGGTACCCCCAAGGGCGTCACCGTCACCCACCGCGGCATCGCCGGGTTCGCCGCGGCGGCCGCCGAGCGGTACGCCGTCGGCCCGGGCGACCGCGTGCTGCAGTTCTCCTCGCCCAGCTTCGACGCCTCCGTACTGGAGCTGTGCGTCTCGGTGCTGTCCGGCGCCACGCTGGTCGTCCCGCCGCACGGGCCCTGGCTGGGCGACGAACTCGCCACCGTCCTGGACGAGCACCGCATCTCCCACGCCCTCATACCGCCCGCCGCCCTCGCCACGCTGCCCGACCCGGCGGACATCGGCGGCCTGCCGTCGCTGCGCACCCTGATCGTCGGAGCCGAGGCGTGCCCGGCCGCGCTCATCGACCGGTGGGCACCCGGCCGCCGCATGATCAACTCCTATGGGCCGACCGAGGCGACCATCGTCGCCACCTGGACCGGGCCGCTGACCGCCGGCACCGGCACACCGGCCATCGGCGGCCCGCTGCCCGGCACCGAGGCCCACGTCCTGGACGCGACGCTGCGCCCGGTGCCCCCCGGTACCGAGGGTGAGCTGTACGTGGGCGGCGACGGGCTGGCCCGCGGCTACCTCGGCCGCCCCGGCCTGACCGCGACCCGGTTCGTCGCCCACCCCTCCGGGCCGCCCGGGGCCCGCCTCTACCGGACCGGTGACCGTGTGCGCCAACGGGCGGACGGGGAGCTGGAGTTCCTCGGCCGGGTCGACCGCCAGGTCAAGGTGCGCGGATTCCGCATCGAACCCGGCGAGATCGAAGCCGCCCTGATCCAGGACCCGGACGTCCGCGAGGCCGTCGTCGTGGTCCGCGACGAGGAACCCGCCCGCGGGCGGCTCGTCGGCTACGTCACCCCCGCCGATCCGGCTCGCCGGCCCGATCCCGCCCGGCTGCGCGCTGCCCTCGCCGCCGCCCTGCCCGCCCACATGGTGCCCTCCGCCGTCGTCGTGCTGGACGCGCTGCCGCTCACCCCGCAGCACAAGATCGACCTGCGGGCGCTGCCCGCCCCCGGCGGCACCCCGACCGAGGAGCAGGTCGAACCGCGCACCGACGGCGAACGGACCCTGGCCGCGATCTGGGCCGACGTCCTCGGCGTCGACACCGTCGGCGTCACCGACGACTTCTTCGACCTGGGCGGCGACTCGATCCTCGCTGCCCGCACCCTCACCCGCATCCGGGAAGCACTCGGCGCCCGGCTCACCCTGCGCGACGTGTTCACCGCGCGGACCGTCGCCGCGCTCGCCCCGCTGGCCGCCGAGCCGTCCGCCGCCGCCCCGCCGGAGCCGATCCCCGCCGCCCCGCGCGGCAAGCCCGTCCCGCTCTCCAGCGCCCAGCGGCGCCTGTGGTTCCTCGACGACCTCGCCGACGGCGGGACCGAGTACAACACCGGTGTGGCGCTGCGGCTGCACGGCCCGCTCGACACACCGGCCCTGGAGCGCGCCCTGAACCGGCTCGCCGCCCGCCACGACTCCCTGCGCACCACCTTCGCCACCGTCGACGGCCAGGGCGTCCAGCTGGTCGCCGACGAGGCCGTACTGCCCCTGCGCACCGCCGACGTCGGACACCTGCCCGCCGACCGGCGGGACCAGGCCGTCGAGCGCCTGCTGACCGAGGAACTGCGCCGCCCCCACGATCTGACGACCGGGCCCCTGACCCGGGCGCTGCTCATCCGCCGGGCGTCCGACGACCACGTGCTGCTGCTGGCCCAGCACCACATCGTCACCGACGGCTGGTCGGTCGGCGTCCTGACCCGGGACCTGGCGGCGTTCTACCGCGCGGAGGCCTCCGGTGAACCGGACGGGCTTCCCCGGCCGGGCGTGCAGTACCCGGACTTCGCGCTGTGGGAGCGCGAGCGGCGCACCGCCGACGCCGACGACCTCGCCTACTGGAGACGCCACCTGGCCGGCCTCCAGCAACTCGAACTGCCCACCGACCGGCCCCGCCCCGCGGTGCGCACCACCGCCGGAGCGGCACACCGCCAGGACATCCCGCGCCACCTGGTGGACCGGCTGCGGCAGCTGGCCTCGGGCTGCGGCACCACCGTCTTCACCCTGTTCGCCGCGGCGGCGGCCGTGCTGTTCTCCCGCTACTCCGGACAGCGGGACGTGGCGTTCGGGACCGTCACCAACGGAAGGGCCCGCCGCGAACTGGAGGACGTGACCGGTTTCTTCGCCAACACCGTCGTACTGCGCGGCGAGGTCGACGACGCCGCCACGGTCGACCGGTTCGTCCAGACCATGCGCGCGACCGTGCTGGACGCCTTCGCCCACGACAGCGTGCCCTTCGACCGGGTGGTCGAGGAACTCGCCCCGCCCAGGGACCCCAGCCGCACTCCGCTGGTGCAGGTGCTGGTGGTGCAGCAGGCGGCGCCCGCCCGGCCGCCGATGGCGGCCGGGGTGCGGATCGAGGGGCATCCGCTGCCCCGCCCGGCCGCCCGCTTCGACCTCGTGCTGGAGTTCGCGCCGCGCGCCGACGGCGGCTGCGAGCTGACGGTCGAGTACAACACCGACCTGTTCGAGGCGGCGACCGTGGCCCGGATGAGCCGGCAGCTGCACCGCCTGCTGGAAGGCATGGCGGACGGCCCGCACCGAACGCTGGCCGAACTGCCGCTGCTGTCCGACGACGAGCTGCGCACGCTCCTGGACTCCTGGAGCCCGTCCGTGCCGGCCGAGGACGGCACCGACGGCGCCACGCTCCCGGCGCTGTTCGAGCAGCAGGCGGCCCGGACGCCCGACCGGACCGCCGTGACCTGCGGCGGGACCCGGCTGGACTACGCCGGGCTGAACCGGCGCGCCAACCGTCTCGCCCGGCTCCTCGCGGCGCGCGGCACGGGCCCGGAGTCCCTGGTGGCGCTGTGCCTGCCGCGCACCGCCGACCTGCTGCCGGTGCTGTGGGCCGTACTGAAGTCCGGCGCCGGATACCTGCCCATCGACCCCGGCTACCCGGCCGAGCGCATCCGCTTCATGCTCGCCGACGCGGCCCCCGCCCTCGTCCTCGCCACCCGCGAGACGGCGCACGCGCTCCCCGACGGCTGCGAGCCGCTGCTGCTGGAGGACGTGGAGTGTGCCGATGGCGATGCCCACGCCGCCGACCTGACCGACGCCGACCGGACGGCACCGCTGCGCCCGGCCCACCCCGCCTACGTCATCTACACCTCCGGCTCCACCGGCCGCCCCAAGGGCGTGGTCGTCACCCACCGCAGCGTGGCCGCGCTGGCCGCCTGGGCGCGGGACACCTTCGGCCGGAGCGGGTTCTCCCACGTCGTCGCGTCCACCTCCCTCAACTTCGACGTGTCCGTCTTCGAGCTGCTGTGCCCCCTGCTGGCCGGCGGCAGCGTCGAGGTGGTCGCCGACCTCCCCGCCCTCGCCGACGGCTCCGGCCCGCGCCGGGCCGGACTGCTCAGCGGCGTGCCGTCCGTCCTCTCCCGCGTACTCGGCGGCGGCACAGGCGACGGCGCCGTCGAGGCGGACACCGTCGTCCTGGCCGGCGAGGCCCTGCCCGCCCGGACCGTACGGGACATCAGGGACGCCATGCCCTCGGCCGAGGTGGCGAACATCTACGGCCCCACCGAGGCCACCGTCTACGCCACCGCCTGGTTCGCCGACGGCACCGTCCCCGACCAGGCCCCGCCCATCGGCCGTCCCGTCGCCCGCACCCGCGCCTACGTGCTGGACCGCCTGCTGCGCCCCCAACCACCCGGCATCACCGGCGAGTTGTATCTCGGCGGTGACGGACTGGCCCGCGGCTATCTGCGCCGCCCCGGCCTGACCGCCGCCCGCTTCGTCGCCGACCCGTTCGGCGCCCCCGGAGGCCGCATGTACCGCACGGGCGACCTGGTGCGCTGGAGGGCCGACGGCCAGCTGGAGTACCTGGGCCGCATCGACCAGCAGGTCAAGGTGCGCGGTTTCCGCATCGAACTCGGCGAGGTCGAGGAGGCACTGCGCGGCTGCGCGGGTGTCGCCGAGGCCGCCGCCACCGTCCGCGACGGCGACGGTCACCGCCGCCTGGCCGGATACGTCGTCCCCGCCTCCGGCGCCCGCGTGGAGCCGGAGGCGGTGCGCCGGGAACTCGGGCGCACCCTGCCCGACTACATGGTCCCCTCGGCCGTCGTGGTGCTGCCCGCCCTGCCGCTCAACCCCAACGGCAAACTGGACCGCGACCGGCTCCCCGACCCGGCGCCGGCCGAACCCGCCGCACGCCACGTCGCGCCCCGGACCCCCACCGAACGCACCCTCGCCGCCATCTGGGCCGATGTCCTGCACGTCGACCGCGTCGGCGCGGACGACAACTTCTTCGCGCTGGGCGGCGACTCCATCCTCAGCATCCAGGTCGTGGCCCAGGCCCGGCAGGCGGGCCTGACGATCACCTCCCGGGACGTCTACCGGCACCAGACGGTCGCCGCCCTGGCCCGCCGCGCCGACGAGACGGGCAGCCGCCGGCCCGCCGCCACCACCGCACCCGTCGAGGCGACCGGCACCGCGCCGCTGACGCCCATCCAGCACTGGCTCTTCGACAGCGCCGCCGAGCGGGCCGGACACTTCGCCCAGACGCTCTCGGTGGAACTGCCCGCCGATGTCGACGCGACCGCGCTGGAGGCCGCCCTCGATGACGTCGTGGCCCACCACGACGCACTGCGCTCCCGCTTCCTCGCCGACGACGGGGGCGTACGGTGGCTGATCGACGGCCAGGGCGCCCGCTGCCGCCTCACGCATCACACCGGTCCGGACACCGACACCCCGCACCTCGGCCCGTACGACGTGAGCCGCGGCCCGCTGATGCGCGCCGTCCTGCACGACCGGGGCCCGGGACGGCCGCCCGTCCTGCACCTGTCCGTCCACCACCTCGTCGTGGACGGAGTCTCCTGGCGCCTGTTGCTCGAGGACCTCGACCGCGCCTACCGAGCCCGCCGCGAGGGCCGGGACGGCGCGACCGCGCTGCCCCGCAAGTCCTCCCCGGTGCGGCAGTGGGCCGAGCGCCTGGCCGCGCACACCGCCGCCGGCGGCTTCGACGACGAGAAGGCGTACTGGATCGGGGTGACCGAAAGCGCCGGGACCGTCCTGCCGGCGGACCAGGAGGGCGCCAACACCTACGCCTCCCAGCGCTCGGTGACGGTGCGTCTCGGCCCCCAGGAGACCGAAGCGCTGCTGCGGACCCTGCCCGAGACGTACCGCACCCAGGCCAACGACGTCCTGCTCGCAGCCCTCGGCCGGGTGCTGTGCGGCTGGAGCGGGCACCACCAGGTGCTGGTGGACGTCGAGGGCCACGGCCGCGAGGACCTCTTCGCCGACGTCGACACCAGCCGCACCGTGGGCTGGTTCACCACCCGCCACCCCGTCTCCCTGGCCGTCCCGCCCGAGGAGTCCTGGGACACCGTGCTGAAGCAGGTCAAGGAACACCTGCGCGCGGTGCCCCGGCACGGTATCGGTCACGGCGCCCTGACCCTGCCGGGCCGCGAGGGCACACCGCTTCCGGCGACCAGCGCGCAGATCAGCTTCAACTACCTGGGCCGCTTCGGACTGTCCGCGACGTCCGGGGGGCTGTACCGCGGGCTCGCGCGCCCGCTGGAGCTGGACGCCGACCCCTCGGCACCGCGCCCGCACGCCCTGGAGGTCGTGGGACGGCTGGACGGCGACAGTCTGGAGTTCACCTGGTTCCACTCGGAGCGGCTGCACCGCCCGGAGACCGTCGCGGACCTCGCGGAACGGTACGCCGAGGCGCTGGCCGGTCTCGCCCGGTACGCGGCCCGCCCCGGTGCCGCCGGACGCACCCCCTCGGACTTCCCGCTGGCCCGGCTCGACCAGACGCACGTCGACCGCATCGCGGGGGAGGACCCCGCCGGTGTGGAGGACGTCCACCCCCTCACGCCCACCCAGGCCGGCATGCTCTTCCACCGGCTCTCGCAGGACGACCGCGGCGTGTACTTCCAGCAGCTGACGTTCGTCCTGGACGGCGTGCCGGACCCGGCGGTGCTGGCGGACGCCTGGCAGCGGGTCACGGACCGTACGCCGGTGCTGCGCTCGCGGGTGGTGTGGCAGGACGTGCCCGAGCCGCTGCTCGTGGTGCAGCGCCGGGCGGCCGTGCCGGTGGAACTGCCCGACTGGCGCGGCCTGTCCGACGCCGAGCAGGATCAACGGCTGCACGACCTGCTCGACCGCGACCGCGCCCGTGGCGTCGACCTGACCCGCGCACCGCTCCAGCGCCTGGTGCTGGCCCGGGTCTCCGACCGCGCGGTGCGTGTCGTGTGGTCCTTCGACCACCTGATCCTGGACGGCTGGAGCCTGTTCCAGGTCCTCTCCGACGTCTTCGCCTGCCACGCCGGCCTGTCCGGCGCCGCACAGGTCCCACTGCCCGACCGCCGCCCCTTCCGCGACTACGTCGCCTGGCTGCGCGAACGCGCCGACCTGGCCGAGGCCGAACGGCACTGGCGGACCCGCCTGAACGGCCTGAGCGAGACCACCGCGCTGCCCTTCGACCGCGAGCCCCGCGAGAGTCACCGCGCGGAGTCGGCACAGGCGGTGCGCGTCACCCTGCCCGAGGCCACCACCCGGGCCCTCGCGGGCCTGGCCCGGACGGCGGGCCTGACGATGAACACCCTCGTCCAGGGCGCCTGGGCACTGCTGCTGAGCCGCCAGGCGGGCCGCGACGAGGTGGTCTTCGGCACCACCGTCTCCGGACGACCGCCCGAGCTGCCCGGGGCCGACGCCATCACCGGCCTGTTCATCGCGACCCTGCCCACCCGCGTGAGCGTGCCGCGCGACGAGCCGCTGCTCGGTTGGCTGGGCCGGCTCCAGCAGGAGCAGAGCGAGGACCGCCGCCACGGCCACGTGCCGCTGCACCGGATGACGGCGTACACCGACCTGCCCGAGCGGGCCGCCCTCTTCGACAGCATCATGGTGTTCGAGAACTACCCGGTCGACGACGATCTCGCCGCCGCGCACGGGCTGCGGCTGACCGGCCTGGACGGCATCGAGACCACCAACTACCCGCTCAGCCTGGTCGCCTACCCCGGCACGGAACTCGCCCTGCGCCTCGGCTACGACCCGGACCTCTTCGACGCCCCCACCGTCGAGCGGATGGCCGAGTACCTCACCGTCCTGCTGGAGGGCTTCGCCGCCACACCACGGCGCACGCCCGCGCGCCTGCCCCTGCTGACGGCCGCCCGCCGCGAACAGGTCCTCCACGAGTGGAACGACACGGCCACCGGCACCCCCGCCGCGACCACCGCCGACCTCTTCGCCGCGCAGGTGGAGCGCACCCCCGACGCCGTCGCGCTGCTCGCCGGTACCGAGCGGCCGACCTACCGCGACCTCGACGGCCGGGCGGCGGAACTGGCCGGCCGGCTGGCCGCGCTCGGGGTGCGCCCGGAGGTCGCCGTCGGCGTGCTGATGGACCGCTCGGCCGCCCTCGTCGTCACCCAGCTCGCCCTCGCCCGCCTCGGCGGCGTGTACGTACCGCTCGACGGCAGGGCGCCGCGCGAACGGCTGCGCACGATGCTCGCGGAGGCCGGCGCCGATCTGCTGCTCACGGACGCGGAGTGGCAGGAGACGGCAGCGGATCTCCTCCCGGAAGGGCGCGTGCTGCGTCCGGACGACGACACCGTCGCGACCGCCGATCTCGCAACGGTGCCGCGCGTGCACCCGGACAACGTCCAGTACCTCATGTTCACGTCCGGTTCCACCGGCGCCCCCAAGGGCGTGGCGGTGCGGCAGCGGGACGTCGCCGCGCTCGCCCTCGACCGGGCCTTCGCCGGCCACGACCGCGTCCTCCTGCACTCCCCGCACGCCTTCGACGCCTCCACCTACGAGCTGTGGGTGCCGCTGCTGCGCGGCGGAACGGCCGTCCTCGCCCCGCCCGGCGACCTGGACGCCGCCGCCGTACGCCACGCGATCACCGAACAGGGCGTGAGCTGCCTGTTCCTGACGGTGGGCCTGTTCCGTCTCCTCGCCCAGGAGGACCCCGCCTGCCTGCGCGGCGCCCTGGAGGTGTGGACCGGTGGCGAGGCCGTGCCGGGCGCCGCGGTGCGGCGGGTGCTGGACGCCTGCCCCGACCTCACCGTCGTCGACGTCTACGGGCCGACCGAGACCACCACCTTCGCCACCCGGCGGGTCTTCCGCGCCGGTGACGCGCTGCCCGCGACGCTGCCCATCGGCCGGCCCCTGGACGACACCCGCGTCTACGTCCTGGACGGCGCGCTCCAGCCGCAACCGCCCGGCGTACCGGGAGAGCTGTACCTCGCGGGCGCCGGACTGGCCCGCGGCTACGCCGGACGCCCCGGCGCGACGGCGGCCCGCTACCTGGCCGACCCCTACGGCCCGCCCGGCACGCGGATGTACCGCACCGGCGACATCGTGCGCTGGAGCGCCGACGGCGAACTGCACTTCGTGGGACGCGCCGACGACCAGATCAAGATCCGCGGCTTCCGCGTCGAACCCGCCGAGATCGAGGCCCGGCTCACCGCCCACCCGGCGATCGCCGAGGCGGTGGTGTCGGTGTCGCGGCACGAGGGACGCAAACGCCTGGTCGCCCACCTGGTGCGGGCCCCCGGCGCGGCCGCGCCGCAGACGGCCGAGCTGCGCGCCCACGTGTCCGGGGAACTGCCCGACTACATGGTCCCGGCCGCGTTCGTCACCGTGGCCGAGCTGCCCCTGACCGCGAACGGCAAGGTCGACCGGCGACGGCTGCCCGAGCCCGAGTGGTCGGCGGCGGCCGACACCGCCCACCGCGCGCCGCGCACCGAGGCCGAGCGGGTGCTCGCCGGGATCTGGACCGAACTGCTCGGCGTGGAACGCGTCGGCCTCGACGACCACTTCTTCATGCTGGGCGGCGACTCGATCGTCAGCATCCAGGTCGTCTCCCGCGCCCGCACCGCCGGGCTCGCGCTGACCCCGAGGGACCTGTTCCGCCATCCCACCCTCGCAGCCCTGGCCGCCGCCGCGTCCGGCGCCGCCGCGACCGTCGCGGGCACCGGCCCGGTGACCGGGGAGGTGGGCCTCACCCCGATCCAGCACTGGTTCCTCGACGCCGAGCCGCCTCGCCCGGAGTACTTCAACCAGTCCGTGGTCGTCGAGACGGCCGAGGACGTCGACCCCGGCGCGCTGAGTGCCGCCCTGGCCGCGCTGTGGGCCCACCACGACGCCCTGCGCGCCCGCTTCACCCGCGCGGCGGACGGCACCTGGCACCAGGAGTACGCCGCCGCGGACACCGAGGTTCCGGAGCTGCTGCGGGTGCACGACCTGAGCGGCCTGGACGCCCGCGCCGCCGAGGAGGCCGAGGCCCGCCTCTCCCACGAGGCGCACACGGGCTTCCGGCTGGACACCGGCCCGCTGATCGCCGCCCGCCTGTTCACCGGCGAGGGCCGGGCCGCCCGCCTGCTGTTGGCGGCCCATCACCTCATCGTCGACGGCGTCTCCTGGCGCGTCCTGCTGGAGGACCTGGAGACCGCCTACCGGCAGGCCCGTACCGGCGAGCCGGTACGGCTGCCGCAGCGCACCACGTCGGTGCGCGAATGGGTGCGGCGGCTCACCGAACGCACCGGTGAGGCGGACCTCGCCGCGCAGCGTGCCCACTGGGCGGACGTCTCGCGGCATTGCGCCGAACCCCTGCCCGTGGACCTCGACGGCGGCAACACCGCCGCCGACCTGCGCGCCGTGACCGTACGCCTCGACCGGCAGTGCACCGACGACCTGCTGCGCAAGGTCCCCGGCGTCTACCGCACCCGCGTCGACGACGTCCTGCTGACCGCCCTCGGCCGCGTCCTGGCGGACTGGACCGGACGCGGCACCGTGGCCGTGGGTCTGGAGGGACACGGCCGCGAGGACCAGCTCTTCGACGACCTCGACCTGTCCCGCACGGTCGGCTGGTTCACCAGCCTCTTCCCGGTCGCCCTCCACCTGCCCCGGGGCGACTGGGGCGCCGCGGTGAAGGCCGTGAAGGAGCAGCTGCGGGCCGTGCCCGACCGGGGGATCGGCTACGGCGCCCTGCGCCACCTGGCGGGCGACGAACGGCTCGCCGCCGTGCCCCCGCCCGGGATCAGCTTCAACTACCTGGGCCGGTTCGACTGGTCCGCCGCCGACGGCGCGCTGGTGCGGGCCGTTCCCGGCGGCCTGGACGGCGCGGAGGACCCTGGTGCGCCGCGTCCGCACCTGCTGGACGTGGTGGCCCGCGTCGAGGACGACCGACTGGAGATCACCTGGCACTACAGCGGCGGTCGCCACCGCGAGGAGACGATCGCCTCCCTCGCCGAGAGCATGCTGCGGTCACTGGAGGAGATCGTCGCGCACTGCGCCGCCCCGGAGGCCGGTGGCCGCACGCCCTCGGACTTCCCGCTGGCCCGGCTCGACCAGGCCGCCGTGGACCGGGTCGTGGGCGACGGCCGCGGCGTCGAGGACGTGTACCCGCTGACGCCGATGCAGGCGGGCATGCTCTTCCACAGCCTCATGGACCCGCAGGCCCGCACCTACGTCAACCAGGTGCAGGTCGTCCTGCACGGCGTCACCGACCCGCACGCGCTCGCCGAGGCGTGGCAGTGCACGGCGGACGCCAATCCGGTCCTGCGCACCCGCCTGGTGTGGCAGGAGACCGCCGAACCCCTCCAGGTGGTGGAGCGGCGGGCCGCCGTCCCGGTCACCCACCACGACTGGTCCGGGTGGTCCGCCGAGCGGTGCGCGCGGGAGACGGAGGCGCTGCTCGACGCGGACCGGGAGGCCGGGATCGACCTGGGCGCGGCCCCGCTGATGCGGCTGGCGCTGATCCGGCTGGCACCGGACCGGGTGCGCATGGTGTGGACGTTCCACCACGTGCTGCTCGACGGCTGGAGCGCCGCCCAGGTGTTCGACGAGGTGTGCGAGCGGTACGCGGCCCTGACCGCCGGCCGCCGCCCGCAGGTGCCCGACCGGGCGCCCTTCGCCCGCTACCTGGAGTGGCTGGCCGCCCAGGACACCGCCCGGGCGGAACGCCACTGGCGTGAGACCCTCGCCGGGTTCGCCGTCCCCACCGAACTGCCCCGCGACCGGCGCCCCGCCGACGCCCACCGCGCGTCCTCGTCGGGCACGGTGCGGGTGGCCCTCGGACAGGAGGTGTCGGTGCGGCTGCGAGAGACCGCCCAGCGGGCCGGGCTGACCGTCAACACGGTGCTCCAGGGAGCCTGGGGGCTGCTGCTGCACCACTACGGCGGCGGCGACGACGTCGTCTTCGGCACGACCGTGTCCGGCCGCCCGGCCGAACTGCCCGGCGTGACCTCCATGGTGGGCCTGTTCATCAACACCCTGCCCACCCGGCTGCGCATCGACGGGCGGCGTCCCCTGCTGGAGTGGCTGCGCGAGGTGCAGGCCGCCCAGTCGGAGTCCCGGCGCCACGACTTCGTCTCCCTCGCCCAGTTGCAGTCGTGGAGCGAGGTGCCCGGCGGCACCAGCCTGTTCGACAGCATCGTCGTCTTCGAGAACTACCCGTTCGACGCGGGCGCCCTGGCCCGGCACGGACTCGCCGTCGAGCAGGAACGCGACGTGGAGCCGACCAACTACCCGCTCAGCGTGGTCGTCGCGCCCGGCGACGACGTGACGGTGACCCTCGACTACGACCCGGCCGTCTTCGACGCCGCCACCGTCGAAGGGCTCGGCGCGAGCCTGCGCACGCTGCTGACCCGGTTCGCCGCCGACACTGCTGACGCCGCCGCCGACCGCCGCCTGGCCGACCTGGCGCCGCTCCAGCCGGCCGACGGACGCCGCCTGCTGGACCGGCTCGCGGGACCGGTGGCGAGGCTGCCGCGGCGCACCCTCCCGGACGCCTTCGCGGCACAGGCCGCCCGCACCCCCGACGCCCCCGCCGTCAGCGCCGGTACCGACCACCTCACGTACCGGCAGCTCGACGAGCGTTCCAACCGCCTGGCCCGCCTGCTGATCGAGGCCGGAGCCGGACCGGAGCGGTTCGTCGCCCTGGCCCTGCCCCGCACCGCCGACCTGATCGTGGCGCTCCTGGCGGTCCTCAAGAGCGGTGCCGCCTACCTGCCCGTCGACCCCGGCCACCCGGCGGAGCGCATCGCGTTCCTCTTCGACGACGTGCGCCCCGACGCGGTGATCACCAGTGCGGAGACCTCCGCGCGGCTGCCCGACGGCCCGTACACGCGGATCACCCTGGACGACCCGGCCTGCGCCGGGCGGCTGGCCGCCGCGTCCGCCGCGCCCGTCACCGACGGCGAGCGGCGCACCCGGCTGCTGCCGGACCACCCCGCCTACGTCATCCACACCTCCGGCTCCACCGGCCGCCCCAAGGGCGTCGTCGTCTCCCACGCCTCCGTGGTGGCGCTGACCGACTGGGCCGCCACCGAGTTCACCGGCCGCGGACTCGCCCACGTGGTGGCCTCCACGTCGCTCAACTTCGACGTGTCGGTGTTCGAGATCCTCTCGCCGCTGCTGGCGGGCGGCCGGGTCGAGGTCGTCCGCGACCTGCTGGCCCTCGCCGAGCGGCCCGAGCCGTGGCGCGCGGGGCTGCTCAGCGCCGTACCCTCCGCCCTCGGCCGCCTGCTGGCCGAGGACACCGTGCACGTCACCGCCGACACGGTCGTCCTGGCCGGCGAGGCACTGCCCGCCCGCACCGTCCACCAGGTCCGCGAGGCCGTCCCCGGCTGCCGGGTGATGAACATCTACGGCCCCACCGAGGCCACCGTCTACGCCACCGCCTTCACCTGCGACCCGGCCGACCCCGACCGAGTCCCGCCCATCGGCCGACCTGTCGGCGGCGCCCGCGCCTACGTCCTCGACTCCCGCATGCGGCCCGTGCCCGTCGGGGCGCCCGGCGAGCTGTACCTCGCCGGGACCGGAGTGGCCCGCGGCTACCTGAACCGGCCCGGCCTGACCGCGGCCCGTTTCCTCGCCGACCCCTTCGGACCGCCCGGCAGCCGCATGTACCGCACCGGCGACCTGGTCCGCTGGACGGCCGACGGCGACCTGGTGTACCTGGGCCGTGGCGACGACCAGGTGAAGGTGCGCGGCTTCCGTATCGAACTCGGCGAGGTGGAGGCCGCGCTGGCGCGGCACCCGCGGGTCGCCGAGGCCGCCGCACGCGTCGTGGAACACGACGGCCACAAGCGCCTCGTGGGCTACGCCGTGCCGCGCGCCGGCGACGCCCCGGCACCGGCCGAGTTGCGGGCCTTCCTCGCCCGGACGCTGCCCGACCACCTGGTCCCGGCGGTCATGGTGCCGCTGGAGCGGCTGCCGCTGGGCGCCACCGGCAAGCTGGACCGGCGGGCCCTGCCGGAACCGGTGTGGTCCGCGACCGTCGCCGCGGAGGACACCCGGCCGCCGAGCACCGCCGTCGAGCGGACCCTCGCCGCGATCTGGTCGCAAGTGCTGGGCGTGCCCGACGTGGGCGCGACCGACAACTACTTCGCGCTCGGCGGAGACTCCATCCTCGGCATCCAGATCGTCTCCGCGGCCCGCCGCGCCGGACTGACCCTGACACCCCGGCACCTCTTCCAGCACCAGACGATCGCCGAACTCGCCGCGGCGGTCGACGAGTCGCCGGCCGCCACGGCCACAGCCACGGCCGACCAGGGGCCGGTCGTCGGGGACGTCCCCCTCACGCCCGTACAGCACTGGCTGCTCGACACCCTCACCGGCGCCCCGGCCCGCTTCACCCAGGCGGTCTCCTTCGAGGTGGCGTCCGACACCGACGAGGAACTGCTGCGCGCCGCCCTCGCGGCGGTGCTGGAGCAGCACGACGCGCTGCGCATGCGGTACGAGCCGGACGGCGACGGGCGGTGGCGGCAGCTGGGCACGCCGCCCGGCGCGGACCCGCACCTGGAGGTGCACCACAGCCCGGCGGACCCGGCCGCCGTGGCCGCCGACCTGAGCGCGGAGTTCGACCTGGCGCGAGGGCCGCTGCTCAAGGCCGCCCTGTGCCACCGGGACGGCGACCGGCCGCCCGTCCTGCTGCTGGCCGCCCACCACCTGGTCGTCGACGCGGTGTCCTGGCGGGTGGTCCTCGAAGACCTCGACACCGCCCACCGGGCGCTGCGCGCCGGGGAGACCCCCGACCTGGGAGCGAAGACGACCTCCTTCCGCGACTGGGCCCGGCGCCTGGCCGCGCACACCGCCGACGGCGGCTTCGACGACGAGATCGCGCACTGGAGCGCCCTGCACCCGGCCGCCCTGCCGACCGACCTCCCCGGCAGCAACACCGCCGCCGACGAGGAGACCGTGACGGTGAGCCTCGGTGCCGAGGACACCCGCCGGCTCCTGCAGGAGGTGCCGGACGCCTACCGCACCCGCGTCAACGACGTCCTGCTGTGCGCCCTGGGCCGGGTCCTGGCCCGCTGGACGGGAGAGGACCGGGTGGTGGTCGCGCTGGAGGGCCACGGCCGTGAGGACCTCTTCGACGACGTCGACCTCTCCCGCACCGTCGGCTGGTTCACCACCATGTTCCCGGTCGGCCTCGACGCGCCTCGCGACGCCGACCCCGGCACCGCGTTGAAGACCGTCAAGGAGAACCTGCGGGCCGTACCGCGCGGGGGAGTGGGCTACGGCGCGCTGCGGCACCTGCACCCCACGGCGGGACGCGAACTGCCCGGCCTGCCGCAGGTGGGCTTCAACTACCTGGGGCAGCAGGACTGGAGTGCCGCGGGAGACGGTCTGCTGCGTGCGCCCCACGAGGGGCTGACCGGCGGCATGGACCGCTCGGCGGACCGGCCGCACCTGATCGACGTCCTCGGCCGGGTCACCGACAAGCGGCTGGAGTTCACCTGGTCGTACTCCCGCCGGGTGCACCGGCACGACACCGTCACACGCCTCGCGGAGGAGACGGCGGAGGAACTGCGCCGAATCGTCCGGCACTGCGCCGAGCCCGGCGCGGGCGGGCGCACCCCGTCCGACTTCCCCCTGGCCGCCCTGGACCAGGCGGCCGTCGACCGGCTCGTCGGCGACGGGCGCGACGTGACGGACGTCTACCCCCTCACCCCCACCCAGACCGGCATGGTCGTGCACGGCATGGACGAGCCCGGCGAGGGCCTGTACACCGAGCAGATCACCTTCGTCGCCGACGGCGTGCGCGAGCCCGCGCTGCTGGCGGCCGCCTGGCAGCACGTCGTGGACGCGACTCCCGTCCTGCGCACCGCCGTCGCCCTGGCCGGGGTCCCGGCCCCGCTGCAGACCGTGCACCGGCACGTCACCCTGCCCGTCACCCACCTCGACTGGAGCGGCCTGGACCCGGCACGGCAGGACGCCGAGCTGCGGCGGCTGCTCGACGAGGACCGCGCCCGCGGTATCGACCTGGACCGGCCTCCGCTGCTGCGCGTCACCCTGATCCGGCTCGGCCCGGACGAGGTACGCGTGGTGTGGACCTTCCACCACGTCCTGCTGGACGGATGGAGCGTCTTCCACGTGCTGTCGGACGTACTGGAGGCGCATGCCGCGCTCGCCGCCGGGACCGAGCCGCGGCTGCCGCGGCGACGGCCCTTCGCGGACTACGCCGCCTGGCTGGCCGGCCGGGACACCGCCGCCGCCGAGGAACACTGGAAGGCCGCCCTCACCGGCCTCGCCACGCCCACCCCGCTGCCGTACGACCGCAGGCCCGCCCCGGGCGCCGCCGCCCGGTCGGGCACCTGGCTGTCGCAGCGGCTCGACGCGGTCGGCACGGCCCGGCTGACGGACTTCGCCCGCCGCCACCGGCTCACCCTCAACACCCTGGTGCAGGGAGCCTGGGCGCTGCTGCTGGCGCGCTTCAGCGGCGAGCGGGAGGTGTGCTTCGGCACCACCGTCTCCGGGCGGCCCGCCGACCTCCCGGGCGCCGACACCATCACCGGCCTGTTCATCACCACCCTGCCCGCACGGGTCACCGTGGACGAGTCCAGCCCGTGCGCCGCGTGGCTGCGGGAGGCGCAGGCCGCCCGCGCGGAGGACCGGCGCTTCGACCACGTGCCGCTGACCGACCTGCACCAGTGGAGCGAACTGCCCCCCGGCACACCCCTGTTCGACAGCTTGCTGGTGTTCGAGAACTATCCGGTCGGCGACGCCACCGCCGGAGCGCACGGCGTGCGCGTACGCGACCTCGACGCCCGCGAGGCGACCAATTACCCGCTCACCGTGGTGATCTCACCCGGCGACGAGCTGAGCGTGGAACTCGGCTACGACCCCCGGTACTTCGACGAGAGCACGGCCCGCGCCCTGGCCGACCGGTTGACGCACGCCCTGACCGCGCTCGCCGCCACGGGGGACCGGGCGCCGCTGCACACGGTCGACGTGCTGCCGCCCGCCGAACGGCACCGGCTGCTGCACGGCCCCGCCCGCCCGCAGTCGCCGCCGCCGGCCCCGGCGACGCTGCCCGCGCTGATCGAGGCCGCGGTCGACCGGTGGCCCGACCGGCCCGCCCTCGACACGGGGGAGTCGCTGCTGACCTTCGCCGAGGCGGAGGCCCGCGCCAACCGGCTGGCACACCGGCTCATCGCGCGCGGCGCGGGACCCGGCGACATCGTCGCGCTGGTCCTGCCGCGCTCGGCGGACATGGTCCTCGCCCAGCTCGCCGTGGCGAAGACGGGCGCCGCGTTCCTCCCGGTGGACCCCGGCTACCCGGCCGAGCGGGTCGCGCTGATGCAGCGCGACGCGAACCCCGCCGTCACCCTCACCGCCGAGGAGGTCGCCGGCCTGCTCGCCGCACCGCCCGACGGCACACCCGGCCACCGTCCCACCGACACCGACCGCGTCCGCCCGCTGGACCTCGACGACCCCGCGTACGTCATCTACACCTCCGGCTCCACCGGCACCCCGAAGGGCGTCGTCGTCACCCACCGGGGACTGGCTGCGTTCGCCGCCGCCGAGGCCGCGCACTACCAGGTCCGCGCCGGGGACCGCGTGCTGGCCTTCGCCACGCCCAGCTTCGACGCCTCCGTGCTGGAGCTGTGCATGTCCCTGCCGAACGGCGCGGCCCTCGTCGTACCGCCGCCCGGCCCGCTGCTCGGCGCCGAACTGGCCGCCGTCCTGCGCACCGCGCGCATCACGCACACCCTGCTGCCGCCCGCCGCGCTCGCCACCCTCCCGCCGGACACCCCCGGCACCCTGCCGGACCTGCGCACCCTGGTGGTCGGCGCGGACGCCTGCCGGGCCGAGCTGGTCGCCCGCTGGGCACCGCACCACCGGATGATCAACTCTTACGGGCCCACCGAGGCCACCGTCGTCGCCACCTGGTCCGACCCGCTGGAACCGGACGGCACCGCACCGCCCATCGGCCGCGCGCTGCCCGCCACCGCCGTCTACATCCTCGACACGCGCCTGCGCCCCGTCCCCGACGGCGTGCCCGGTGAACTGTGGCTCGCCGGACCGGCCCTGGCCCGCGGCTACCTGGGCCGCCCCGGCCTGACCGCGGCCCGTTTCCGCGCCGACCCGTTCGGACCGCCCGGCACCCGCATGTACCGCACCGGCGACCTGGTCCGCCGCGACGCCCGCGGCGAACTGCACTACCTCGGACGCACCGACCACCAGCTCAAGCTGCGCGGCCACCGCATCGAGGCCGGCGAGGTGGAGGCCACCCTGGTGCGCCACCCGGCGGTACTGGACGCCGTGGTGAGCGTGCGGGAGGACGAACCGGGGCTGCCGCGCCTGGTGGCCCACGTCCTCGTCGCCCCCGGCGCCGAACCGCCCACCGCCGCCGACCTGCGGGCCTTCGCCGCCCGCACCCTGCCCGGCCCCATGGTGCCCTCGGCGTTCGTGACCCTGGACCGCTTCCCGCTGACGGAGAACGGCAAGACCGACCGGGCCGCGCTGCCCGCCCCCGTCCCCGACGCGGGGGAGCGGACCGCCGGACACGTGCCGCCCCGCACCCCCACCGAGGAGGCCGTCGCCGCCCTGTGGGAGGAGGCCCTGGAGACCACCGTGGGCGCCGAGGACGACTTCTTCGCCCTGGGCGGCGACTCCCTGCGCGCCCTGCTCATCGCCTCCCGCGCCAACGACACCTTCGGCGTGACCCTCACGCCCCGCGACGTCCTGGTGGGCCGCACCGTCGCCGCCCTGGCGGACCTGGTGGAGGAACAGGTGCTGAGCGAACTCGAAGACGCCGCACGCGGCGACAGCGACCACGAAGAACGGTGAGGACCGGACGACCATGACGTCTTCGAAGCGAAACCGTGCCGAGGCCCTGCCGCAGGACCTCCAGGAAGTACTCCGCCGCCGGCTGGCCGGACGAGCCGCCGGCACCCCCGGTACCGCCGCCCGGCAGGCCATCCCGCGCGCCGACCGCACCCGGCCGCTGCCGCTGTCCTTCGCCCAGCAGCGCCTGTGGTTCCTGGACCGGCTGCGCCCCGGCGACCCGCGCTACAACAGCGCCGTCGCGCTGCGCCTCACCGGCGCCCTCGACCACACCGCCCTGTCCGCCGCGCTGGAGCACGTGGTGGCGCGGCACGAGGCCCTGCGCACCACGTTCCAGGAGACCGACGGCACCCCCGCGCAGACCGTGCGTCCCGCCGGGCCGCTCCCGCTGCCCGTCCGGGACCTGACGGCCGCCCCGCGCGAGGCCGAGACGGACTTGGACGCGGCCTTACTGGCCGAGTACGAGCGCCCCTTCGATCTGGAAGCCGGGCCGCTGCTGCGCGCCCTGCTGCTGCGGGAGGCACCCGACGCGCACGTCCTGCTCCTGACGGCCCATCACATCATCACCGACGGCTGGTCGATGGGCGTACTGCTGGAGGAGCTGTGCACCGCCTACGACGCCCTCGTCCAGGGCGCGCGGCCCGTGATGCCGCCGGTGGCCACGCAGTACCCGGATTTCGCCGTCTGGCAGCGCGAGCAGCTGTCCGGTCCCCGGCTGGATCGTCAACTGGCGTACTGGAAGGAGAAATTGTCCGGAGCGGTGGCGCCCGAGCTGCCGCTGGACCGGCCGCGGCGCGGCGAGGAGTCCGGCGCCGGCGCGGTGCACACCTTCACCGTCCCCGCCGCCACCACGCAGCGGTTGCGGAACCTGGCGGCCGAGCAGCGCACCACGCTGTTCACCGCCCTGGTCGCCACCTGCCAGACCCTGCTGGCGCGTTGGTCCGGGCAGGACGACATCACGGTCGGCTCGCTCACCCCCGGACGCGGGCGCACCGACCTGGAGCGGGCCGTCGGGTTCTTCGTCAACACCGTCGTGCTGCGCACCCGCGTCGAGACGAGTGGTTCCTTCCGTGACCTGCTCGCCGCTGCCGCGGACACCGTCAACGACGCCTTCGCCCACGGCGACACGCCGTTCGAGCGGCTGGTGGAGGCCGTCGGCGCGACCCGTGAGGCGGGCCGTAACCCCCTGTTCGACGTGATGGTCCTGCTGCACCCCGCGCCGCCCGCCGCGCCCGGCCTGCACGGCCTGGCCGCCTCCCCGGTCGCCGTGCCCCGGCGGGCCGCCACGTTCGACCTGAGCGTGGAGTTCGTCCCGGACGGAGAAGGGCTGACCGGCCTGCTGGAGTACCGCACCGACCTGTTCGATGCGGCCACCGCCGAGCGCATGGCGGACCAGCTGCTGCGCACGCTGGACGGCGCCGCCGCCGAACCCGACCGGCCGCTCGGTGCCCTGCCCCTGCTCTCACCCGAGCGGCAGCGGCAGGTGACAGAGGACTGGAACGCCACGGCGCGCCCCGTGTCCGAGGAGACCCTGCCCGAGCTGTTCGCCCGGCAGGCGGCACGCACCCCGCACGCCACCGCCCTCGTCGCCGGGGACGTCCGCCTGGACTACGCGACGCTCGACGCACGCGCCGACCGCCTGGCCCGTCACCTGGTGGCGCGTGGCGCGGGACCCGAGCGCCTGGTCGCGCTCAGACTGCCGCGCACCGCCGACATGATCGTGGCGATCCTCGCCGTCTGGAAGGCCGGCGCCGGCTACCTGCCCCTGGACCCCGCGCTGCCCGAGGACCGGGTGCGGTTCCTGCTGGAGGACGCGCGGCCCGCGCTGGTGCTGGACGAGGCCGCGCTGCGAGAGGCCGGCGACACCACCGGTGGCCCGCTCGCCCCGCCCGACCCCGACACCACCGCCTACGTCATCTACACCTCCGGCTCCACCGGCCGCCCCAAGGGC
This sequence comes from Streptomyces sp., assembly GCF_031181555.1. GTDB lineage: Bacteria > Actinomycetota > Actinomycetes > Streptomycetales > Streptomycetaceae > Streptomyces > Streptomyces fimbriatus. The sequence continues at coordinate 18,728 of NZ_JAPSKQ010000042.1, read as the reverse complement.
GTGGCGGTGACGCACCGTGCCGCGGCGAACCTCCTGGCGGGCCACCGCGAGGGCTTCGTCGCCGAGGCGGGCGGCGGCCCGCTGAGGGTGGCGCTGACGGCGTCGTTCTCCTTCGACACCTCGCTGGAGGGCGTGCTGCTGATGGCCGACGGCCACCCGCTGCACCTGGTCGACGAGACGACCCGGCTGGACGCCGCCGCGCTGGTCGAGTACGTCGTCCGGCACCGCATCGACTTCCTCGACCTGACCCCCACCTACCTGCGCCAGCTGCTGCCCGCCGGACTGCTCGACGACCCGCGCCACCACCCGCGCGTGCTCATGCTCGGCGGCGAAGCCGTCGGTCCCGCCCTGTGGCGGGAGCTGGCGGCGCGGCGGGACGTGGCCGCGTACAACTTCTACGGGCCCACCGAGTGCACGGTCGACGCGCTGGCCTGCCGTATCGAGGGCGACGGCCGCCCGACCGTGGGACGGCCGCTGGCCAACGTGCGTGCCTACGTCCTCGACGACCGGCTCCAGCCCGTGCCGCCCGGTGTCGGCGGCGAGCTGTACCTGGCCGGTGTGCAGCTGGCGCGCGGTTACAGCGGCCGGCCGGGACTGACGGCCGCGCGGTTCCTGCCCGACCCGTTCGGCCCGCCCGGCGCCCGCATGTACCGCACCGGCGACCTGGCCCGCTGGACCGCCGACGGACGCCTGGACTACCTGGGGCGCGCCGACGACCAGGTCAAGGTGCGCGGCCACCGCATCGAGCCCGGCGAGGTCGAGGCGGCCCTCACCGACCTGCCCGAGGTCGCCGCCGCCGCGGTCGTCGCCGTCACCGACCCGCGCGGCCACCTCCGGCTCGCCGCCTACCTCGTTCCCGCCGCCCGTGACGCGCGGCTCGCCGCGGGGGAGGTGCGGGCGGCCCTGCGGCGGGTGCTGCCCGACCACATGGTGCCGTCCTCCTTCACCGTGCTCGACGCCCTGCCGATGACCGTCAGCGGCAAGGTCGACCGGCGCGCCCTGCCCGCCCCCGACTTCGAGGGCGGCGAGCGCGAGCGGGAGTTCGTCGCCCCGCGCACCCCCGAGGAGGAGACCCTGGCCCGTATCTGGGCCGAGGTGCTGGGTGCGCGCCGGGTCGGCGTGACGGACAACTTCTTCGAGCTGGGCGGCGACTCCATCCTCAGCATCCAGGCCGTCTCCCGCGCCCGCGCGGCCGGCCTGCACCTGACCTCGCGGGACGTCTTCCGCCACCAGACCGTCGCCGACCTCGCCGCCGCCGCGTCCGTGCGCACCGCCGAGGTACCCGCGCCCCGGCGGCCGGCCGAACAGGGCCCGGCACCGCTGACGCCGGTCCAGGAGTGGTTCTTCGCCACGCACGGCCCGCTGCGCCACTTCAGCATGTCCATGCTGCTGGACCTGCCGCACGACCTGAACGAGCCGGCGCTGGAGCGCGCCCTGGAGGCCCTGGCCGCCCACCACCCGGCGCTGCGCACCCGGTTCGCCCGCTCGGGGGACACCTGGCGCCAGCACCCCGGCGAGGGCCCGGCCACCGGCCTGCTCACCCGCCACGACCTCTCCCGCGCCGCCGACCCGACGGCCGCCCGCGAACAGGCCGCCGAGGCCGCCCGCGCCGCCCTCGACCCGGAGACCGGCGCCCTGCTGCGCGCCGCCCTGCTGTCCCGCCCTGGCGAGCGACCGCAACTCTTCGTCACCGCCCACCACTTGGCGGTGGACAGCGTCTCCTGGCGGATCCTCCTCGCCGACCTCGCCGAGGCTTACCGGCAGGCGGCCCGGGGCGAGACGGTCCGGCTGGAGCCCGTGCCCACGCCGTTCACCGACTGGGCCGCACACCTCTCGCGCCGGGTGCGCGCCGGCGACCTCGACGCCGACCTGCCGCACTGGGCGGCCGAGGCCGCCCGGCCCCGCACCCCGCTGCCCGTGGACCGCCCCGGCACCCCGCTCGCCGGCTCGGTCCGCACCCTCGGCACCCGCGTGGACCGCGCCACCACCGAGGCCCTGCTGCGCCACGTGCCCGCGGTCTACCGCACCCAGGTCAACGACGTGCTCCTCGGCGCGCTGAGCCGGGTCCTCGCCGACTGGTCGGGCACCGAGCGGGTCACCGTCCTGCTGGAAGGCCACGGCCGCGAGGACGACACGCTGGACCTGTCCCGCACGGTGGGCTGGTTCACCGCCCAGTACCCCGTCACCCTCGCGCCCGCCGGAGCGGCCGAGGCACCCGACTGGGGCGCCACCCTCAAGGCCGTCAAGGAGCGGCTGCGGGCCGTCCCCCGGCACGGCCTGAGCCACGAGGCCCTGGCCCGCCTCGGCTCGCCCGACCCGGCCGCCCGCGCCCTGCGGGACGTGCCCCTGCCGCAGATCAGCTTCAACTACCACGGCCAGTGGGAGCCCGGCGACGGCGGGGACTTCGTCCCGGCGGGCGAGGCCCCCGGCCGCGACATCGCCCCCGACGAGCCGCTGGACCACCTGCTGGACGTCTCCGCCGTCGTCACCGGCGGCGAACTGGAGATCACCTGGCACTACAGCGACCAGGTGCACGACGAGGACACCGTCCGCGCCCTCGCCGACGCCATGACCCGCGCGCTCGCCGCCATCACCGAGCACTGTGCCCGCCCCGGTGCCGGCGGGCGCACCCCGTCCGACTTCCCGCTGGCCCGCCTCGACCAGGAGCGCCTGGACCGGCTGGTCGGTGACGGGCGGGACGTGGAGGACGTCCTGCCGCTGACCCCCCTCCAGGAGGGCATGCTCTTCCACCGGCTGGTCGGCGGCCCCGACGACGTCTACGTCGACCAGGCCGGACTGCTGCTGGAGGGCGTCGCCGACCCGCACGCCTTCGCCGTCGCCTGGCAGCGCGTCACCGACCGCACACCCGCCCTGCGCACCTGCGTCGTCTGGGAGGACGTACCGGTGCCCCTCCAGGTCGTGCGCCGCGACGTACGCATGCCGGTGACCCACCTCGACTGGCGCGACCTGGACGAGGCCGAGCGCGCCGAGCGCCTGGCCCGGCTGCGCGCCGACGACCTGGCCCGTGGCATCGACCTCGCCGCCGCCCCGCTGATGCGACTGACCCTGGTCCGGCTGCCCGATGCGCGGCTGCACCTGCTGTGGACCTCCCACCACCTGATACTGGACGGCTGGAGCCTGGCCCAGGTGCTGACCGAGGTGTGCGAGGAGTACGCCGCGCTCACCTCCGGCGCCGAGCCCCGGCCGCCGCTGCGGCGCCCCTTCGGCGACTACGTGCGCTGGCTCGCCGAACAGGACCCCGACGCCGCGCGCGCCCACTGGCAGGGCGTCCTCGCCGGCTTCGCCGAGCCCGTCCCGCTGCCCGCCGACCGCCCCCTGCGCGACGCCCACCAGGCCCGCTCCGCGGACGTGCACACGGCCGGCCTGGACGAGGAGGCGTCGGCCCGTCTCGCGCGCACCGCCCGCGAGGCCGGACTCACCCTCAACACGGTCGTGCAGGGCGCCTGGGCGCTGCTGCTGGCCCGTTACGCCGCCCAGGACGACGTGGTGTTCGGCACCACCGTCTCCGGCCGGCCCGACGACCTGCCCGGCGTCGAGTCGATGGTCGGCATGTTCATCAACACCGTGCCCACCCGCGTCCGCGTCGATCCCGCCCGGACGGCCGGCGCGTGGCTGCGCGAACTCCAGGACGCCCAGGCCGAGTCGCGGCGGTTCGCGGCCGTGTCGCTGGCGGAGGTGACCCAGCTGAGCGACGTGCCGTCCGGCAGCCCGCTCTTCCACAGCATGGTCGCCTTCGAGAACTACCCCTTCGACGAGGCCCGCGCGGCCGGTTCCGGGGTCCGCCTGGCCGACGTGACCTCCCGCGACGCCACCAACTACCCCCTCGTCCTGCGCGCCTACCACGGCGAACGCCTCGGCTTCGACCTCGCCTACGATCCGGCCCTGTTCGACGCCACGACCGTCCGCGCGCTCGCCGGCCGACTGTGCCTGCTGCTCACCGAACTGGCCGACGGCCCCGACCGGCCGCTGCGCGCCCTGGCATGGACGACGGCCGAGGAGCGGCGCCGGATCCTCACCGACTGGAACGGCACCGCACACGGCCGTCCCGCCGAGACGCTGGTGGACCTGTTCGAGGCGCAGGCCGCCCGCACACCCGATGCCGTCGCCGTCACCCACGGAACCGAGCACCTGGACTACGCGGCCCTCGACGCCCGCGCCGGCCGCCTCGCCCACCTCCTCGCCGAACTCGGCGCCGCGCCCGAACGGTTCGTCGCCCTCGCCCTGCCCCGCTCCACCGACCAGGTCGTCGCCGTCCTGGCCGTGCTGAAGACCGGCGCGGCCTACCTGCCGATCGACCCGAACTCGCCTGCCGAACGCATCACCCACCTCCTCGCCGACGCCGCCGCGGTGACCCTGGTGACCACCACCGCGGCCCGGGTCGACGGCACGCGTGTGCCCGTCCTCCTCCTCGACGACCCGGACACCGAGGCCGACCTCGCCCGCCGCCCTGCCACCGGCCCCGCCCAGGCTCGCCGACCGCTGCCCGAGAGCCCCGCGTACGCCATCTACACCTCCGGCTCCACCGGCCGCCCCAAGGGCGTGGTGATCCCGCACGCCAACGTGGTGCGGCTGTTCACTCGCACGAGCCAGTGGTTCGACTTCGGCCCGGACGATGTGTGGACGCTGTTCCACTCCTACGCGTTCGACTTCTCCGTGTGGGAACTGTGGGGCCCGCTGCTGCACGGCGGCCGGCTCGTCGTCGTGCCCGAGGAGACCGCCCGCTCCCCGGAGGACTTCCTGCGGCTGCTGGCCGACGAGCGGGTCACCGTCCTCAACCAGACGCCGTCCGCGTTCTACCCGCTCATCCGCGCGGACGCCGAACACCCCGAGACCGGCGCCCGCCTCGCGCTGCGCACGGTGATCTTCGGCGGCGAGGCCCTGGACGTCGGCCGGCTCGCCGACTGGTGGGCCCGCCACCCGGCCGGCGCCCCCCGCCTGGTCAACATGTACGGCATCACCGAGACCACCGTGCACGTCACCCACGCCCCGCTCGACCCCGTCACCGCCGCGAGCGGCCCCGCCAGCCCGATCGGCGTGGCCATCCCCGACCTGCGGGTGTACGTGCTCGACGCGGACCTGGCACCCGTGCCACCCGGCGCGACCGGTGAACTGTACGTGGCGGGGGAGGGCCTGGCCCGCGGCTACCTGGGCCGCCCCGGCCTCACCGCCACCCGTTTCCTTGCCGACCCGTTCGGCCCGGCCGGCAGCCGCATGTACCGCACCGGCGACCGCGCGAAGTGGCGTCCCGACGGCACCCTGGAGTACCTGGGCCGCGCGGACGCCCAGGTGAAGATCCGCGGCTACCGCATCGAGCCCGGCGAGATCGAGGCGGCCCTGCACACCCACCCGGGCGTCGCCGACGCCGCGGTCGGCGTGTTCGAGGACGCCTCCGGCACCCGCCGGCTCGTCGCGCACGTCGTCGGCTCCGGCGGCGCGGCCCCCTCGGCGGCCGAGCTGCGCGCCCATCTGGAGCGGCTGCTGCCCGCCCACATGGTGCCCGCCGCCTACGTGCCGATGGACACGCTGCCGCTCACCGTCAACGGCAAGCTCGACCGGCGCGCCCTGCCCGCGCCGACGACGGACGGCTACGCCGCCGACACCGACCGGACACCGCCGCGCACGCCCGCCGAACGGGCGGTCGCCGCCGCCTGGGCGGACGTGCTCGGGGTCGAGGAGGTGCACTCCGGGGACGACTTCTTCGCGCTCGGCGGCGACTCCATCCTCGCCGTCCGGGTCACCGCCCGGCTGCGCGCCGCGTTCGGCCCCGACGTCTCCCCGGGACTGCTGTTCACCCGCCGCACGGTCCGCGCGCTCGCCGCCGAGCTGGGCGAACCGGCCGGCGACGCGCCCGCCCCCCAGGCCGACGCGATACCGGCGGCCGACCCGCAGACCCCGGCGCCGCTGTCGCACGCCCAGCAGCGCCTGTGGTTCCTCGACCGGTTCGAGCCCGGCAGCACCGAGTACACGACGCTGTCCGTGCTGCGCCTGCGCGGCCCGCTCGACGAGCATGCCCTGCGTACCGCCCTGGACGGCCTGGTCGCCCGACACGAGATGCTGCGCACCACGTTCGCCGAACAGGACGGCCAGGCGTGGCAATGGGTGCACCCACCGCGCCCGGTCGGCCTGCCCGTGGACGACCTCACCACCGCCCCGGACCCGCGGGCGGCGCTGGAAGCGCTGCTGGAGCGCGAGGCGGCCACGCCCTTCGACCTGGCGGCCGGGCCGCTGCTGCGTGCCCGGCTGGCCCGCACGGCGGCCGACGAGCACGTGCTGGCCCTCGCCGTCCACCACATGGTGACCGACGGCTGGTCGCTCGGCGTCCTCGGCCGGGACCTGGGCGAGCTGTACGCGGCGGCCCGCGAAGGCCGCCGCCCCGAACTGCCCGAACTGCCCGTCCGGTACGCCGACCATGTCGCCTGGCAGCGCGCCCGCACCGAACAGACCGAGCGCCAACTCGCACACTGGCGCGAGAAGCTGGACGGAGTGCCGCTGCTGGAGCTGCCGACCGACCGGCCGCGCCCCGCCGTCCGCACCCGGGACGGCGCGCTCGTCTCCTTCGACCTGCCCGTCGAACTGACCGACCGGCTGCGCGAACGCGGCCGGGAGGCCGACGCCACCCTGTACATGACGCTGCTGACCGCGTGCACGGTCCTGCTGTCCCGCTGGGCCGACCAGGACGACTTCGCCGTCGGCACCGTCACCGCCGGCCGCGAGCGTCCCGAACTGCACGACGTGGTCGGCATGTTCGTGAACACCCTCGTGCTGCGCAACCGGGTGCGCCCCGGCATGTCGTTCCACGCCCTGCTGGAAGAGGTGCGCGGCACCGTCCTGGACGCGTTCGCCCACCAGGACGTGCCCTTCGAGCGGCTGGTGGATGCCCTCCAGCCCGAACGGGACACCAGCCGCACCCCCCTGTTCCAGGTCATGGTCGCCCTGCACAACCTGGGCGCCGAGGCTCCCGCGCTGCCGGGCCTGGACGTCGAACCGGTCCTGCCGCCGGTCCGGCACGCCACGTTCGACCTGGCCTTCGACTTCGTCGAGGGCGACGGCGGTGTCACCGGCCACCTGGAGTACAACACCGGCCTGTTCGACGAGGACACCATCCGGAGGCTGGCCGCCCGGTTGCGTCTCCTGCTGGAGGCGGCGGCGCGGGATCCCCACCGGGACGTACGAGCGCTGGACCTGATGACCGCCGACGAGCAGTGGCGCGTGCTGCACGACTGGCAGGGACCGCGGCTCACGGTCCCGGAGGCCACCTTCCCCGCCCTGTTCGAGGCGCAGGCGGCCCGCACCCCGCACGTCACCGCCCTGGTGGCCCGGGACGCCACGCTCACCTTCGCCGCCCTGAACGAGCGCGCCAACCGCCTCGCCCACCACCTGCTGGCCCAGGGCGTCGGCCCTGAGCGAGTGGTCGCCGTACGGCTGCCGCGCACCTCCGACCTGATGGTGGCCGTCCTCGCCGTCGCCAAGGCGGGTGGCACCCTGCTGTGCCTGGAGCCGGACCTCCCCGAGGAACGCCTCGCCGGTCTCCTCGCGGACGCGGCCCCGCACACCGTGCTGACCACCGGCACGCTGCGCGACACGCCGTGGGACCGACTGCCCGCCCACGACCCCACCGACCGCGACCGCCCGGCCCCGTTGCGCCCGGACCACGCCGCCTACATCGTCTACACCTCCGGCTCCACCGGCCGCCCCAAGGGCGTCGTCGTGGAACACCGCCACCTGGTGAACCTCGTCCACGACCACCGTGAGGGGCTCGTCGCCCCGCACACCGCGGACGGGCGGCGGTTGCGCGCCGCGCTCAGCGCCTCGTTCTCCTTCGACACCTCGTGGGAGGGCCCGCTGCTGCTCGCCCTCGGCCAGGAGGTCCACCTCGTCGACGAGGACGTACGCCTCGACCCCGAGGCGTTCTGCGCGCAGATCACCGAACGCCGTCTGGACCTGGTCAACGTCACCCCGCTCTTCCTGCGCGAACTCATCGCCGCCGGACTCCTCGCACCCGGCCGCCACCACCCGCGCGTCCTGCTGGTCGGCGGTGAGGCGACGGGCCCGGACACCTGGCGGGAACTGTGCGCCGCCGAAGGACTCGACGTCACCGCGTACAACATGTACGGCCCCACCGAGTGCACCGTCGACGCCACCTACGGGCGCGTCACCGACCGCCCCGACCGGCCGGTCATCGGACGGCCCGGCCGTAACCTGCGCGCCTACGTCCTCGACGGCGCCCTGCGTCCGGTGCCGCCCGGCACGCCGGGTGAGCTGTACCTCGCCGGTGCCCAGGTGGCCCGCGGCTACCTGAACCGCCCCGGCCTGACCGCGGCCCGCTTCCTCGCCGACCCGTTCGGCGCGCCGGGGGAGCGGATGTACCGCACCGGCGACCGCGCCCGCTGGGACGAGCGGGGACTGCTGGAGTTCCTGGGCCGCGCCGACGAGCAGATCAAGATCCGCGGGTTCCGCATCGAACCCGGCGAGGTCGAGGCCGCGCTGCTCGCCCACCCGGAGGTGACCGAGGCCGTCGTGACGGCACGCGAGCACGCGGGCCGGCTGATGCTCGTGGCCTACCTGGTGCCCGCCGGGGACACCGCCCCGACCGCCGACGAGCTGCGCCTCGCGCTGCGGCGCACCCTGCCGGACCACATGGTGCCGGCGGCGTTCGTGCCGCTGGCCCGGATCCCGCGCACCACCAGCGGCAAGACCGACCGGCGTGCCCTGCCCGCCCCGCCCGCGCAGCCCGACCCCGCCACGACGTACGTGGCACCCCGCCCCGGCACCGAGGAGACGCTGGCCGTGATCTGGGCGGACGTCCTGCGGGTCGAACGGGTGGGCGCGCGGGACAACTTCTTCGCGCTCGGCGGCGACTCCATCCTCAGCATCCAGATCGTCTCCCGGGCCCGCCAGGCCGGACTGGCGCTGACCACCAAGGACGTCTTCCGCCACCAGACCGTCGCCGAACTCGCCCTGCGGGTCACCGAGACGGCGCCGGCCGCGGCGCAGGAGGCCGTGCCCGCCGAGGCACCGCTGACGCCCATCCAGCGCTGGTACCTCGACGGCCGCCGCCCCGGTGACCCGCTGCGCTTCACCATGTCGCAGCGCCTCGAACTGGCCCCCGGAACCGACCTGTCCGCGCTGCGCACCGCCGTGGACGCCCTCGTACGCCACCACCCGGCCCTGCGCACCCGCTTCCGCCGCACCGAGGACGGCTGGCGTCAGGAGATCCTGCCCGAGATCCCGGACGGCATCGTCACCCACCACGACGCCGGCGGCCTCGACGGCCCCGCCCTGGAGACCGAGGCCGCCCGCCTCGCGGACGACGCCCGCTCCTCCCTCGACCCGGCCGAGGGCCGGGTGGTGCGCGTCCTGATCTTCGACCGCGGTCCGCACCTGCCCGCACAACTGCTGTTCACCGTCCACCACTTGGTGATCGACGGCGTCTCCTGGCGGATCCTGCTGGCCGACCTGGAGACCGCCCACCGACAGGCCGCGACCGGGCACCCCGTCGACCTGCCCCCGGCCACCACCGCGTACGGCCACTGGGCGGCCCGGCTGGAGGCGCACACCCGCTCCGGCGCCCTGGACGGCGACCTCGACCACTGGCGGCACACCACGGAGGCTCCTGCCGACCTGCCCGCCGGCCGGCCCGGCCCCAACACCCACGGCACCGCCGCCACCGTCACCGTGGAACTGGAGCCGGAGACGACCCAGGCCCTGCTGCGCCAGGTCCCGGAGGTCTACCGCACCCAGGTCAACGACGTCCTGCTCAGCGCCCTCGGCCGCACCCTGGCCCGCTGGTGCGGGCGTGCGAGCGTGCTGGTCGGCGTGGAGGGCCACGGCCGCGAGGACCTCTTCGACGACGTGGACCTGTCCCGAACGGTCGGCTGGTTCACCGCCGAGTTCCCCCTCGCGCTGAACGTCGCCCCCGACGCCGGCTGGCACGACACCTTGCGCTCGGTCAAGGAGCAGTTGCGCGCGGTGCCCCTGCACGGCCTGAGCCACGGCGCGCTGCGCCACCTCCTGCCCGACAGCCCGCTGGGCGGGGCCCCGGCACCGCAGGTCGGCTTCAACTACCACGGCCAGTGGGACGCCGACGGCGGCGGCAGCGGCCTGTACGGCGCCGCCCTGCCCCCGGTCGGCTCCGACACCGACCCCGACGCCCCCCGGCCCTACCTGCTGGACATCACCGGCGTGGTCCAGGACGGCCGGCTCGAACTCGGCTGGACCTACCCGCCGGCCGTCTACGACGAGTCCACCGTCCGCGCGCTCGCCGAGGAGATGTGCGCGGCGCTGCGCGAGATCGCGGCCCACTGCGCCCGCCCGGACGCGGGCGGCCGCACCCCGTCGGACTTCCCGCTCGCCGGACTCGGCCAGCCGGAGCTGGACCGCCTCGTGGGCGACGGCCGGCACGTCGCGGACGTCCTGCCCCTGACGCCCCTCCAGGCCGGCATGCTCTTCCACGGCTTGGTGGACACGGCGGGCGCCTACTTCGACCGGGTGGCCGTACGGCTGTCCGGGGTGACCGACCCGCGGGCCCTCGCCGCCGCCTGGCAGCAGGTCGCCGACCGCACCGAGGCCCTGCGCACCAGCGTCCACTGGCAGGGCCTGCCGCACCCCGTCCAGGTCGTGCACCGGCGCGTGGAACTGCCCGTCACCCACCTCGACTGGCGGCACCTGACGCCCGAGCGGCGCGAGCGGGAAACCGAGGAACTGCTGGCCGCCGACCGCGCGGCGGGCATGGACCTGACCACCGCACCCCTCACCCGCATCACCCTGGCCGCGCTGCCCGGCGACGAGATCCTGCTGCTGTGGTCCTCCCACCACCTGATCCTGGACGGCTGGAGCACCGGCCAGCTCCTCACCGAGGTGTGCGAGCGCTACGCCGCGCTCACCGGCGGCCGTGAAGCCCTCGCGCCGGTCCGGCGCCCGTTCGCCGACTTCCTGCGCTGGCTGCGCGACCAGGACGAGGACGCGGCCGAGGCCCACTGGTCCGGCCTCCTCGCCGGCTTCCCGGCCCGCACCCCGCTGCCGTACGACCGCACACCGGCCGAGCGGCACCGCGCCCGCGCCGCCGCCGTGGCGCACCGGCAGCTGGACGAGCACCTCTCGGCGCGGCTGCGGCAGACGGCGGCCCGGGCCGGGCTCACGGTGAACACCGTGATCGAGGGCGCCTGGGCGCTGCTGCTGGCCCGCCACGCCGGCCGCGAGGACGTCGTGTTCGGCACCACCGTCTCCGGGCGCCCGGCCGAACTGCCCGGCGTGGAGTCGATGATCGGCATGTTCATCAACACCGTGCCCACCCGTGTCCGGGTGACGGGCGGGGGAGCGGCGTCCTGGCTGCGGGAGGTGCAGGAGCGGCAGAGCGACGCCCGCCGCCACGACTTCCTCGCCCTGCCGCGCATCCAGGCGCTGAGCGAGGTCCCGGCCGGTGAGTCGCTGTTCGACAGCATGGTGGTGTTCGAGAACTACCCCGTCGACGAATCCGCCACCGCCCGCACGGGCGTGCGGGTGGAGGAGGTACGCGCCGACGACGCGCCGACCTTCCCGCTGTGCCTGCGCGCCCACCTCGGCGACCGCCTCGGCATCGACCTCGCCTACGACGCCACCCTGTTCGACGCGGACACGGCCGAACGCCTCACCGACCGGCTCGCGACCGTCCTGCGCGCCCTCACCGACGCCATCGAGGCCGACGCGGACGTGACCGGCCTGGAGCCGCTGACCGGGGACGACCACGCCCTGCTGGAGCGGTGGAACACCACCGCCCGGCCGACGGCACCGCACAGCCCCGTCGAACTCTTCGCCGAGCAGGCCCGCCGCACCCCCGACGCGCCCGCGCTGCGCGACGGCGACACCGAGCTGACGTACCGCCACCTGAACGACTGGTCCGACGCCGTGGCCTCCCGGCTCCTCGCCGACGGCCTGTGCGTCGAGGACCGGGTGGCGCTGTCGATGGACCGCTGTGCCGAACTCGTCGTCGCCCAGCTCGCCGTCCTCAAGGCGGGCGGCGCCTACGTCCCGGTGGACGCCCACGCCCCCGAGGACCGGCGGCGCACCCTGACCGAACGGGCGGGCGCGACGGCCGAGCTGACCGCCGCGGACGTCGCCGCCGCGCGCACCCCCGTGCCGGGCGCGCCCACGGCCGCCCCCGCGGACCCCGACCGACTCGCGTACGTGATGTTCACGTCCGGATCGACCGGCGAACCGAAGGCGGTCGCGGTACGCCACCGTGACGTGGCCGCCCTCGCCACCGACAGCCGCTTCACCGGCGGCGTGTGCGACCGGGTGCTGCTGCACTCCCCGGTGGCCTTCGACGCCGCCACCTTCGAGGTGTGGGCGCCCCTGCTCACCGGCGGCTGTGTCGTCGTGGCGCCCCCGCGGCCGCTGGACGCGGCACTGCTGCGGCAGCTGGTCCGCGACGGTGGCCTGAGCGTGCTGTGGCTGACCGCCGGCCTCTTCCGGCTGCTGGCGCAGGACGCGCCGGACTGCTTCACCGATCTGCGCCAGGTGTGGACCGGCGGTGACGTCGTACCCGCCGCGGCCGTGCGCCGTGTCCTGGCCGCCTGCCCCGGCCTGACCGTCGTGGACGGCTACGGCCCCACCGAGACGACGACGTTCGCGACGTCCTTCGCGCTCGCCGACGCGCGTGCCGTCCCCGACACCGTGCCCATCGGCCACCCGCTCGACGACCTGCGCGTGCACGTCCTCGACGGCCGGCTGCGGCCCGTACCGCCGGGCTGTGCCGGCGAGCTGTACATCGCGGGCGAAGGCGTGGCACGCGGCTACCTGGGCCGTCCCGGCGACACCGCGGCCCGCTTCCTCGCCGACCCGGCCGGCCCGCCCGGCACCCGCATGTACCGCACCGGCGACCTGGCCCGCCGCCGCCCCGACGGCACCGTCGAGTTCCTGGGCCGAGCCGACGACCAGGTGAAGATCCGCGGCTTCCGCGTCGAACCCGGCGAGGTGGAGGCGGCCCTGGCGGCGCACCCCGGCGTCACGGACGTGACGGTGGTGGCCCGCGAGGACCGGCCCGGCAGCCGTCGCCTGGTGGCCTACGTGGTCGGCACCGAAGACGCCGCAACCCTGCGGGAGTTCGCCCGCCGCACGCTGCCCGACTATCTCGTCCCGTCGGCGTTCGTCGCCCTGCCCGCGCTGCCGCTCAGCCGCAACGGCAAGGTCGACCGGGCGGCGCTCCCGGCGCCGGAGCCCGCGGGCGGCGACCGGCAGGACGCCCCGGCCGAGCCGCGCACCGACGCCGAGCGGCGCACCGCCGACGTCTTCGCCGACGTCCTCGGCGTGCCGTGCCCCGGTGTGGAGGACGACTTCTTCCAGCTGGGCGGTGACTCCATCCTCAGCATCCGGCTGGCCGCCCGCCTGTCCGAGGCGTTCGGCGCCGACCTGTCCCCGCGTGCGGTGTTCACCCACCCCACCCCCGCCGCCCTCGCCGCTCTGCTCACCGCCGACGGCTCCGGTGAGGCCGCGCCCGCCGCGATCGTCCCGGTCACCCGTGACACGCCCGCCCCGATGTCGTACGCCCAGCAACGCCTGTGGTTCCTCGAGGAGTTCGCGCCGGGCAGCGGCGAGTACGTCACCGCGCTGGCCCTGCGGCTGCGCGGCCGGCTGGACGTGCCCGCCCTCACCGCGGCCCTGCGCGCCCTGGTCGAGCGGCACGAGGCGCTGCGCACCACCTTCGACGCGGTGGACGGCCACGGTGTGCAGATCGTCCACCCGACGCGGGAGGTGCCCCTGACCCTGCACGACCTGTCGGCGCTCGCGGAGAGCGACCGCGCGACCCGGCTGGCGGGACTGCTGGAGGCCGAACGCGCCCGCACCTTCGACCTGCGGCGCGGCCCGCTCCTGCACACGGGCCTGATCAGGCTCGCGGACGACGAGCACGTCCTGACGCTGACCCTGCACCACATCGTCACCGACGGCTGGTCCACGGGAGTGCTCACCGGAGACCTCGCCCACTTCTATCGCGCTCAGCTCGGCGTGGAAAAGGCCCAGTTGCCGCCGCTGCCCGTGCAGTACGCCGACTACGCCCACTGGCAGCGCGGGCGCGGCACGGACGACCACCTCGCGTACTGGAAGGAGCACCTGGCCGGCCTGGAGGCGCTGGACCTGCCCACCGACCGGCCGCGTCCGGCGGTGCGCACCCACGACGGCGCCACCGTGCGCCTCGTCCTGCCCCGCGACACCACCCGCCGCCTCGCCCGGGTGGGCCGGGACCGGCAGGCCACCCTGTTCACCACGCTGGTCGCCGCCGCGCAGGCCTACCTGGCCCGCCTGACCGGCGGCGAGGACATCGCCGTCGGCACGGTCACCTCCGGCCGGGACCGCGCCGAGACCCAGCACCTCGTCGGGTTCTTCGTCAACACCCTCGTCCTGCGCTCCCGCGTCGAACCCGGCCGCCCCTTCCCCGAGTTCCTCAGCGAGGTGCGCGGGACCGTACTGGACGCCTTCGCCCACCAGGAGGCGCCGTTCGAGCAGGTGGTGGACGCGGTGCAGCCGGTCCGCGACACCAGCCGCACCCCCCTGTTCCAGGTCATGGTGGTGCTGCAGAACGCCCCGGCCGCCGCCCTCGACCTGCCCGGCATCGAGGTCACCGACGTCGACACCGAGCTGCGGCACGCGGCGTTCGACCTCACCCTGGAGTTCGCCGAGACCGGCACCGGGGAACTGCACGGCGTCCTCACCTACAACACCGACCTGTTCGACCCGGCCACCGCCGAGCGCATGGCCGACCAGCTCGGCACGCTCCTGACCGCCGTCGCCGACGACCCCGACCGGCCCCTGGGCGCCCTGCCCCTCGCCACCGACGAAACGCTCAAGGCCGTCCTCGACCAGGGACGCGACACCGCCCGCCCGGTCCCGGCGGCGACCCTGCCCGAGCTGTTCGAAAGGCAGGCCGCCCACACCCCCGGCGCCGTCGCCCTGGCCGACGCCGACGGCCGCGAGCTGACGTACGCGCACGTCGAACGCGCCGCCAACCGGCTGGCGCACCGCCTCATCGCCCAGGGCGTGGGACCCGAGCGGATCGTGGCGCTGGCCCTGCCCCGCAGCGCGGAGACGGTGGTGGCGCAGCTCGCCGTGGCCAAGGCCGGCGGCGCCTTCCTGCCCGTCGACCCGGACTATCCCGAACAGCGCCGCGCGTTCATGCTGCGCGACGCGGGCGCCTGGCTCGTCCTGGACGACCTCGCCGCCGTGTGGGACGCGGACGGCCCCGACACCGCGCCCACGGACGCCGACCGCACGGCCGCGCTGACCACCGACCACCCGGCGTACGTGATCTACACGTCCGGTTCCACCGGCACACCGAAGGGCGTGACGGTGACGCACCGCGGCCTGGCCGCCTTCGCCACGGCCGCCGCCGGCCGCTACGACGCGGGCCCCGGCGACCGGGTGCTGCAGTTCGCCTCGCCCAGCTTCGACGCCTCGGTGCTGGAGCTGTGCGTGTCCCTGCTCAGCGGAGCCACCCTGATCACCGGGGAGGAAGGCCCTCTCGTCGGCGAACGGCTCGCCCAGGTCCTCGCCGAGCGGCGCGTCAGCCACACGCTGATCCCGCCGGCCGCCCTGGCCACGGTCGCCCCCGAGACCGCCGGCGCCCTGCCGCACCTGCGCACCCTCATCGTCGGCGCCGAGGCGTGCCCGGCCCACCTCGTCGAACGGTGGGCCCCCGGCCGGCGGATGATCAACTCGTACGGCCCGACCGAGGCCACCGTCGTCGCCACCTGGACCGGCCCGCTCGCCCCGGGCACGGGCGCCCCGCCGATCGGACGCCCGGCCGGCGCCACCCGCGTCCACGTCCTCGACGCGGCGCTGCGGCCCGTCCCGCCCGGCGTCACCGGCGAACTGTACGTGGCCGGACCCGGACTGGCCCGCGGCTACCTGAACCGGCCCGGCCTGACCGCCGCCCGGTTCGTCGCCGACCCGTTCGGGGCGCCCGGAGAGCGCATGTACCGCACCGGCGACCTGGCCCGCTGGGACTCCCACGGTGAACTGCGCTTCGCCGGACGCGCCGACGAGCAGGTCAAACTGCGCGGCTTCCGCATCGAACCCGGAGAGATCGAGAGCGCGCTGCGCCGCAGCCCGCGGGTGCGCGACGCGGTGGTCACCGTACGCGGCGGCGGCAGCGACCCGGACGGTCGCTCCGGCGGACGGCTGGTCGCCCACGTCGTACCCGCCGAGGGCACCCCCGAGGAACTGCCGGTACCGGAGCTGCGCGACCACCTCGCCGGGCTGCTCCCGCCGCACATGATCCCGTCGGCGTTCGTGCCGCTCGCCCACCTGCCGCTCACCCCGAACGGCAAGACCGACCGGGGCGCCCTCCCCGAACCCGGCCCCACCCACACCGCCACCGGGCCGCACACGCCACCGCGCACCGACACCGAACACCGCATCGCCCGCATCTGGGCCGACGTCCTCGGCGTGGCCGACGTCGGCGCGCACGACAACTTCTTCCACCTCGGCGGCGACTCCATCCTGAGCATGCAGGTCGTCTCCCGGCTGCGCCGCGACGGGCTGCACCTGACCACCCGTGACCTCTTCACCCACCAGACGGTCGCCGAGCTGGCCGACGTCGTCACCGACGCCCCCCAGCACTCCGGGGACGAACCGGTGACCGGTGACGTGCCGCTCACCCCCGTCCAGGAGTGGTTCCTGACCAGCCCGCGCGCCAACCACGACCACTTCAACCAGTCACTGCTCCTGGAACTCACCGCCGACGTGGACGCGACCGCCCTGGAAACGGCCCTGAACGCCCTGCTCGACCACCACGACGCCCTGCGCATGCGCTTCACCGCCGACCAGGACGGCTGGCACCAGTTCAACCCGCCGACGACCGACACCGACCGCGACCGGCTCCTGACCCGCCACGACCTGAGCGGACTGACCTCCACCGAGGCCGACGCGGTGATGGAGAAGGCCGCCGACGACCTGCACACCGGCTTCGACCTGGCGCGCGGCCCGCTGCTGCGGGCGGCCCTGTTCACCGGCGACGCCGACCGGCCCGCCTTCCTCCTCCTGGTCGCCCACCACCTGGTCGTGGACGCCGTGTCCTGGCGCATCCTGCGCGACGACCTGGAGGTCGCCTACCGCCAGGCCGCCCAGGGCGAACCCGTCACGCCGGGAGAGCGCACCACATCCTTCCGCGACTGGGCCCGAGGCCTCGAAGCGCACGTCGCGTCCGGCGCCCTCGACGACGAACTGCCCTACTGGGAACGAGCGGTGAACGCCGCACCACTGCCGGCCGAGACACCCGCCGGGCCCGGGACGGATGTCGTCGGCACACTCACCGTCGAACTGGACGAGGCGGACACCGAGGCCCTGCTGCGCGCCGCGCCGACCGCCTACCGCACCCGCGTCAACGACGTGCTGCTCGCCGCCCTCGCCCTGGCCCTGGCCCGCTGGACCGGCCGCGAGGAGGTCCGCCTGGACCTGGAAGGACACGGCCGCGAGGACGTCCTCGACGACGTGGACCTGACCCGCACGGTCGGTTGGTTCACCACCGTCCACCCGGTCGCCCTCCAGGTGCCCGAACCCGCCGACCTGAGCCCCGACCGGGACTGGCGGACCCTGGTGAAGTCGGTGCGCCGCCAGCTGCGTGCCGTCCCCGGCAACGGCCTCGGCTTCGGCGCCCTGCGCACCTTCGGCCCGCCCGAGGTGCGCGAGCGGCTCGGCCGGGCCGCGCACGGGCAGGTCGTCTTCAACTACCTCGGGCAGTGGGACGCCCGCCCCGAGAAGGCGGGCGACGGCCTGGTGCGTGCCGAGCACGGCTCGTTCGGCCGTCACCACGACCCGCGCGACAGCGGCTCCCACCCGCTGGAGATCGTCGGCGCGGTGCAGGGCGGCCGGCTGTCCTTCACCTGGCACCACCGGCCCGTCCTGCACGCCACCGACACCGTGCGGGCCGTCGCCGAGGACTTCGCCCGGGCCCTGCGCCACATCGCCCACCACGCCCGCGACCGCCGGTGACACCCCGCCCCGCGGCCCGCGCCCCACCGCCGCAGACGCACCACGAACCCCTTCCCAGCCCCCTTCACCACCCGATCACCACCCGAGAGAGCGAGACCGCCGGACATGGACGAGAACACCCGCTACCAGGTGCTGCGCAACGACGAGGAGCAGTACTCGCTGTGGCCCGCCGACATCGAGGTGCCCGCCGGCTGGCAGCCCGTCGGCAAGGAGGGCACGGAGGCGGAGTGCTCCGCCTACGTCGACGAGGTCTGGACCGACATGCGTCCGCGCAGCCTGCGCGAGCGCATGGAGAACGCCGAAGCCTGACGTGCTCGCGCGGAGCCACGAAGGACCGGGCCGGGGTGCGTCCCGCAGCCGCGCACCCCGGTCCGGTTCCGCCCGCCTCCCCGCATGTCCCGAGGAGCCCTCATGACCACACCGGTCCTGCACACCGAACGACTCACCTTCCGCCCCTACCGCCCCGAGGACGAGGACGTCTTCGTGGAGCTGCTGCGCGACGAGGAGGTCTGCCGCTGGATGGGCCAGGAACGCGTGCCCGAGGCGGACATCCGCACGCTGTTCCGCGCCATCCTCACCGAGGTCTACCCCAAGCGCCGGTTCGACGTGTGGGGACTGTGGCAGGACGACGCCTTCATCGGACACGCGGAGGTGAAGAAGACCGGCAACGTCGACGGACACGAGCTGATCGCCGCCCTCGCACCCCCGTACTGGGGCCGGGGCCTGGGCACCGAAGTGGTCCGCGG
>NZ_JAPSKQ010000201.1 GCF_031181555.1 Streptomyces sp. | reverse complement strand
CGTGCGTCCACGCCGCGGCCGGTGCGCCGGCCGCATTGCCGGCACGCCGGCGAGCACCGCGCCCGCGGCCCGCCCTCGCCCCTGTTCTTTGCCGCCTGTTCACCGGACGGATCACCGGAACCGGATGTCTTCGGGACCGGGTGTGCGCCATGGTGTGTGGGTCCGGTGAGGGTCACCAACCGGCCTTTGTGGCAGGCGTGTTGCCCACACGCACCTGATAAGATCATCGTACGTTCAGCAGGCTGGCGGCGCGTCATGAACGCGTACGGGGGACAGTCTCTAAGGCCCCATCGCTAAGGAGTGAGGCGTGGTCCGCCCGTGGCCCGTGCCGTTCGTCGGCCCGGACCCTCAGCACGAATCGGTGGACCTCCCGCGCTCCCGACGCGTTGCGACTTCCAAGAGAGTCTCATGACGTCATTGATCCGGGATCCACTGCTGTGGATCTTGCTTGTGGTGCTCGTCGCTGCGGTGTTCGCGGTGATGCGGGCACGGAGAACCAATCTGGTGCTCCGAAGAACAAAGAACGACCTGGAGACGGGGCTGAGCCAGGCCCAGGGGCGGATCGCCCAGCTCCAGGAGCACATCGCCTCCCTGAACACGCGGCACAGGGACGACCTCGCGGACGTCCGGGCCGACGCGGAGTCGTCGACCAAGGCCGTGCTGAAGTCGGCCATGGGAACGCTGCAGTCCCTGGCCGAGGAGCAGCAGCTGCTGCTGGACGGGCTGCTGAAGAAGTACGGCGACGACACCGAGGTGCTGGCCGACCTGATGTCGGTGGACCACACCGGCAGCCAGTTCAGCCGCCGGGCCAAGGGCATCTCGGTCCTGTGCGGCGGGTGGCTGGGCCGGCGCGAGGGCGCGGCGACCGTCTACGACGTGGCCCGCAGCGCGCAGGGACGGATCAAGGACTTCGGCCGGGTCGGCATTCACGCGCAGGTCAGCGTCTCCGTCACCAGCAAGGCCGTCGAACCGCTGGCCGTCGTGCTGGCCGAGCTGCTGGACAACGCGACCACCTACAGCGCTCCGGGCACGCCGGTCGAGGTCAACATCCAGGCCGTCCCCACGGGCGTGTGCTTCATCGTCGACGACGCCGGACTGGGCATGGACCAGGAGACCAAGGACCGGGCGGCGGCCCTGCTCTCGGCCGACGGCCCCGTGGACATCACCGGTCTCGGTGACCCGCCCCACTTCGGCTTCGCCGTGTGCGGCATGCTCGCCGCGCGTTACGGCTTCGCCGTCTCGGTCGGCTCCGTGTCCCCCTACGGCGGAGTGCGTGCAGTGATCCGTGTACCGGAAAGTCTCCTGTCGGCCGACGGGCCGGCGCCCGCCGAACCGGCCCAGGAGGCCGAGGGCCAGGAGGCCGCGCCCCAGCGGCTGGCTCCCGTGCCGGTGGGCCCCTCGCACGTGGTGGGCACGACGTCCGGCGGGCTGCCCAAGCGCCGCCGGCGCCAGGGCCCCATCGCGGTGGTGCCGCCACCGGCGGCCACGCCCGGGATCGACGAGCAGACGTCCGAGCCGGCCGGCGAGGTGACCGCGTCCCGCCTGGGGGCTTTCGCGCGCGGCACCCAGCTCGGACGGACCACGAACACCACGGAAGGACCTGACCACCAGTGAACACCGACCTGTCGTGGGTGCTGAACGACGTGCTCGAGGTGCGTGGTGCCCGCCACGCGGTCCTCGTCTCGGGTGACGGCCTGCTCCTGCAGCGTTCGGACGACATCTCGCGCGACGACGCGGAGACGAACGCCGCCGCGATGAGCTCCATGCAGTCCCTCAGCCGGGCGGTGGCCGGGTTCGTCGGCGCGGGGCACGGCATCTGGAAGCAGACGCTGCTGGAGTACGACGGCGGCTGGATCTTCCTCATCGCCGCCGGGCAGGGCGCCTATCTGGCCGTGTCCGCCGCCCTGGACGTCGACATGGAGGCCATGTCGTTCCGCATGCAGAAGACCGTGGCGGCGCTGAGCAAGGCGATGAGCGTGGCCCCACGCTCGGACAACGGTGTCGGCGCATGACGACTCCCGGCGAGGAAGCATCCGTCACCAGTGACTTCGTCCGCTCCTACGTCATCACCGGCGGACGGAGCCTGCCGTCCTCGGACGATCTGGCGTTGCACACCCTGGTCACCCTGGCTCCCGGGCGAACCCTTCCGCTGGGGGCCGGCCCCGAGGTCAGGGCGATCTGGGACCTGTGTGCGGGTGGCTATCTGTCGGTCGCCGAAGTGGCCGGCCACCTCGGCCTGCCGGTGGGGGTGGCCCGGCTGCTGCTGACCGATTTATTCGAGCAGGGGCACCTGTTGCGCCGTGCCGAGCCGCCCCGGGCCCAGAACGTTGACAGAGCGACCCTCGAGAAGGTTCTGAATGGACTCCAATCCCTCATCGGCTGAGACGGCCCAGAGATCCATCTACGTCTCCAGCGCGGTGACCAACGCCGCCAAGATCCTGGTCGTCGGGCATTTCGCCGTGGGCAAGACGACCTTCATCGGTTCGCTGTCGGAGATCACTCCTCTGCGTACCGAGGAGAAGATGACGCAGGCGTCCGTCCATGTGGACGACCTGCGGGGCGTGGCGGACAAGACGACCACCACGGTCGCGCTGGACTTCGGCCGTCTCACCCTGAGCGACGACCTGGTGCTGTACCTGTTCGGGACACCCGGCCAGCAGCGCTTCATGCAGTTGTGGGAGGACATGGCCCGCGGCGCGCTGGGAGCACTGCTGCTGGTGGATCCGGCGCGGCTGGAGGAGACGTTCCCCGTCATCGACCTCGTCGAGCGCTACGGCCTCGAGTACGCCATCGCCGTCAACTGCTTCGACCCGGCGGTCACTTACGACGAGGCAGAGGTGCGTGAGGCACTCGACCTGCTCCCGGACACCCCCGTCGTCTACTGCGACGCCCGCGACCAGCAGTCCTCCGCCAAGGCTCTGATCGCACTGGTCCGGCACCTGCTCGACCGCGCGGCCTGACCGCCCCGCGCCCACCCGGCCCGGGAGCGGAGGTTCCCGGATCACTAAGGAAGACGTCATGGATCTTCAGCAAACCTCTCCGCCCGCCGTGGGCAGATGCCCCATGCACGACGCCTCGTTCGCCGCCGACCCGCAGCAGGTCTACGACCGGTTGCGCGCCCACGCCCCGGCCGGCCCGGTCGAACTCGCCCCGGGCACGGACGCCACCCTGGTCGTCGGGCACGAGATGGCGCTGCGGGTGCTGCAGAACACCGAGCTCTTCGCACGCGACGCCCGCCGCTGGAAGGCACTGAACGAGGGCCGTATCGGCATGGACAACCCGGTCCTGCCGATGATGGCCTACCGGCCCAACTGCCTGTTCACCGACGGTGCGGTGCACCTGCGACTGCGCAAGGCGGTCACCGACAGCCTGGCCCGGCTCAACATCACCCGCATCCGGCGGGACGTGGAGCCGATCGCCGACTACCTCCTCGACCGGTTCAGCGAGCGGGGCCGCGCCGACCTGCTCAACGACTACGCCAAGCTGCTGCCGCTGCTGCTGTTCAACAAGCTCTTCGGCTGCCCCGCCGACATCGGCGACACCCTCACCACCTCCATGTCGGCGATCTTCGACGGCAAGGACGCGCTGCGCGCCAACGAGGACCTCACCGCCTGCCTCATGGAGCTGATCGCCCTCAAGCGGCGCCGGCCGGGTGACGACGTCACCTCCTGGCTGATCCAGCACCCCGCCGGGCTGACCGACGAGGAGCTCAAGGACCAGCTGGTGATGCTGATGGGCGCCGGCGTCGAACCCGAGCGCAACCTCATCGGCAACGCCCTGGTCCTGCTGCTGTCCGGCGCGGGCGGCCGGCAGAGCGGCATGCTGATCGAGGAGGCGCTCGACCACGTGCTGTGGAACCAGACCCCCATCGCCAACTACGCCACCCACTACCCGGTCCAGGACGTCGACCTCGGCGGTTACGTGGTGGAGGCGGGCACTCCGGTCGTCATCTCCTTCGCGGGCGCCAACAGCGACCCCGCGCTCGCCGAGGCCCGCCGCACGCGCAGCAAGGGGGCCCATCTGGCGTGGGGGGCCGGCCCGCACGCCTGCCCCGCCAAGGACCCGGCGCAGGTCATCGCGACCACCGCGATCGAGCGGCTCCTCAACGCGCTGCCCGACCTGACGCTGGCCGTTCCCGAGAAGGACCTGCAGTGGCGACCCGGGCCGTTCCACCGCGCCCTCGTCGCGCTGCCCGTGACCTTCAGCCCCACGCCGGCCACCCGCATGGCCGCAGCGATCCAGAACCGGAGTTCGGCACCCGGTGCGGAGCAGCCCCTCCCCGCGGCCTCGTCCGCACCGGTCCGGCAGGAATCGGCACGCAAGAAGGGATTCTGGAGCAGCTTCCTGGACATCTTCCGTGTCTGAAGCACGGCATGTGACAGGAGCAACACACAGAGGCGCATGACACAGGAGGGTAGAAGGGTAGGTTCCGGCGGTATCGACAGCACCAGCCGAAGGAGCCATGCGTGACCGCCGTTGGCGACATACGCGGCACCACCACCGACCGCCGAGCCGTCATCTCCCTCCTCCGCCGACTGCGTTCCGGTGAAGGGCAGGCCAACCCTCTGCCCATCTGGGAGGAGATGCGCTCCATGGGGGACGTCGTACGCGCCCCCTGGGGTGGCTACTTCGTCACCGGATTCGACGCATGCAGCCAGGTCCTGCGCGGCAGGAACTGGCTCGTGCCGGACTTCGCCTGGCAGGAGCGCCAGCCCGACAGGGAACGCTGGCAGGCTCCCGCCACACAGGAGATGACACGCACCCTGCCCCGTCTCAACGCGCCCACCCACACCTGCCAGCGGCGTGCGCTGGGCAATCCCTTCGACCGCGCCTCCCTCCAGGCCCTGCGTCCTCGGATCGCCGATCTGGCTTCCGGGCTCCTGGACGACCTCGAGGACCGGTTGCGCGCCGACGGGGAGGCGGACTTCGTCCGCACCGTCGCCGAGCAACTCCCCGTCCGAACCGTCGGTGACTGGCTCGGGATCGCTCCGGAGCACTTCGCGCACATCCTGGACTTCACCCACCGCCAGGTCTACGCACAGGAGTTGCTGCCCACCAAGAGCGAACTCGCCATATCGGCCCGGGCCACGCTGGAGATGCGGGCCTTCTTCACCGAGCTCATCCGGCAGCGGCGGGCACACCCCGGCAACGATGTCCTCACCGGCTGGATCCACCACTGGGACGCCCAGTACCCCGACGACCGGGCGACCGCGGACCAGGTGATCTACGACCTGACGATGTTCATCACCATCGCCTCGCTGGAGACCAGCGCGGTCCTGCTCACCAACGCCGTGTGGTTCCTCACCCGGGAACCCTCCCGCGCGGCCTGGCTGCGCCGGCACCCCGAGCACATCGAGGACGCGATCGAGGAAACGCTGCGCTACGACCCGCCCGTCCACGTCAACTCCCGCATCGCCGCCGACGACACCGTCCTCGCGGGCGTGCCCATCGCGAAGGACACCACCGTCCACGTCCTGTACGGCTCGGCCGCCCACGACCCCCGCCGCAACGAGCGGCCCCACGTCTTCGACATCCTGCGCAAGGGCAGCCACCTCACCTTCGGCGGCGGCGCCCACTACTGCCTCGGGGCGGCCCTCGCCCGGCTGGAGGCCCGCGAGTTGCTCGGTCAGGTGCTGGAACGGTTCCCCACCCTGCGGCCCGTCGCGCCCCCCGAGTACGACACCTCCCGTGTCGTCTTCCGCCGCATCGCCTCCCTGAGAGTCACGACATGAGCACGCCCCTCACCGGACTTCCCACGGACCGGACGCTCAAGACCCTGCGCACCCACCGGCAAGGTCCGCTCCTCACCGTCGAACTGAACGTCCCCGAACAGGGCAACGTTGTCACCGACACCATGCTGGACGACCTCCTCACCGTCCTCGACGAACAGGACCCCGCGGTACGGGTCGTCGTGCTGGCCGCCGCCGGCGACGACTTCTGCCTCGGCGGGGACCGCGGCGAATTCGCCGAGCACCTGGTCCACGACCCCACCGGCGGCGGCATCCGCGCCTCCGGAGTCCGGGCGCGGCGCGTGTGCGACGCCCTCACCTCCCACCCCGCCGTCACCATCGCCCGCGTCCAGGGAAAGGCCATCGGTGCCGGCCTCGCCCTCGCCCTCGCCTGCGACCTGCGGGTGGGCGCCGACACCGCCACCTTCCGGCTGCCCGAGCTCGCGCTCGGCCTGCCCACGGCCTGGGGCGGGCTCCTCCCCCGCCTCGTCAACGAGGTCGGCGCCGCCCGCGTGCGCGAACTCGTCCTCACCGGGCGCGCCTTCGACGCCCAGGAGGCCCATCACCTGTCGATCCTGCAGAACGTCGTGCCCGAGGACGCTCTCGACGCCGCCGTCACGGCCTGGGCCAAACCCGTCCTGCGCCGGCCGCCGGCCGCCCTGCGCGTCACCAAGACACTGCTGAGCGCCCTCACCGCCCCCACCCGCCTCGCCGACGCCTCGGTCCTGGATCCCGAGCTGATGGCGGCGGTCGTCACCGAGCTGCATTACGCGTCGGCCGGCTCCCGCCGGTCCGGCTGACGCGTGCCCGGGCGGGGCGGCCCGGCCGTGGAGGCTGCCGGGCCGCCCGTCCGGGGACGGGACTGTCAGCGCAGGTCGAGCCGCATCAGGACCCGGGGGTGACCGGCCAGCACGGACGTGGTGTCGGCGGCGTGCACGAACCCGGCCCGCTCGAAGTTCTTCCGGATCCCGGCGTACGCCATCGTCGGGTCGACCCTGGCGTCGCCGTTGTCCAGGGGATACGCCTCGATCACCGGCGCGCCGCCGGCGCGGGCGAACTCGACCGCGCCGGCGATGAGGGCGTGCGACACCCCCCTCCTGCGGTGACCGGGGCGTACCCGGATGCACCACAGCGACCAGACCGGCAGGTCGTCGACGTGCGGAATCCTGCGGCTGCGCGCGAAGGACGTGTCCGAGCGCGGCGCCACGGCGGCCCACCCGACCGGCTCGCCGCCGTCGTAGGCGAGGACGCCCGGAGGGCGCCCCGTCCGGCACAGCCCGGCGACGTACTCCCCGCGGGCCGGCCCGCGGAGGGTGTTGTTGAGCCCGGACGGGATCCGGTGACTCAGACACCAGCAGACGTTCGCCCCGGGTGACTTCGGGCCGAGCAGGGTACGGACGTCCTCGAAGACCGAAGCCGGTCGCACGTCGATGCTCACGGCACCACGATGGCACGCCGCCGGCAAAATGCCGTTGCGGTTCCCGCCCCGCCCGCGGATTCTTGGTCCTCATGCCCTACTCCTTGCGCTCCGCCACGCTCGATGACGCGCCCGCCGTCACCGAACTGCTCAACAGGGTCGACGAGATAGAGATCGGCCGGCCCGAGACCGACCTGCGCACCGTCGAGGCCGATCTGCGGCATCCCGAGGTCGACCTGCGGCGCGATTCCTGGCTCGTCTTCGACGGGGACCGGCTGGTGGCCTACGGGCTGCTGTGGGACGAGTCCGGCGGCGACCGCATCGACATCGACCACTACGTGCTGCCCGACCACCAGGAAACCGCCGCGCCCGTGCTGGAGGCCATGGAGGCCCGGGCACGGGAGAAGGCCCGGGAGAACGGCGCCGCGAGGGCCGTCGTGCACCTGCATCTCAACGTGGCGCCCACGCTCGACACCCGTCTGCTCCGGGAGCGGCGCTGGCAGGTCGTACGCCGCTACCACGTCCTGCGCCGCCCGCTGAACCCCGCGCAGGACCCGGTGCCCGAGGTACCCGCCGGCCTGCGGATCCGGGACTGCGCCGCCGAGGCGGACCGCGTCCGCGTCCACGCGTTGTACCAGGCCTCCTTCGCCGACCACTTCGACTTCCAGCCGCGCGCCTACGGCCCGTGGCTGCACGACATCGACGCCGAGGGACTGGACTGGTCCCTGGTGTGGATCGTCGCCGACGACGTCCTGGGGGACGTGGGGTTCCTGCTCGCACGCGACGACCGGGAGGCCATGGGCTGGATCCGCAGCATCGGCGTCCTGCCCGAGGCCCGGGGCCGGGGCCTCGGCGGCTTCCTGCTGCGGCACGCCTTCGCGGCCTTCGCCGCGCGGGGACGGGACGTCGTCGGACTCGGCGTGGACACGGCGAACACCACCGGGGCTCCCCGGCTGTACGACCGCCACGGGATGACCCTTCACTACGCCGTCGACACCTGGGAGACGGTCCTGGACTGAGTCCCGGGGACAGCGCCGCCCGGTCTCACGTCAACGCGCGCAGGTACCGCTCGCGAACGCAGCGCTGGGCCAGGAGAAGGAGGGGGAAGAGGAACCGCCACGGAGGCGCCGGAGCCGCCCGGGTCAGGGACCGGAGGGTCAGGTGGACCCGGCCGTCGTCGTCCCGGTGCACGATGAAGGCCTCTTCCCCGCTGACCGGGTGCCCCCGGTGGGTGCCGTAGGCGAAGCCGCACCGGTTCTCGGTGTCCACCACGGCGACGACCTCGACCGGTTCCCGGACGACGAACCGGCCGAGCCCCACGGTGATGCGGTAACGCCCCCTCTCCCGCACCCTGACGCCTCCCCCGTCGGCCGGGGCGACGGCGAACCCGCTGCGCCGCTTGATCTCCCACCGGGCCACGGCGTCCCTGGCCGTGGCCCAGGCGTCCTCTCCCCGTCCGATCACCACGGTGGTCTCGAACCGGCGGAACCCGCGCGGGGTTTCCCGCCAGAGCGGGGCCTGCGGGAGGGTCGCACCGGGGGTGCCGTAGGTCAGGCCCCCGAAGGGGCGGCCGGGCGCCGGGGGCGGTCCGCCCGAAGCGCTGTCGTCACCGACCATCCCTCACCCCCCGCGTCGAACCGCCCGGCAGGCACAACCTACACGCCGGGCATCCGGTCCCCCACGCCCCTACGCGGTCCGCGGCGTTCGTCCCAGGAAGGCCGACAGTCCCTCCAGAAGCCGTTCGACGTCCTGAGTGCCGGTGTAGGGGGCGAGTCCGACGCGGAGGCCGCCGGTGTCCCCCAGACCGAGACGGCGGGAGGCCTCCAGCGCGTAGAAACTGCCGGAGGGCGCGTGGACGCCGCGCCCCGCCAGGAACCGGTAGGCGTCCACGGTGTCGTGGCCCTCGAGGGTGAGAAGGAGGGTCGGGGTGCGCCGGGCCGCGCGGGAGTGGACGGTGACCTCCTCGAAGGCCGCCAGCCCCTCCTCGAGCCGGCCCCGCAGCGTGTCCTCGTGTTCCCCGATCGCCTCGAACGCCGAGTCGAGGCGCTCGCGGCGGCTGCCGGCCGTCTGTGTCCCCAGGCCGGCCAGGAAGTCGACGGCCGCACGCGTACCCGCCAGGAACTCGTAGGGCAGCGTACCGAGTTCGAAGCGTTCGGGAACCGCGTCGGTGGAGGGCAGCAGTTTGTCCGGGCGCAGGGTCTCCAGGAGCTCGGGGCGGGCGGCCAGGACACCGTGGTGGGGTCCGAGGAACTTGTACGGGGAGCAGACGAAGAAGTCCGCGCCGAGTGCCTCGACGCCGACGCGGGCGTGCGCGGTGTAGTGGACGCCGTCGACGTGGAGCAGCGCACCGGCCTCGTGCACGATCCGCGCGATCTCGGCGACCGGGGGGATCGTGCCGATCAGGTTCGAGGCCGCGGTGACCGCCACCAGCCGGGTGCGCTCGGAGAGCACGGCCCGGATGTCGTCGGCGGTCAGCTCGCCGGTGGCCGGGTCGAAGTCCGCCCACCGGACGGTGGCGCCGGCCCGCTCGGCCGCCTGCACCCAGGGGCGGATGTTGGCGTCGTGGTCCAGCCGCGTGACGACCACCTCGTCGCCGGGCGACCAGTCGCGGGCCAGGGTGCGGGAGAAGTCGTAGACGAGCTGGGTGGCGCTGCGCCCGAAGACGATGCCGGCCGGGTCGGCGCCCAGCAGGTCGGCCATGGCCCGGCGTGCCCCGACGACGATGTCCTCGGCGTTGCGTTCACCGGGCAGGCCGTCACCCCGTATGGAGAGGGGGTGGGACAGCGCGGCGCTGATCGCCTCGATGACGGGCAGGGGCATCTGGGTGCCGCCGGGGCCGTCGAAGTGCGCGGTGCCGGCGGCCAGCGCGGGAACCTGGGCGCGCAGGGCGGTGAGGTCGTACGTCACGGGG
>NZ_JAPSKQ010000200.1 GCF_031181555.1 Streptomyces sp. | reverse complement strand
GCCCGGGGGACTTCACGCCGCCGGGGGCGGCCCCGGGGGGCCCGCCGGCCCCCCCGCCGGGCCCTTCCCCGACTGCTGATCGTCCGTCGGCCGTCCGCCGGTCGTCGCCTACAGCGCGCCGAAGCCCACCTTGCGCGGGGCCGGCTCGCCGATCTCGACGTACGCGAGGCGGTCGGCCGGCACCAGGACCTTGCGGCCGTGCTCGTCCACGAGGCTCAGCAGCTGCGACTTCCCGGCCAGCGCCTCGGCCACCACGCGCTCGACCTCCTCGGGGCTCTGACCGCTCTCCAGAACGATCTCGCGGGGCGCGTGCTGCACGCCGATCTTGACCTCCACGGCTATGTCCCTCCGACGGTCAGTGAAGTGCGCGACCTTCCGCGCCGTACCAGCACACATTAGCCCGGTGAGGGGACGTACACGCTTCGCCGGGCCACGCCAGGAGCGAACAGCCGGCGGGAACAAGGGGCCGCCGGTGTCCGCGCGCGGTCAGTGCTGCTGGTCGTTGCCGTGCAGCGGGAATCCGGCGATGCCCCGCCAGGCGAGCGAGGTCAGCAACTGCACCGCCTGGTCGCGCGGCACGCTGCGGTCGCTGTGCAGCCAGGACCGGGCCACCACCTGGGCGAGCCCGCCCAAGCCCGAGGCGAGCAGCATCGACTCCGCCCGCGAGAGCCCGGTGTCCTCGGCGATGACGTCGCAGATGGCCTCCGCGCAGTCGTTGGTGACCTTGTCGACGCGCTCGCGCACGGCGGGCTCGTTCGTCAGGTCCGACTCGAAGACCAGGCGGAAGGCACCGCCGTCGTCCTCGACGTACGCGAAATAGGCGTCCATGGTCGCCCGGACGCGCTGCTTGTTGTCGGTCGTCGACGCGAGCGCGTGGCGCACCGACTGGATCAGTGACTCGCAGTGCTGGTCCAGCAGGGCGAGGTAGAGATCGAGCTTGCCCGGGAAGTGCTGGTACAGCACCGGCTTGCTGACGCCGGCGCGTTCGGCGATGTCGTCCATCGCGGCCGCGTGATAGCCCTGCGCGACGAAGACTTCCTGGGCGGCGCCCAGCAGCTGGTTCCGTCGGGCCCGGCGCGGCAGGCGTGTCCCCCTCGGGCGTACCGCCTCTGTCTGCTCGATGGCTGTCACGCCGCCTCCCATTGTCGTCCACATGCGGTGTGAGCCGCGCCGCCATCGTACTTTTCGGTAACCGTGGTGCGCGCGGTGAGAGCGCAGGATTTCACGGACCGGACAGCAGCGAAAGCCATACGGACGGTTTCAAAAGGTGTCAGAGCGGGCAAAATACGGCCTCTTTCCTGCTTGATGAGGCCCTCCTCGGCGGTCTCCTCACCGGTAGTCGTCCTCGTCGAGGGAGACGACCCTGGCCTGTTCCACCAGATCCGCCTCGCTGGCGCGATCGGGGTCGACGCCGGTCAGCGGGTCGTCACGGTCCGGCCTGACGTCCGCCTTCTGCTCGGCCGCGTCGACCTCGGGCGCCTCCACGTCGAACTCCTGGCCCTCGCGGACGTCCTCGTCCTCCTCGAACGTCTCGGGGTCGGTCGGATCTACGGCCATGCTGGGCTCCCTTCCTACGAACGTCCCTGGGAAATGCAGGGGCCACATGCGGGTGCCCTCTGTACGAGCCTAGGAGACACCCGATTCGGACGCTATGCGATCCGCGACCGGAGCGTGACGCGATGCGCATGCGGCTCTGTGACGCCGAACACGTGAACCGCTACGTGATCGTCTCGTAACATTGCCGCATGTCTTCGACCGACCTGCCGTCCGTGCCGCCCGCAAGCGTGCTTCCCGAGGTGGCCGCCGTCAGGGTCGCGGAGGGCGAGCGGCTCAGATCGGTGGAGCTTCCCGGGATCACGCTGTCGATCCGGTCGAGACCGCCCGCGCGCGCGGGACTGCCGCCCGCCCTCTACGTCCACGGACTGGGCGGTTCCTCGCTGAACTGGTCGGCGCTGATGCCCCTGTTGGAGGACGTCGTCGACAGCGAGGCGGTGGACCTGCCGGGCTTCGGTGACTCCCCGCCCCCGGACGACGGCAACTACTCCATCACCGCGCACGCACGCGCGGTGATCCGCTATCTCGACGCCACCGGACGCGGCCCGGTGCACCTCTTCGGCAACTCGCTCGGCGGCGCGGTCGTGACACGCGTCG
Organism: Streptomyces sp.; assembly: GCF_031181555.1. Lineage (GTDB taxonomy): Bacteria > Actinomycetota > Actinomycetes > Streptomycetales > Streptomycetaceae > Streptomyces > Streptomyces fimbriatus. The sequence goes on along the minus strand of NZ_JAPSKQ010000200.1, from coordinate 7,915 downwards.
CCGCCGTGCGTCCGGACCTCGTCCGCACGCTCACGCTCGTCTCACCGGCCCTGCCGGAGCTGCGTGTGCAGCGCACCGCCGTCCCGACGGGACTGCTGGCGGTGCCCGGGATCGCATCGCTGTTCACCCGGATCACCCGTGAGTGGACGGCGGAACAGCGGGTCCGCGGCGTGATGGCGCTCTGCTACGGGGATCCCGCGCGGGTGACGCCGGACGGGTTCCGCAACGCCGTGCAGGAGATGGAGCGGCGGATGCGGCTGCCGTACTTCTGGGACGCGACGGCACGCTCCGCGCGGGGCCTCGTCAACGCGTACACGCTGGGTGGCCAGCACGGACTGTGGCGCCAGGCCGAGCGGGTGCTCGCGCCGACCCTGCTCGTCTACGGCGGCCGGGACCAGCTCGTCGGCTTCCGCATGGCCCAGCGGGCGGCCCGCGCGTTCCGGAACTCGAGGCTGGTGACGATCCCGGACGCGGGGCACGTGGCGATGATGGAGTACCCCGAGACCGTGGCCCTCGCCTTCCGTGAACTCCTCGCGGTCACCACGCATTCGGGGGATGAGGGGGATACTGGGGAGCCGGGCGCGAAGGGCGCCCCCGGTCCGGCCGCCGACACCGGTACGGACGAGGCCGTCGACGGCGGGGCCACCGCCGAGAGCGTGAGGGGCTGAGGCGCGACGTGGGACGCCACAGCCGCCGTGGACCCGCCCCGAAGGGCGACACCGCGGACACAACCGCAGTACGGGGCGGTCGCCGGGAGGCCCCTCCGGGGCAGGCACCTCCAGGGCCGGGCGGCATGCCTCCCGGTGCGCCCGCGGTGCAGGGACCGGGACGGCAGCCGGGGCGGCCCCCGGGCGGGGCTCACGGGGCCCAGGGGTACGCGGCGGCCCCGTACGGCACGCCGCAGGGGGCCCCGGCCCAGGGAACTCCGGCACATGGAACACCGGGATACGGCACGCCGGGCGGCGGAGTGCCACGCCTCCCGGACGGCTGGCTTCCGGACGGGACGCCCGCGCACGGCGTCCCGCGTCTGCCGGACGGCACTCCCGCCCACGGCGTCCCCCAAGCCCGCGAGGGCCATCCCGAGCAGCGGGAACCCGGCGGTGGCTGGGGAGAACCGACGGGCCGGGCGGCGGCCGGGACCGGACGCGGCGTACCGGCCGGGGCCGGCGTGTCCCTGCCGCGACAGCGGCAGGCGCCCCCCGGGGGACCGCGGCAGGACTACCTCGACGCCTTCGACGAGGACGACGACCTCTTCACGCCGCGCCGGTCCGCCCCCGCACCGCGCCCGCCCGCCTCCGCGCACCCCACGGACCCGTACGCCGCCGCCACCGACTGGACCACTGCTCCGGTCGCCGCCCTCCCCTCCGACCTCCACGACGACGCGCCGCCCACCGGTGAGCCCGCGCAGACCAGGGGCGGCAAGGGCAAGGGGCGGGCGTTCACCGGGATCGCGGCCGCCGCCGTCACCACGGTGCTGGCCGTGGTCGTGGCCGGCCAGGTCGCCGGCGAACGCGACGGCGCCGGCGTACAGGCGCAGTCCGCCCCCGACCGGGCGCGTGACGTCCGGGACTCCGCCTCGCGCGGGGACGACCGGGAGACGCCCGGCGGGGTGTCCGGCGCCGAGCCGCTGACGTACGAGCAGAAGATGGACCGGAAGTACCCGCTCAGCGCCACGCTCGTGGGCCCGGGGAAGTTCGACGCGATCCCCGGCATCGACAAGGCACCGGGCAAGGGGCAGAAGATCACCTACCGGGTGGACGTGGAGCAGGGCCTCGGCCTCGACGGCGAACTCTTCGCCGAGGCCGTGCAGAAGACGCTCAACGACAACCGCAGCTGGGCGCACAACGGCGCCCGCGCCTTCGAACGCATCCACTCCGGCCGGCCCGACTTCGTGATCACCCTCGCCAGCCCCGGCACCACCGCCGAATGGTGCGCCAAGTCCGGCCTGGACACCACCGTGGACAACGTCTCCTGCGACTCGGCGGCCACCGAACGCGTGATGATCAACGCGTACCGGTGGGCGCAGGGGGCGGACACGTACGGCGACGAGATCCACGCCTACCGCCAGATGCTGATCAATCACGAGATCGGCCACCGCCTGGGCTACGGCCACGTCACCTGCGACAAGAACGGCGATCTCGCCCCGGTCATGCAGCAGCAGACCAAGTTCGTGGACCGCGACGGCATCGACTGCCGGCCGAACCCGTGGCCCTACCCGAAGGGCTGATCTCCTAGCGCGGCGGAACGCGCCCCGCGCGGGAAAGTTACGCCCGTTCACCCCTTTTGGTGGTGCGATGGACAACCGTCCATCGCACCACGGCCTTGTCCGCATACGTTCGTCCCGCTGCGAGCCGCCGGGCCAACGGCGGCTCCCCATACGGGAGAACGGGGGTGCACACGTGCGCATCGGACTGCTTACGGAGGATGGTTACCCGTATGTGAGCGGTGGCGCCGGGCTCTGGTGCGACCGCCTCGTGCGCGGACTCGACCGACACGAGTTCGACGTCTACGCGTTCAGCCGCAGCGAAGCCCAGGAGGACGCGGGCTGGGTCCCGCTGCCGCCGCAGGTCGGCAGGGTGCGCACCGCGCCGCTGTGGACGGCCGAGGACGACGGGGTGGTGTACGGCCGCCGCGCGCGCCGGCGCTTCACGGAGCACTACGGAGAACTGGCCGCCGTGCTCTGCACCGCGGCGGACCCCGCCGCACCCGGAACCGTACGTGCCGCCGCCCCCGGCGCCCACCGTGAACCGGCCGGGACGGCCCGCCCGGCTTCCGAGGCGGACCGTTTCGCCACCGCTCTGAACGGCCTCGCCGAACTCGCCCGCGACGAGGGCGGCCTGGTGGCCGCGCTCCGCTCCGAGACCGCCGTACGCGCCCTGGAACGCGCCTGTCGTGCGCCCCGCGCCCTGAGCACCGCGCGTGAGGCCCGCGTACCGGATCTGCTGGCCGTCGCCGCGCACCTGGAGCAGGCTCTGCGCCCCCTCTCGCTCGACTGGTACGAGGAGGACGGGCTCGGCGCGGTCGACCTGTGCCACGCCACGGCCGGCGGCGCGGCCGCCCTGCCGGGCCTGCTCGCCCACCACTTCTTCGGCATCCCGCTGCTGGTGACCGAGTACGGCGTACGACTGCGGACGCACTACCTGACCCGCCCGGACTCCTCACCCGCGGTCCGCTCCCTGCTCGCCGCCTTCCACGGCAGGCTCGCCGCCGAGACCTACCGCCGGGCCGCGTTCATCACACCGGGCAACGCCCACGCCCGCCGCTGGCAGGAACGCTGCGGCGCCGACCGGGCCAAGCTCCGCACGGTCCACCCCGGCATGGACGCCGCGCCCTTCGGCGAGGTCGGTGAGTCCCCGGAGAGCGCGGACCCGCACACCCTCGTCTGGGTCGGCCGCGTGGAGCCCGCCAAGGACCTGGTCTCGCTGCTGCACGCCTTCGCGGAGATCCGCAAGGAGGAGCCCAGGACCCGCCTGCGGATCGTGGGCGGCCCGTCCGGCGCGGAGGGCGCCGACTACCTCGGCCACTGCAAGGCGCTGGCCGCGCAGCTCTTCCCGGACGAGGCCGAGGGCCCGCACTCCGTCGGTGACAACCCGGTGTCCTTCGAGGAGATCGGCGGTCCGGACCTGCCCACCGCCGCCGACGCGTACGCCGCGGGCGCCGTGGTCGTTCTGTCCAGTGTCGTCGAGGGTTTCCCGGCCGGGCTGGTCGAGGCGATGCTCTGCGGGCGCGCGACGGTCTCCACGGACGTCGGCGCCGTCGTGGAGGCCATCGGCGGAACGGGGCTCGTCGTCCCGCCGCGCAACCCGCGGGCGCTCGCCGAGGCGTGCGTGTCCCTGCTGCGCGATCCCGCGCGTCGTGAGCGTCTGGGAGCCGCCGCGCGCGCCCGCGCACTCGAACTGTTCACCGTCGAGCAGAACGTCGCGGCGTTCCACAGCCTGTACCTGGAGACCGTCGCGCGCACTCCGGTCCGCCGCCTCCTGCTGAACGACGACGGCGACCCCCTGCCCTTCGCCACCCCCGCCGAGGCCCACGTCCCCGGCCACTGGACCGACCGCGCCCCGCGCGCCGTCCCCGCATGGGCGACGGACGCACCCGTACGCGCCACCACGCCGGCACCCGCGACGGAGGCAGCCCGATGACCGACCTCGGCGCACTGCACCGAGAGACAGCGGGACGCGGCGGCCCGCGGCTCCCCGGGCCGGACGTCCGGGCCACCGCCCCGGAGGGCGAGCCCGCCCCCACCCCCCGCCGAGGCACGGCCGACCCGGTCAAGGCGCTGCTGCACCGCCACCGCGAGCTGTGCGAACGGGCCGTGGACCCCTTGGAGATCGCGGCCGGCCTGGAGGCCCACGGCATCACCGACCGGACCGCCGCGCGCTTCCGCCACCGGGACGTCTTCTCCCTCGCGGAGGAGCTGTACGCCCGCGTCCCGCGCGACGGCGGCACCCAGCCCTCCGCAGCCACGGCCCTCCCCAGGGTGCGCGCCGACTGGATCGTCTTCACCCTGCTCCCCGGAGCGCTGTGCGTCGCATCGCTGATCGCCCTGCGCCTCACCCACGGCCAGACCCGCCTCCTCGCGGCGGCCACCGGTGTCCTCGCCGTCGCCCTCGCCCTGCGCGCGGCACTGCGCCGAGGCCCACTGAGCACCGGTGACCCCACCTCGGCCGCCTCGCGCCGCTCCACCACGGCGTCCTGGACCTGCTGGCTCACCGGCTACGCCCTCCTGGGCGACGGCCTGCTCGGCACCGCGATCACCGGCGGCCCCGACGGCCTGCCCACCGGTACCGCGGAGGGGGACTGGCCGCTCACCACCGCCCCGGTCCTGGCCCTCACCCTGTCCTGCGCACCCGCGGCCTGGACCGCCCACCTCTTCTCCGCCCGCGCCCGCCGCAGGCTCGTCTCGAGCCGGGGCCTGGAGGACTTCGCCGCATCCGTCCGGCCGGTGCTGTTCGGCGCGTTCGCCCTGTTCCTGTGCGCCCTGGGAGCCCTGGGGGCCCTTTCGGCCGCCCTCCTCGACGAACCATCCGCCCACCCCCAGACCCTCACCCTGGGTGCCCTCCTCTTCCTGGCCCGCCTCCTCACGGTTCACGGCTTCACCCACGCCCCGAAGGTGGTCCTCGCGGCCACGGTCACCGCACAGGCAGCGGCCCTGGCCACGGTCTTCGCGGCCCGCCTCCCCGGCTGCGCCCCGCTGGCCGCGCCGGTGGACGCGCTGGCCACCGCCTGGGGCCCCGCCGCCCTCCCCACCCTCATCTGCGGGGCAGCGGCCCTGACCCTGCTGATCCACGCATCCCGCAAGCTCGCCCGGGCCTCGGCCCACACCCACCCGGAGCAACCACGGTGACCGGCCGAGCATCCTCCGCGGCCCGCGCGAGCCGGGCAGGAGGCAGTCGGCACCCGCGCACGGAGCGAAGGCGAGCCGAACGGCGGGTGCCGTCCGGCAGCCCCGGCCCGGCCCCGACGGCAGTCCCGACCCGGTTCCGATCCCCCAACGAAGCCACAGGCACCAAGCGCGCCCCCGCCGGGGCCGCACATGCGCCGCAGGCACAAGACGCGCGCCCCGCGCGCCCGCACCCGAAGGAGAACCCCGCATGATCACCCGCCCAGCAGCTCCGGACGCCGAAGGAGGCGCCCGATGAGGGTCCTGCTGATCGGATCCAACGGTTACCTCGGCCGCTTCGTCGCCGACCGCCTGCTCGCCGACCCGGCCGTCCAGCTCACCGCCCTCGGCCGCGGCGACGACGCCGACGTCCGCTTCGACCTCGCCACCGGCAGCCCCGGCGCCCTCACCCGCTTCCTCGACGCCGTCCACCCCGGCGTAGTGGTCAACTGCGCCGGCGCCACCCGGGGCGGTGCCCGCGAACTCACCCGGCACAACACCGTCGCCGTCGCCACCGTCTGCGAGGCCCTGCGCCGCAGCGGCTGCGGCGCACGTCTCGTGCAGATCGGCTGCAGCTCGGAGTACGGCCCCAGCCAGCCCGGTTCCTCCACGGCGGAGGACGCCGTCCCCCGCCCCGGCGGCCCGTACGGCGTCAGCAAGCTCGCCGCCACCGAGCTGGTCCTCGGGTCCGGCCTGGACGCCGTCGTCCTGCGGGTCTTCTCACCCGTCGGCCCCGGCACCCCCGCCGGCTCCCCGCTCGGCCGCCTCGCCGAGGCCATGCGCCGCGCCATGCAGACCGGCGACGGCGAGCTGAGGCTCGGCGGGCTCGGTGCCCAGCGGGACTTCGTCGACGTCCGCGACGTGGCCCGCGCCGTCCACGCCGCCTCGCTCTCCGCCGCGCAGGGCGTCATCAACATCGGCTCGGGCCGTGCCGTCCGCCTGCGCGACGCCGCCGCGGTCCTCGCCCGCGTGGCCGGATACGGCGGCGCCCTCACCGAACTGGACGGCCCTCCCGGTGCCCACGGGGTGCACGCGTCGTCATCGACCCTCCACGCCACCCATCTCAGGACCACCATCGGCCACCCCCGCGCCGAATCCGACCACCACGCGCCTCCGGTCGCGTTCCCGTACCCGGACGGCTGCGGCAGCTGGCAGCAGGCCGACGTGCGCACCGCACGCGACCGGCTCGGCTGGCGTCCCCGGATCAACCTCGAGGAGTCCCTGGCCGACATCTGGATGGAGGCCGCATGCCGTATTTGACCAGCGTCAAACAGGGCACCGCGGACACCGGCGTCCGAACCGGCTTCGGTGTCCCGGGCTTCGCGCACCCCCTCGTCGCCCCGGCCGAGTGGAGGGAGCTCACCCGCCCGGGCACCCCCCTGCACTGGGCCGTCCTGAACGTGGCCGACGGCCCCGGCGCCCAACCCGATCCGCACTGCCTGGAGGCGGCCGGCCGCCTGCGCAACGCCGGTGTCCGCCTCCTCGGCCACCTCGACACCGCGTACGGCCTGCGCACCTTCGGCGAGGTGGTCTCGGACGCCCACCGGTTCCTCGACTGGTACCGGGTCGACGGCTTCCTCCTGGACCGCTGCCCCGCCGACCGCGCCGGACTCCCCGAGGTCCGGCGCACCGTCACCACGCTCCGGGCGATCCGTGACGGCGCCCACATCGTCCTCGGCCACGGCACCCACCCGTACCCCGGATACGCCGACCACGCCGACCAGCTGGTCACCTTCTCCGGCGCCTGGAACGACTACCGCTGGTCGCAGGTGGCGGAGTGGACCGCCGACCACCCGCCCGAACGCTTCTGCCACTTCGTGCACGGAGTGCCCGGACCGCACCTCGAGGAGGCCCTGCGCATCGCCCGCTGGCAGGGCGCCGCGACGATCTACTTCACCGACCACACGGGCCGCGGCGGCCGCACCGATCCCTGGGAGCCGCTGCCCGGCTACTGGGACGACATCGTCTCGCGCATCGGGACGGGTGTCTCGGAATGAAAAAGGCCATGGCAGTGTTGAGCCGAGAACAACCGTAGTGATTGACCGACCAACGGAGTCCCCGTGTCGTTGCCACCCCTGGTCGAGCCGGCTCCCGAGCTCACCGTAGACGAGGTCCGCAGGTACTCCCGCCACCTGATCATCCCCGATGTGGGGATGGACGGGCAGAAGCGGCTGAAGAACGCCAAGGTGCTCTTTGTGGGCGCCGGTGGCCTGGGTTCGCCGGGGCTGATGTACATGGCCGCGGCGGGCGTGGGCACGCTCGGCATCGTGGAGTTCGACGAGGTCGACGAGTCGAACCTGCAGCGTCAGGTCATCCACAGCCAGTCCGACATCGGCCGTCCCAAGGCCGAGTCCGCCCGCGACACCGTCAAGGGCATCAACCCGTACGTGAACGTGGTCCTTCACGAGGAGCGGCTCGAGGCCGACAACGTGATGGACATCTTCAGCCAGTACGACCTGATCGTCGACGGCACGGACAACTTCGCGACCCGCTACCTGGTCAACGACGCCTGCGTGCTGCTGAACAAGCCGTACG